>JACSRE010000189.1 GCA_014879945.1 Myxococcus sp.
TCCTCGACGCTGCCGGGCGGCACGAGGCTCGAGTACCACGTCGACGCGAGGGGCCGGCGCGTCGGCAAGCGGCGCGACGGCGTGCTGGAGAAGGGCTGGCTGTACGACGGGCAGCTTCGCGTGGTGGCTGAAACCGACTCCACCGGAGCCGTCTCGGCCGCTTCGTCTATGGCCCGGCCGCGCAGGGGTACACCATGAGGCGTGGCCGGCTGGCGCCACTTGGCTGTGGCCTTGCCATCTCATCTGCCGTTGCTGGGCTCGTGTATGTCTACTGCGCCGCGTGGATGGTTCTCTTCTTGCCGCAGTGCGGCCGGCTCGAGCTCCAGGCGCGCTGCGCCACTGTTCGCGTGGCTGCTCAGGTCGCTCTTGCCGTCGCGCTCGTAGGGCTGGCGGGCGCCGGGCTCGTCACCGTGAGGCTTGTCGTGGAGCGCGCCCGCCGAGGCCGTTCCCGCTCCTCCGCGGAGCCTTGACTCTCCTCCCAGGTCCATCACGTCGACGGGCGGATGCGACCGCGACGGACGACGCGCCGAGGCGAGGTCACTGGAAGCTGCGGGCAAAGCTCCAGTCCTGTACCACCGAGAGCTGCCCGACCTGCAGCGAGAAGCCCCTCTCCTCGAAGTAGAGCGGGTCGGGCAGCGGCTGCTCCTGAAACGACGTCGTCGTGTCGGTGCCGAAGATGAACGCGAGCCCGTCGAAGTCGCGCGTGGTCTCGGTGCCGGTGCTCCTGGAGCGGCAGCGCGCAGGCACGCTGAGCGAGACCGTGCCGTTGAAGGAATACGTCTTCGGGTCCTTGGTGATGCCCATCGCCCCGTACAACCCCTCCTTCAGCGACGGCGAGACGGTCGCGTTGCCGCGCGGCTTGCACGACTCGCTGAGGCCCTCGAAGCCCCACGTCAGCACGTCGATGCGCGAGTCGGCCGCCTCGAGATCGTAGTTGGCGCTGGTGGCGTCATCGCTGGTGCGCAGGAAGAGCACCTCGGCGCGCGCCTGGAGCGTCGTCGCCTCGATCGCGGAGCCTCCCCTCGCGATGGCCGTCAGCCGCACCGTGCCGAGGTAGCCCAGGGTCTTGGTGATCCTCACCCGCGCGATGAGAATCTCTTTCGCTCTGCCGGTCGTCATCTCGACGCTGACCTCGACGGTCTCGGGCGTCGGCACCTCCTCGGGCGCGGTGAAGGTGGCCCCGTGCGTCTCGACGTTCGAGATCTTCCCCAGGGTCGGGTTGCCGCCGGCCACCCCGTTGACCGCCCACGAGCCCACCGCCGACGGGGCGCGCGAGTTGGTGCAGTCGTAGACCGACAGCGAGGTGATCGTTCCGCCCATGCCGTCGTCGTACTCCTTGAGATCGCAGCTCTTGATCAACAGGTTCTTCGAGTGGCCGGCCCGCACCTGCGAGCTGCCGGGCACCAGCTGCCACCCGCTCATGTTGGCCCAGTCGCTGAAGCCCGTGGTGGTGACCGACAGGGTCTTGTTGGCGGCATCGACGGTGGGCACGAAGGCCTCCCAGGTGGTGTCGGGGCGCTGCCGGGCGATGTGGAGCCCGCTGAGCGGGCGGCCCTCGAGGTCGGCGCTGGCGTAGGCGAAGCGCACCGTCACCGGCTGCGCGAACGTCACCCCGTCGGGCTTGGTGAGGCGGTAGGCGGGGCCGAAGCCGCCCGGCACGTGGTTGGTGATGGGCGTGGCGGTGATGACGGTGCCGGCCGGCGCGGCGCCAGCGGGGATGATGACGGTGAGGCCCTCATCGGGCGTGACGAGGGTGCCTCCATCGGCGCCCACCGTGATGGAGGTCGCCGGCCCGAAGGCGCGGCCGACCGCCGTCTTCGCCGGCGTCGTTGGCACGGCCTGCGGCGGCGGCAGCGTCAACGGCTTGGGCGTTCCTTCGTCTCCGGGCGGCGGTCCGCAGGCGATGACGGTGAGGGTCGACAGCGCAAGCAACGCAGCAGAGAGGACGGGACGCATCATGGCGCGCACCGTAGCGCAGCCCTCCATCGACGTGCGTCTGGCTCCCTGGCGGAGCAGCTGTTTCTTCGCCGCGAGAATTTTCTACCGCGTCTCGACGCCGGCCCACCCTTCACGGCCCGACGATCTCGGGCCTGACGGTGCTGAAGCACGCAGGGCAGCTCAAGCTGAAGCGCACCGCGCCGGTGGCCAAGCCGACGCCCACGCAGGCGGCGTCGAGCTCATCGACCGGCACGAAGCACGCGGTCATCACCACGGCGGCGGAGGCGACGCTGAAGCGCAGCAGGCTCATGACGCAGCACCATCTCACGATGGGCCTCGGGGTCGACACCCGCGCGGCCAGCGCATAAGGCGCGTCCTCCGTCATTCCTTGCAGGGGGAAGTCCACATGCCGCGTCTGCTCGTCTCGTGCCTGTTCGTCGTCGCCGCCTCGACCGCCCACGGGTCGGGCTTCTACTTCGGAGACAACGGCGCCAGGGCCATGGTGCAGGGCGGCGCGTTCACCGCCCAGGCCGACGACCTCTCGGCGATGCAGCACAACCCGGCGGGCCTCACCCAGGTGCGCGGGCTGTCGCTCCTCGTCGACGGCAACTTCATGAACAACGAGGTGACGTTCTGGCGGCAAGACCCGGGCTGGAACCCCAACGCCCCGTCGAACCTGATGGAGAAGGTGGCCCGCACCGGCAGCAACATCAGCCCCGGCGGCACGGTCTTCATCTCGCCGATGTTCGGCGCCTCGTACGGCTTCGACCTCTTCGGCCGCGCCTTCACCGTCGCGCTGGGCTTCTACGTGCCGCCGGCCGTCGGCCTCAACGAGTACCCGGTGCCCGACTACACGAAGGACTCGACCGGCAAATACAACCGCAACCCCAAGCGCTTCTCGCCCAACCGCTACATGCTGGTGAAGCAAGACATCATCATCGCCTTCCCCACGCTCGCCATCGCCTACGACTTCCACCCCATGGTGCAGGCCGGCGTGTCGCTGCAGCTGGTGACGTCGCACTTCGACTTCAACCAGGCGGTGTACAGCGGGCTGACCGACCCGACGAAGTCGTCTGAAGAAGACGCCTCGTTCGACTCGGTGGTGCGCGCCAACCTCGACGGGCTCGTCGGCTTCACCGCGGTCGCCGGCGTCATGGTGCGCCCCACCAGCGCGCTCTCGTTCGGCGCCTCGCTGCGCCCGCCGGTGCCCATTCGCGCGCGCGGCAAGCTGACGTTCGACCTCGGCGAGACGCCGCGCTCCCTCAACACCACCGTGATGGGCGACGAGGGCCAGCTCGAGTTCACCATGCCGCTCGAGGTGCGCGTCGGCGCGCGCTACTCGCCCTCGAAGACGTGGGGCGTCAACGCCGACTTCGTCTACCAGGGGTGGAACTCGCTCGACGCGCTCACCCTGACGCCGCTGGGGGTGACGCTCGCCATCGGCTCCGCCGCGCCCACGCCCGTCGCGCCCTTCAAGGTGCCGAAGAACTGGGTGGGCACTTTCTCGGGCCGCCTCGGCGGCAGCTACCGCCCCTGGAAGTGGACGTCGTTCTCGGCCGGCGTCTGGTACGAGACCTCGGCCCAGCCCTCGCCGTACTTCGCGCTCGACTTCCCGCACCCCAGCCGGCTCTTCCTCACCGGCGGCGTCACCGGCCACCTCGGCCCCATCGAGCTCATCGCGGGCTTCGTCTACACGCCCACCACGACGCTCAACATCACCGACAGCAACCAGCGCCAGGGCTCCACCGGCGGCACCGACATCAACACCATGATGCCGCTGCAGGGCGGCGTCGTCGGCAATGGGCAGTACACGGTGGGCGGGTGGATCGTGTCGTTGGGCCTGCGCGGCAACCTGCTGTTCGACGCGCCGAAGCCTGCGCCTGCGCCCGTCGAGCCGCCCGCGCCCGCGCCCGCGCCGGCGCCCGTTGAGTCCGTGCCCGCGGCCACCTGAGCGTCCGCTATGGTCGGCCCATGACGACGCCGACAGCCGGGCCTCAGCGGTACGGCACCTTCGCCGGCGTCTTCACGCCGACGCTCCTCACCATCCTCGGCGTCATCATGTACCTGCGGCTCCCCTGGGTGGTGGGGAACGCGGGCCTCGCCAAGGGCTTGCTGGTGGTGGGGTTGGCGGTCGCCATCACCGCGCTCACCGGGCTCTCGTTGTCGTCCATCGCCACCAACACCCGGCTCGGCGCCGGCGGCCCCTACGCCATCATCTCGCGCTCGCTGGGCCTCGAGGTGGGCGGGAGCGTCGGCTTTCCGCTCTACCTCTCGCAGGCGCTCGCGGTGGCCATGTACATCTTCGGCTTCCGCGAAGGCTGGAACTGGATTTTTCCGAAGCACCCGCCGCTCGTCGTCGACTTCGCCGTCTTCGCGGTGGTGTTCGCCATCGCCTACGTCAGCGCCGGCCTCGCGTTCCGCATTCAGTACGTGGTGATGGCCGTCATCTTCGCGTCGCTGGTGGTGGTGCTGGGCAACCCCGAGGTGTGGACGGCCGACGTCGCCATCAACCCGCTCGAGAGCCCGTACCGCGGCGCGCCCGAGACGGGCTTCAAGGGCACCGACTTCTGGGGCGTCTTCGCCGTCTTCTTCCCCGCCGCCACCGGCATCCTCGCGGGCGCGAACATGTCGGGCGAGCTCAGAGACCCGCGCAGGTCGATTCCCCTCGGCACGCTCTCGGCCATCGCGCTGTCGGCGGTGCTCTACGTCGTGCTCGCGGTGTGGGCCTCGCGCGCGGGCACCACCGCCGAGCTGACGTCGAACTACATGGTGATGGTGGACAAGGCGCGCTTCCCGCCGCTGGTGCTGGCCGGCGTGCTGGGGGCCACCTTCTCGTCGGCCCTCTCGTCGCTGGTGGGCGCGCCGCGCATCTTGAAGGCGCTGGCGAGAGACCGGCTGGTGCCGTTTCACGAAGGGCTGCAGGTGACGGCGGCCAACGGAGAGCCCCGCCGGGCCATGCTCATCACCGGCGTCATCGTGCTGGTCGGCCTGCTCGCCCGAAACCTCAACGCCATGGCGCCGCTCATCACGATGTTCTTCCTCATCACCTACGCCGTCATCAACGTGGTGATGCTGGTGGAGTCGTCGCTGGGGCTGGTGTCGTTCCGCCCGACGCTGCGGCTGCCGCGCGTGGTGCCGCTGCTGGGCGCGCTGGGCTGTCTGTTCGCGATGTTCATCGTCAACCCCACCTTCAGCCTCGTCGCCTGGGGCCTGGTGGTGGCCGGCTACCTGTGGATGATGCAGCGAAGGCTGGGCAAGCCGGGCGAAGACGTGCGCAGCGGCATCTTCGTGGCCTTCGCCGAGTGGGCCGCCAGCCGCGTCACGGCGCTCGAGCTGGGCACCGCGCGCGCGTGGAAGCCGAGCTTCCTGGTGCCCGTCGTCGACGGCGCGGAGCTGCGCGGCGAGTTCAAGCTGCTCACCGACCTGTGCAAGCCCGCCGGCGCGCTCAAGCTGCTCGGCATCGCCGACCAGACGAGCGTGAGCGACCTCTCGCCGCGCGTCGAGAAGCTGGGGCAGGAGCTGCGGAAGGTCGTCTTCACCACCTGGTCGGTCATCGACTCGGCCGGCTACGTGACGGGCATCCTCGCGGGGCTGCAGGCGCTGCGCGGCGCGTTCTTTCGCCCCAACGTGCTCTTCCTGAGCGTGCCGGTGGAGCCCGCCCGCGCGCAGGAGACCGCCGTGCTCCTCTCCGAGGCCCGGCGGCTCGAGGTGGGCGCCCTGCTGCTGGCCATGCACCCGACCGCGGGCCTCGGCCGCGCGGCGGTGGTGAACCTGTGGGTGCGCCCGCCCGACGCCGGCGCCACCGTCGAGCAGGAGCTGGCGCGCGGCAACAGCAACCTCGCCATCCTCTGTGCCTATCGCCTCGCGCGCGCCTGGAAGGCCGAGCTCAACCTCATCAGCGCGGTGGCCGACCCGCTCCAGGCGCAGCTGGCGCGCAGCTACGTCGACGAGCTGCGCGACCTCACCCGCATCCCCAACAGCGCCAACACCGTCGTGGTGGTGGGCACCATGGAAGAGGCCATCGCCCAGGTGCCCCAGTCCGACATGGACATCTTCGGCATGCCCAACAGCGGCGACCTCGCCTTCGCGGCGAAGATGGTGACGCTCACCCGCTCGTCGTGCCTCTTCACCATCGACTCCGGGCAAGAGAGCGCGCTGGCCTGAGCCGGCGGCAGCGCGTCACCGCCGCGCGCTCGTTTGGCGCGGGGGCTTGCCCGCAGCCCGTCAGCCGCGAGACAGTCGCGCGAGCACCGCCCCCGGTGTCGAGGCCGCCATGAACGAAGACGCGCTGACCGAGCAGCTCGCCGCGAGCCAGGCGCGCTACCGGGCGCTCTACGATGGCACGCCCTCGATGCTGTTCACCGTGGCCGACGACCACACGGTCGCCTCGGTCAACTGCTTCGCGCTCGAGCGGCTCGGGTACGAAGCGCACGAGCTCGTCGGTCACCCCTTGAAGGGCGTCTTCGTCGCCGAGGACCGCGAGGGCCTCACCCAGCAGCTCGCCCGCTGCTTCGCCAACCCGGGGCAGGTCTTCAAGTGGGAGGCCCGCAAGGTGCGCAAGGACGGCGGCGTCATCACCGTCAAGGAGTGTGCGCGCGCGGGCCCGGGCGAGGGGGGCCGGCTCGCCGCGCTCATCGCCTGCGAAGACGTCACCGAGCAGAAGGCCGCCGAGCAGGCGCTGCTGCAGGCGCAGAAGCTCGAGACCCTCGGCGTGCTCGTCGGGAGCATCGCCCACGACTTCAACAACCTGCTGGGCACCATCGTCGGCAACACCGAGCTGGCGCTGCTGCGCCTGCCCCCGGAGTCCCCCGCGAAGGAGCCGATGCAGCTGGCGGCGCGCGCCTCGCTCCGCGCCGCCGAGGTGGTGAAGCAGCTGCTCATCTACTCGGCCAGGGCCCCCGTCATTCGGGAGCGCGTCGACCTCAACGCGCTGGTGCGCGAGATGGCCGAGATGTTGAGCCTCACCGCGACCCGGCGCGTGCGCGTGGAGCTTGAGCTCGACGAGGCCACGCCGGCGGTGGTGGCCGACCCGACGCAGCTGCGGCAGGTGCTGATGAACCTGGTGCACAACGCCGCCGACGCCATGGAGGGGCGCGACGGCGCGGTGCGCGTGAAGACCTCGGGCGTCACGCTCGAGCAGGTGCCGGGCGCGCTGCTGGGCGCCGGCAGCTACGCCTGCCTCGAGGTCCTCGACCGCGGCGTCGGCATGACGACCGAGACGCTGGGGCGCATCTTCGACCCGTTCTTCACCACCAGGGCCACGGGCCGGGGGCTGGGGCTGGCGGCGGTGCGCGGCATCGTGCACCGGCACGGCGGCAGCGTGCAGGTCGACAGCGTCGTCGACGAGGGCTCGCGCTTCAGGGTGTTGCTGCCGGCCGCCGCCGTGGCCAGCGCGCCGGCCGAGGCGGGTGACGCCGGCCCGCTCCCTGAGCTCCCCAGGGGCGCGGTGGTGCTCATCGTCGATGACGAGCCCTCGGTGCTGCACACCCTCGCAGAGCTGGTGCGTGAGTTCGCGCTCTCGCCGCTGTTGGCCGACGGCGTGGCGCGCGCCAGAGACCTGTTCAGCGCGCACCCCGAGCTTCGGTGCGTGCTGCTCGACCTGACGATGCCCAACGGCGGAGGCGGGCCGCTGGCCCGCGAGTTCCACGCGCGGCGCCCAGAGGTGCCGGTGCTGTTGATGAGCGGGTTCGCCGCCGCCGACGTCGTCGAGTCGCTGCGCGGCGTGTTGGCCGGCTTCCTCGCCAAGCCCTTCACGCCGCTCCAGCTGAAGGCGGCGCTCGCGAAGGTGCTCCAGGCCTGAGGCGCGCTCCGGGCGTCAGTCGCCGAAGCAGACGCCGATGTCGCGCCCGGTGGCGATGGTGTCGCACTCGAGCGGCACGGCCTTCATGCGCCCGGCCACCTGCTCGAGCGGCACGTACTGCACGTTGGGGTGCGCGAGGCTGACCATCACGTCGGTCATGCCCTCTTCGAGCGCCCGCACCGCGGCGGCCCCGAAGCGCAGCGCCGCGAGCCGGTCGAACGAGGTGGGCGACCCGCCGCGCACCAGGTGGCCGAGCACCACCGTGCGGGCCTCTTTGCCCGTCTTCGCCGAGAGGGCGCGCGAGACCAGCTCGCCGATGCCCCCGAGGCGCTCGGCCTGGCCCGCCTCGGCCTGGGCCAGCACCGCGTGCTGCCCGTCGATGACGCGCGCGCCCTCGGCCACGACCACCAGCGAGTAGCCGCGGCCGTACTCGTCGCGCTGCCGAATCTTCTCGGCCACCTTGTCGAGGTCGAAGGGAATCTCGGGGAGGAGGATGGCGTGGGCCCCGCCCGCGATGCCCGAGTGCAGCGCGATCCACCCGGCGTAGCGGCCCATCATCTCGACGACGATGAGGCGCTGGTGGCTCTCGGCGGTGGTGTGCAGCCGGTCGAGGCACTCGGTCGCGAAGGACACGGCGGTGTCGAAGCCGAAGGTGGTGAACGTCTTGTCGAGGTCGTTGTCGATGGTCTTCGGCACGCCGATGACCTTCAGGCCCAGCTTGCCCAGCGCGTGCGCGATGGTGAGCGAGCCGTCGCCGCCGATGCTGATCAGCGCGTCGAGGTGCTTCTTCGCGAAGAACTCGACGATCTCTCCCGACCGGTCGATCTCCTTGGTGGTGCCGTCTGGCAGGTGCAGCGGGAAGGACAGCGGGTTGCCCTTGTTGGTGGTGCCGAGCATGGTGCCGCCGAGGTGGGCGATGCCGCGCACGCGGTCGCGGGTCAGGCGCATCAGCCCGCCGTCTTCGTAGCGCTCGGGGAAGAAGACGCCGTTGAAGCCGTCGCGCAGGCCGTAGCACTCCCAGCCGCGGTTGATGGCGGCGAGCGTGCAGGCGCGAATGACGGCGTTGAGGCCCGGGGCGTCTCCGCCGCCGGTGTTGATGGCGATACGTCGAATGCTCATGACGAGGTTCTACCCGGGGCCGGGCCGGCGCGACGGGAAAGTGGCGGCGACGCCGGCGGCCTCGGCCAGCTTCGGCAACACCACCTCGGCCCCTTCGTTCAGCTCGGCCACCCCTGGAAACGGCGCCCGCTCGGGGTTCACGTTGACCACCCGCGCGCCCGACACCTGCGCCGAACGAATCGCGAGGCTGGTGACGCCTACCGAGAACGAGGTGCCGACGAAGACGAGCACGTCGGCGTCGTCGAGCAGCCGCCGCGCGCGGTGCGCCTGAAACGCCTCGTGCCAGTCGTAGTACTCGTCGAAGAGCAGCACGAGCGGCCGCATCGGCGCTCCGCAGTGGGGGCACCTGGGGAACTCGCCCTCGTCGAGCCGCGAGAGGTCGACGCGCTCCACCGCGGCGTCGACGCCGCGACACGTCACCTCGACGCGTCACCTTGGCGCCGCGATGCTCCAGGTCGCGCGCCATGGCTTCGCCAGCGAGGTCCTCGAGACGCCCGACCTCAACCTCGCGGCGCAGTGAGTCACGAAAGCGTTGCGGAGGGGCTTCGCTTTTCGCAACGGCTGCACGACGGTTCCACCTCCCGCCCCTGATCAGGTTGGCCCCGCGATTGCTGTCTTTGCGGGCGGGTTCTCTTCTTCAGGGGGTCTTCATGAAGCCAGACGTGCTCGTGGTCGAGCCAGACCTCGTTGCCTTCGCGCTCGCCGAGAAGCGCCTCCATGACGGCTTCCACCTGGTGTGGGCGCAGTCGTACGAGGTCGCCAGGGCCGCGCTCGAGGCGAGGCCCTTCGACGCCGTGCTGGTGCGCGCGGAAGACGAGCCTGGCCTGGCCTTCATCTCGAGGGTCACCGTCGAGCACCCCGGCCTCGCGCTCGTGGCCATCGCCCCGTGGGAGGTGCAGGGAGACCGCGCCCGCGCGTGCGGCGCCAGGGAGTGGGTCTCGGCGCCCGTCAACTACCCGCGCCTTGCGGCGCTGCTCGACTTCCTCTCCATCGAGTCGCGCCAGGCGCGCGAGGCGCACGGGGGTGGGGCGGCGAGAATGGTCGAAGCGCCTGCCTGAGCGGCGACGCGGTCACCTCGAGGGCCTTCACCACAGCCCCGGAATCAACGCGCGGCGCGAGGCCGGGTAGTCGGGGAACCGCTCCCGGTACCAGCGGTGATGGGCGCGCGCGCGCGGCGCGAGGTTGGCGAAGGTGAAGACGGCGAACGCCAGGCCCGCCAGCGACCAGGCCGCCAGGGCGAACCCGAACCACTCGAGCAGCTCCCCCAGGTAGTTGGGGCAGCTGATCAGCTCGTAGAGGCCGCCGCGGGGAACGCGGTAGCCCGACTCTCCCGGAGCGCGCAGGCCGCGCAGCACCGCGTCAGCCCACCAGTTGATGCCGAGGCCGAGGAGGAACACCGCCGCGCCGATGAGGAAGCGCGGGTCGAGCAGCCAGCTGGCCGGGTAGCGGTCGGCCACCGACAGCCAGCGGCCGTTGAGCGCCGCGTTGAAGACGTTGAAGCCGAAGGCCAGCCCCGCGACCAACACCGGCATGGTACCGCCGCCCCGCATGCGCAGCGGGAAGACGAAGGTGCGCTGCAGGTAGTGGAGCAGCCACAAGCCCAGCAGCACCAGCGCGCCCGGCTGGGTCGGCGCCTCGCCCGAGAAGAAGAAGGCCAGCAGCCCGAAGACCGCGGGGCTCTCCATCACCACCCAGCCCCAGCGGGCCGGGACGGTGGGCCCGAAGCCCTCACGACGGTGTCGCCCATACGGCGCGACGATGAAGGACACCGCGAGGAACGTCACCGCGGCGAGCCCGAACATCGTCCACACCGCAACTTCACTCATGCGTGGGCGCGACCATGCCACCCGGGCCGGTCGCACCGAGAGCGGAAAAGCGCTCCGTGGGCGCCCAGCTCGACTGAGGAGCGCCTACCCGGCGATGCGCGCCGCCAGGCCGTGACGCTCGACTTCCGCCGCGTGCGCGTGCATCGCCGCGGGTGACGGCGGCTCCACCTGCTCGCAGCGCGCCAAAAGCCCCAGCTGCGCGTACTTGCCGAGGTAGGTGCGCTGGTAGGGCACCAGGTGGAGCGCGCCCACGCCGAGGCCGCGAACGAAGGCCGCCGTGCGCGCCAGGTCCTCGGCGGCGTCGGTGAGGCCCGGCACGATGGGCACGCGGAACTCGACCTGCCGCGCCCCCGAGGCCGCCAGCGCGGCGTTGGCGAGAACGCCCTCGTTGCCTCGCCCGGTGAGCGCCAGGTGCCGAGCCGGGTCGAGGTGCTTGAGGTCGAACTGCACCAGGTCAACCACCTCGAGCACCGCGCGCAGCGCCGCTTCGTCCACCGCCCCCGACGTCTGCAGGCAGGTGTGCAGCCCCGCCGCGCGCGCGCCCGCGCACAGCTCGACCACGAACGGCGCCTGCAGGAGCGGCTCGCCGCCCGACACCGTGAGCCCGCCGCCGGTCGCCTCGTAGAAGGCCCGGTCTTCGAGCACCTCGCGCAGCACCTCGCGCGCCTCGACGCTCCGCGCCGTCTGGCCCGAGAACGCCTCGGGGTTGTGGCACCACGCGCAGCGCAGCGGACAGCCGGCGAGGAAGACGGTGGTGCGAATGCCGGGGCCGTCGTGCACGCAGCAGCGCTGCACGTCGAAGACGCGGCCCTTCACAAGGCCACCTCGGCGCGCGCGATGAGGTCGTCTTGAATGCTCGGGCCCAGCCGCGTGAAGTAGGCCGAGTAGCCCGACACCCGCACGATGAGGTCGGGGAAGTCCTGGGGGCGCTGTTGGGCCGCGCGCAGGGTCGCCGCGTCGGCGGTGTTGAACTGCACGTGGAACCCGCCGTTGCCGAAGTAGGCGCGCAGCAGCCCCGCCACCGCCTCCTGGCCCTTCTCCGAGCCGACCAGCCCGATGGGCAGCCGCATGTTGAGCGAGTTGCCGTAGCCGATGGCCGTCTGGTCGATGCGCGAGACCGAGTTGAGCGCCGCCGTGGGGCCCTTCGTCTCGGCGCCGTTGCTGGGCGACATGCTGTTCGACAGCGGCGCGCCGGCGAAGCGCCCGTCGGGCGTGGCGGGCTCGAGCGCGCCCTCGTACACGTTCAGCCCGTACGAGATGAGGCTCGCCTTGAAGTGGCCGCCGGTGACGGTCGGCTGGGCGCGCACCAGCTCGCAGAAGCGGGCCACCACCAGCGCCGCCAGCGCGTCCACATGGGGGTCATCGACGCCGAAGCGCGGCCCGGCCCGCAGCCGCAGCCGCAGCGCCTCGTGCCCGCGGAAGTTGCAGGCGAGCGCCGCGAGGAGCTCATCCATCGACACCGCGCGCTGCTCGAAGACGAACGCCCGCACCGCCGCCAGCGAGTCGACGGCCGTGCCCAGGCCGCCGCCGCCGACCGCCCCGAAGTTGTAGCGCGCGCCTCCGCGGGTCATGTCGCGCGCGCGCTCCACGCAGCCGTCGATGGTGCTGCTGATGAGCGGGTTGTGGAACCGCTCGGCCCAGATGGCGTCACGCAGCCGGGTGGCCTCGGTCACCTGCGCCACCATCACCTCGAGCTGCCGGAAGTAGGCCGCGAGGAGCTCGTCGAACGAGCCGAAGCGCCGCGGGTCGCCGGTGTCGGGCCCATCCTGGTTGCCGAAGAACGTGGTGCGCCCGCGGTTGAAGACGAGGTCGAGCGCGGTGGGGAAGTACACCTTCGAGCCGCCGGTCGCGCCGAAGGTGTCGCCGTTGCCGCTCGGCTCGACGCAGCCCACCAGGCAGTAGTCGCGCGCGTCCTCCAGCGAGTAGCCGTCTCGCCTCAGCGTCGCGATGGCCGTCTCGTCCGAGAGGAAGGCGGGCGAGTTGGTGCGGCGGTGCATCTCGACGACGCGGCGCACGTACTCCGGCGGGCTCTTCTTCGAGACGCGGAACGACGCGGTGGTGGCGAGGTTGGTGTTCTCGATGGCCTCGATGAAGAGCCACGAGAGCGCGTTGGTGGCGTCGGCGCCCTGTCGATCGACGCCGCCGATGGTGAGGTTCTCGACGTCGGAGCCGAGGTGGTTGAGCTCGACGCCGCCGATGTTCGGCCAGATGACGACGTTGTCGTTGAGCTTGATGACGAGCTCCTCGAGCAGGCGCAGCGCGTGGGCGCGGTCGAGGGCGCCCTTCGCGACGTCGGCCTCGTAGAAGGGCAGGAGCAGCTGGTCGACGCGGCCCGGGGTGATGCCGCTGCCCGCGCCGTAGCTGATGATGGCGGCGTTCTGCACGAACCACAGCGCCTGCACCGCCTCGGCGAAGGAGCGGGGCGGGAGCCACGGCACGCGCTCGCACCGCTGGGCCAGCTCGAGGAGCTCGCCCCGACGCTCGGCCGCGCAGCCCCCTTCTGCCTCGGCGCGGGCCAGGGTGGCGAAGCGCCGCGAGAAGGCGCGCATGGCGTCACAGGTGAGGAGCACCGCCTCGAGGAAGTGGCGCTCGTCGTCGGTGCCGGCGCGCGCGAGCCTCGCCTCGGCCTGCGCGCGAATCCCCGAGAAGCCGAGCGCCAGCACGTTCTTGTGGCCCGGCACGATGTGCGCCTGGGTGTCGGTGCAGCGCCCGCGGCCCTTCACGTTGTCGCTCGCCCCCGCGCGGATGGCCCCCAGCAGCCGCGGGAGCCGGCGCAGCAGCGGCTCGCTGGTGCCGCCCCTCGGCGTGAGGAGGCGGCCGAGCGCGCGGGGGCCGAAGGCGCGCAGCTTGCGCACCAGCTCGGCGGGCGAGGCGTTGGGCGGGCTGTCGAGGTGGTGCGCCTGCAGCGCCGCCACCTTCGCGTCGCGCACCGTGCGGCCCGCCCACCAGGGGATGAGCTCCTCGAGCAGCTCGGCCTTGTCCTCGGGGGTGATGCGGTAGCCGAAGGCCAGCAGGTCTTCGAGCAGGTAGCGGAACACGAAGGTGAAGTCGCCGCGCTCGGGCGCGATGGGCGGCGCGATGGGCTTCGAGGCGCGGTTGCCGACGAGCAGCTCCTCGGGCTCGAGGCGCAGCGTCATCTTCTCGAACACGTTGGCCAGGGCCCGGGCCGCGCGCAGCGACGGGTGCAGCCCCTCGGTCTGCCGCCACACCTCGGTGGTGTAGCGCGCGCGCTCGATGCACAGCCAGTGCTCGGCGGTGAGCAGCCGCTGCTTGAGCGCCGCGTTCTTCGGGTGGAGCGCCGTTCTCGGGGCCGAGCCAGCGCTCCCGGGCAGCGTCACGGCGGGGCGTTCGAGCTGCATGGCTACCGCCCTCCTTCGAGCTCGGCGAGGAGCAGGTGCGCCACCTTGCGCACGTGGCGCTTGCGCGCGGCGAGCGCGGCCGGTGAGAACGGGTCCTTCCCGGTGAGGCGGCGCAGCACCTCGCCGTAGGTGAACCAGGTGACGACCATGCCGTAGACGGTGGCGAGCACGTTCACCGCGTCGAGGTCGCGCGGCGGCTTGTCGAGCGCCTCACCCATCCACGCCACGCCGAGCTGGAACATCGGCAGCGTGCGCTCGACGATTCGCTCGACGTGCCTGCCGCTGGCCACCTCGCGCTGCACGATGCGGCTGAAGGCGCGGTGCTCGGCGAGGAAGTCGGCGTAGGTGTCGAGCAGGTGGTCCACCTGCGCCGTCAGCGAGGCGCGCGGCGTGGCCAGCGAGGCCTGCAGCGCCGCCCCCAGCTTCGCGTAGGCGCCCTCGAGCAGCGCCTCGAGCAGGTCGTCCTTGGTGCCGAAGTGGTAGTGAATGAGGGCCTTGTTGACGCCCGACCGCTCCGCGATGTCGCGGGTCGTCGTCACGTCGAAGCCCAGCGCTCCGAACAGCCCGTCCGCCGCCTCGAGGATTCTCTGCTTCGTCTCGTTCGCGTCCATGTCGTCTCCGGTTGGGCGTTGGGTTTAGGCGCTTGGTCAACTTCTGGCCCACGCCAGCGGGGGTTGCCTTGACAATCCGCAAGCTGCGGCGCGAGGGCGGGTGACAGGGTGCCTCGCATCGTCTGCCCGTATGCGACCGCGCCTTCCTTCCTCGTCACCCGGGCCCACCCGCCGTGGGAGCGGCGCGGCGTGCGTGCTGCTCCTCGTCGCCGGGTGCGTGGTGCTGCCGAACCCGAAGGGCGCCCCGTGCTCACAGAGCGGCGCGTGCCCTGACGGCTACACCTGCTTCCCCGACGCCCGCTGCTACCCCTACGACGCGCACCCGCCGTGCAACCCGCCCTGCTACGGCGCAGAGCCGCTCTGCGACCAGGCGGCGCTGCGGTGCGTGGAGTGCCTCGCGGACGGTGACTGTGAGGCGGGCTTCGTCTGCGCGCTCCAGGTGAAGCGGTGCACGCCGGGGTGTACCGCCGCGCGCCCCGAGTGCCCCATGGGGCAGCGCTGCGACGTCGAGGCCGGCACGTGCGTCGGTCAGGGCTGCACCGACGACACCGCCTGCACGATGGCGGGGCGGCCGCGGTGTGACGTGCGCACCGGCCTGTGTGTGCCGTGCCTGCCCGGCGGCGCCGATTGCTCCGCGGGCACCTTCTGCACCGCCTCGAGCGGCACCTTCCGCTGCGTTCAAGGCTGCAACACCGTCTCGGACTGCCCCGCCAACGGGCCCAACCAGGTGCCGGCGTGCTGCGACCACCGCTGCGTCGACGTGCTGGCCTCGGCCGAGCACTGCGGGGCGTGCGGCAACCCCTGCCAGAACAACGACAGCTGCTGCGACGGCGTGTGCTTCGACCTCACCCGGAGCGCCGAGCACTGCGGTGGCTGCGGGCGCAGCTGCTACCTCCCCAACGTCACCGGCGTGCGCTGCGCCGACTCGAAGTGCTCGAACCAGGGCTGTGAGCAGTACTTCGGCAACTGCGACGGCAACCTGCAGAGCAACGGCTGCGAAGAGAACCACTCGTTCTCCTCCCTCCACTGCGGCAACTGCTTCCACCCGTGCCCCGGCCAGCCCAACCGCCCCGGCGTCTGCGTGCTGCTCTCGTGTCGCCCGGGGCCGTGCGCGGCCGGCTGGGAGGACTGCGACGGCCAGGCTTTCAACGGCTGTGAGCGGCGCCTCGGCACCACCACCGACTGCGGGGGCTGCAACAGGCCCTGCGCCCCGAACCAGACCTGCGTGGACGGAGCCTGCCGATGAAGAGACGAACGTGGGTCGCGGCGCTCTGGCTGTCGTTGCTGCTGCCGGTGACGGCGGCGAAGGCCGCGGCGCCTGCCGGCGACGACGCCGTGCTGGCAGAGATTGAGCGCCACTTCCCCGCCGCGAAGAAGTGGTTCGGCATGGTGAAGGACCTGCAGTTCGACCGCGACGCCGACGGCGCGCTCACGCCCCGCTACTCGACGCTCAAGTCCGCCTTCGTCCTCCCGAAGGACCCCGCGGGCCAGGTGGTGATGGCGCGCCTGCCCGCGTTCGCCTCCGGCGGCATGCAGGTGTGGGCGGTCGGCAATGAGCGGCTCTGGGTGCGCACCCGTGAAGACGGAGCGCCACGCCGGCCGGCCGAGGTGCTGCGGGGGGTGGTCGTCTACCGCAACGCCGTCGCGGGCGGCGACCTCCTCTACAAGCTGACGCCGACCCACGTCGACGAGTACCTCTACCTCCGCGCGCCGCCGCCACACCTGCGCCGCGTCTTCACTGTCGAGCTGGGCCCCGAGGCCATGGCGCTGCGCCAGGCCGGCGACACGCTCGAGCTGCTCGGCCACGACGGCGCGGCGCGGCTGCGCGTCTCGGCGCCGGTCGCCAGAGCGGCCGACGGCACCCGCCGCACCGGCACCATTCGGGTCGACGGCGTGCACCTCGTCGAAGAGCTCGACCTGCGCGGGCTGGTCGCGCCGGTGCTGGTTGACCCCGACTGGACGACCACCGGCACGATGCCCGTCTCGCACCTGGCCGACGTCGGCTGGCGCCTCGACCGGGGCTCGGTGATGGCCGTCGGCGGCTGCGCGCTCGCCGCGTGCCCGCTGGGCCTGGTGGGTGAAGCCTGCTCGCAGGTGGTGCCCAGCACCTCGGTGTGGCGCGCGTCCTCCCAGACGTGGACCTTCGGCCCCACCATGCTCACGGCGCGCTACTCGTTCGCGTCGGTGGTGCTGCCGAGCAACGAGCTCTTCGTCGCTGGCGGCTGCACCGGCTCCGACTGCCGCTCCACCACCGCCGCCGCCGAGCGGTACTCGAGGGCGACGCAGCGGTGGGTGCCGGCTGGTGCGCTCTCGAGCAGCCGCGCGCGCGTCGAGGCGGCGTTGCTGCCCAACGGCGACGTGGTGCTCCCCGGCGGCTGCGACGCCTTCCGTTGCCTCACCGAGGTCGCCCGCTACCAGGTAGCCGCCGACCGGTGGACGACGCTCGCGCCGCTGCCTTCGCCTCGGGGGTTCGCCACCACCACCGCGCTGGCCGACGGCTCGCTGCTGGTGCTGGGGGGCTGCGCCGACCCGCGGTGCGCGACGGTGCTCGACGACGCGCTCCGCTACGACCCGGTCGCCAACCAGTGGAGCCCCGCCGGCACCATGAAGCTCGCCCGCGCCGCCCACACCGCCACGCTGCTCAACGACGGCACCGTCTTCATCGCCGGCGGGTGCCAGAGCGCCGAGTGCCGCGGCGCGACGCTCGACACCACCGAGCTCTTCCGGCCGGGCGTCACCCCGCCCTTCGTCGACGGGCCGGTGATGCGCTCCCCCCGCCACCACCACACCGCGACGCTGATGGAGAGCGGGCTGCTGCTCCTCGCCGGCGGCACCGACCGCGTCGACTCGACCCGCGGCACCGCCGAGGTCTACCTGCCCGTCTCGAAGCGGCTCGCCGAGATGCCACGCATGGCCATGCCGCGCGCGTTCCACATCGCGGTGAGCCTCGAGTCGGGCGAGGTGCTCGTCGGCGGCGGGTGCAACGCGGCGACGTGCCTGCCGTGGGCCGAGGTGTTCGACCCGACCGGCCTGCCGATGGAGCGGGTGACCGACGCCGGCGTGGTGGTGACGACCGACGGTGGCGTCACGCTCGACGCTGGCCTCCCGCCGGTGGTGCTCGACGCTGGCGCCGAGCCTCCGCCCATCGACACCACGCCGTTCCTCGCCCGAGGTGGGCCGCACCCCAGGCTCTTCCGCACCGGCGCGGTGGCGTGCGCCGACGACCAGGGCTTCGACCGGCCGTGTCCCGTGCCCGGCTGGCGCGCGCAGGACGCCGACTTCCAGCCCAACACGCACCCCTTCGTGCCGCTGCCCAACGACGAGGTGCGCGACGACGCCAGCGGGCTCATCTGGCAGGCGCGCGCCGACGGGCAGCTCCGCGCGCAGGCCGACGCGGTGGCGGCCTGCGCGGCGCTCGAGACCGAGGGCGCCCCCGCGGGCACGTGGCGGCTCCCGTCGGTCGTCGAGCTCGCCACCCTCGTGCACTACGGGCGCGCCGACCCGGCCATCGACCAGGCCTTCCCCGAGACCCGCGACGCCAACTACTGGGCCTCGACGCCGGTGGCCAACGCCGCCACCATGGGGTGGTCGGTGCGCTTCGGCGTCGGCGAGGTGATGCCGATGCTCGCCACCAACCCGGCGCCGTCGCGGTGCGTGCGCGGGGCGCTCAAGCGCGCGGCCGTCGACGGCACGGTGCGGCTCGCGGGCGCGCTGACGGCGCTCCCCGAGACGGTGAAGGACGAGGCCAACGGGCTCGAGTGGCAGCGGCTCGACGACGGGCGCAAGCGCACCTGGCGTGAGTCGCTCGACGCCTGCGCGCAGCTCTCCCTCGCTGGGAACGCGGACTGGCACCTGCCCAACGTGCTCGAGCTGATGAGCCTGCTCGACTACGCCGCGCTCGAGCCGGCGAAGACCGACGGCGTCTTCGAGACGGCGCGGCCCGAGCTCTACTGGTCTTCGTCCTTCAGCCAGAACACCCCCGGGCTGGCGTGGGGCGTGGCCTTCAACCTCGGCGCGGTCGACGCCGTCAGCGTGAACGGGCGCGCCTTCGCGCGGTGCGTGCGGCACCTCCCGTCGCCGCCGCCGCCCTGCCGGTGCGGGACCGATGGCGCGGGCGCGATGGCGTGGGGCGCGGTGGCGGTGCTCGGGCTGCTTCGCCGCGCGCGGACCGCGAGGCGGCGATGAAGCCGAGCGCGCCGTCATCGGTCGAGGTCGGCCGCGGTGCCGTGCACGGCGAGGGCGCCGCGTCGAAGCGCAGCGCCCGGTCGTGGTCGCGCCGCGCGGGCGGCCTTGCCGCGCACGCTGGACGCGCGGTGTCGTGGTCGCGCCGCTCGAGCTGCGTCGCCCTGGAGACGGAGAGGCTCCGATGAAGCGCGCGGTGATGGCTCTGGTGGTGGCAGCGTGTCTCGGCTGTACGGTCGAGGGCCCCGAGGGGCCCATCGGTCCTGCGGGGCCCCCCGGCGTGTCTGGGGGCAAGGGTCCGGTCGGTCCGCAAGGCGACGCCGGCGCGCAGGGGCCGCCCGGCGCGCCCGGCGCGTTCATCGTGCTCTCGGAGCGCGCGCGCCGGGGCCTCGAGGTCGCGCCGGTGAAGCTGACGCTCGAGGGCCTCACCAGCGCGCAGGTCGAGCGGGTCGGCGCCGGCAGCTATCTCGTCAACGCGGTGGCCGACTGCGGCGCGTGTCACGACGCGCAGGGCGCTGACGGCGGGCGCCGCGCCCTCGCGGGCGGGCAGCGCTTCACCCTCGCGCCCGCGCTCGGCACCGAGGTCTACGCGCGCAACCTCACGCCCGACGCGAACACCGGGCTGACGCTCAGCGAAGACCAGTTCCTGCTCATCATGCAGACCGGCACCGACAAGAAGAACCCCAGCTCGTCGCTGCTGGTGATGCCCTGGTTCGAGTACCGGTGGATGACGGTGGACGACCTCAAGTCCATCTACGCGTACCTGAAGGCCGTCCCGCCCGAGAACAACGACGTCCCCGGCGACGTGAAGAACGACATCCCCAAGGTGACGATGCCTTTGGCCTTCGGCGACGGCGACGTGCCGCGCCCGCTGCTCCCCGAAGCGACGCGCGACGCCGACGGGGTGCTGCGCGGCTTCACCATTCAGCCGCTCGCGCAGCCTGACCTCGGCGCGTGGCCCGCCAACGTGCAGAGCCTCTTCGGGCGCGGGAGCTACCTCGTCAACGCCGTGGGCCGGTGCAACGAGTGCCACACCAACCCGGCGCGAGACCCGACGACGCACCGAATCAACACCGCGGGCTACCTCGCCGGAGGCATGGTCTTCACCGACCCTACGGGCCCGCACGCCCCGGCGTCGCTCAAGCGGTCGATGAGCCGAAACCTCTGCGGCGCCACCAACGGCTACACCGCGCCCTTCACCGACTTCGCCGCGTCGCTCGCGTCGGGGCTGCGCGCGGGCCGCTCACCCTCAGAGAGCCTGGCCTGGCCGATGCCGACGTGGGCGCTCTCGAACCTCACCACCCAGGACCTCGAGGCCCTCTTCACCTACCTGCGCCTGGTGCCCCGCCGCATGGGCGCGGACGACAAGCCGACGGTCGGCGCAGTCACCGCCTGCAGCGCGAGCGTGGCCTGCCCGGGGGCGCAGCGCTGCAACCTCAGCGCCGGAGAGTGCGAGGGGGCCTGCGACGCGCTCACCCCGTGCCCCGCGTGTCAGCGCTGCGTGGCGGGGGCGTGCGTGGCGCCGGCCGCCAACGACGCGTGCCTGACGTCGGGGCTCTGAAGGAGGCCGCGTGAAGGACGACCGACCGCCGACGCTGTGGACCCGACGCGACGTGCAGACGCGCTCGGCGTGGGCGCTGTTGGGCGCGAGCCTGGTGGCGATGGTGGGCGCGTTCGTGCGGCTGCTCTTCCCCCGGGTGCGCGCGGAGCCGCCGACGAAGGTGGTGCTCGGCAGCCCCGAGGCCTTCGCCGTCGGCGAGGTGAGCGAGCGGTACAAGCGCACGCACCGCTTCGTGCTCGTGCGCGAGGCCGCCGGCTTCTACGCGCTGCGCTCGGTCTGCACCCACCTGGGCTGCGTGCCGGCGTGGAGCGCGGGCCAGGAGAAGTTCAAGTGCCCCTGTCACGGGAGCGGCTTTCACCGCGACGGCGTGAACTTCGAGGGCCCGGCCCCGCGCCCGCTGGAGCGCCTGGCCATCGCGCTCGACGCCGAGAAGAACCTCGTCGTCGACACCGCGGTGGTGCTGCGGCGCGAGCGCGGTGAGTGGAGCCGCGCCGACGCCTTCCTCCCGTACCCGTCGGCGGGCCACCCATGAGCGACGCGCCCCCGCCCTCGACGCGCGAGGGCCCTCCCCCCGGGCTGGTGAAGGAGGTGGTGCGGTCGGCGTTGCGCGTCGAGAACGTCGACACCCCGAGGAACCGGGTGCTCGCGGTCGCGCACACCGTGTGGCTGCACCTGCACCCCACCAAGGTGCCGCGCTACTCGGTGCGCTTCAGCTTCACCTGGGGCGCCGGTGGCATCAGCTTTCTGCTCTTCCTCGTCACCGTGGTGACCGGCGTGGTGCTGATGTTCGTCTACCGCCCGACGCCCGAGCACGCCTGGCTCGACGTGAAGCGGCTCGACTTCGACGTGCCCTTCGGCATGTTGAACCGCAACATGCACCGCTGGGCGGCGCACGCGATGGTCATCGTGGTGTGGGTGCACCTGCTGCGTGTCTTCCTGACGGGCTCGTACAAGGCGCCGCGGCAGTTCAACTGGGTCGTCGGCGTCGGGCTGCTCACCTTGACGATGCTGCTCTCGTTCACCGGCTACCTGCTGCCGTGGGACCAGCTGTCGATGTGGGCGGTGACGGTGGGCACCAACATGGCCGCGGCCGCGCCCGTCATCGGCCACGAAGGCCCCTTCGCGGCGCCGGGCCTGAGCGCGACCAACGACGTGCGCGCGCTGCTGCTCGGCGGCCCCACGGTGGGGAGCGCGGCGCTCCTGCGCTTCTACATCCTCCACTGCGTGGCGCTGCCGATGGCCCTGGGCCTGGGCTGCATCGTCCACTTCTGGCGGGTGCGCCGCGACGGCGGCATCAGCGGGCCCGGCACCTCGGGGCCGAAGGGAGCGCCCTGAGTGGAGCCGCTCCTCCACATCCTCCTCAAGCCCGACAACGTGCCCATCGTGCTGATGGTGCCGCTCTTCGCCGGCATCCTGCTCCACTGGTGGCGCGCGGCGCGGCGCCACGACCGGCTGCTCGTCGAGGGCGGAGAGGCCGCCGTCCGCCGTGAGCTCGACGGGCCGCTGCCCGAGGGCACGCCGGAGCCGAAGCTCCACACCTGGCCGTACCTGCTGCGCGTCGAGCTCATCGCAGCGCTCGCCACGGTGGTGGTGCTGCTGGTGTGGTCCATCACGCTCGACGCGCCGCTCGAGCAGCTCGCCGACCCGACGCGCACGCCCAACCCCAGCAAGGCGCCCTGGTACTTCCTGGGGCTGCAGGAGCTGCTCGTCTACTTCGACCCGTGGGTGGCGGGCGTGGCGCTGCCGCTGCTCATCATCGCGGGCCTCTGCCTCATTCCGTACCTCGACGTGAACCCGGCCGGGAGCGGCTTTCACTCGTGGCGCGGCCGCCGCTTCGCCGTCTCGGTCTTCCTCTTCGGCTTCGTCGGCCTCTGGCTGGGGTTGATCCTCGTGGGCACCTTCTGTCGCGGCCCGGGGTGGAACTGGTTCTGGCCGTGGGAGCCGTGGGACCGCGCGCGCGCGGTGGAGCTCGCCACCCGTGACTGGCCGGCGCTCTTCGGGGTCTCTCCCGGGCCGGGCGCCTCGCTGCTGGGCGGCGCGACGGTGCTGGGCTGGTACGGCCTGGGGCTGGTCGGCTGGCGGCTCCTGCGCCACCGGCCCGCGCTGCAACGCCTCGGCGGCTCGCGCTACGCGGTGGTGGCGTTCCTGCTGCTCACCATGCTCGCGGTGCCGGTGAAGATGGCGCTGCGGCTGGGCTTCTCGGTCAAGTACGTGTGGACGACGCCGTGGTTCAACCTGTGAAGCCCGGCGGCCGCGCGGCGGAGTCCACCAGCTACCGGGCGCCGTTCCTTCTCCTCTGCGCGCTCCTCTTCCTCTCGACGCTCTGGGCCCTCTGGGACGAGGGCTGGGGGCGGCGGCCGTGGAAGGCGACCCAGGCGCGCTTCAACGAGGTGCTCGCGCAGCGAGGGCTGCCGCCGGTGGACGAGGGCCTCAGGCAGGTGACGATTCCCGCGCTCGACGTCGCCGACCGCTGCCAGTCCTGCCACCTCGGCGTCGATCGGCCCGGCCTCGAGAGCGACGAGGTGCCGCGCGTGCTGCGCACACACCCGCGCCGTGACGAGCTGCTCGGCCGACACCCGGTGGAGCGCGTGGGCTGTACGCCGTGCCACGCCGGGCAGGGGCTGCAGACCAAGGGCGTCGGCGGGGCGGCCTTCGCGCACGGGCGTGACGACCCGTACTGGGAGCAGCCGCTGCGCTCGAGGCCCTTCATCGAGTCGAGCTGTGTCGCCTGTCACGCCAGCGAGCGCGAGGTGCCAGGGGCGCCGTTGTTCAACCGCGGGCGCGCGCTCTTCGAAGACCGCCGCTGCTCGGCGTGTCACTCGAGCCGGTACGTGACGACGCCCGCGCCCGCGGCGCCTCCGCTCGACCGGTTGAGAGAGAAGACCTCCGAGGCCTTCGTGGTGGCGTGGCTGCGCGACCCGGTGAAGCTGCGGGCCGGCACGCGCATGCCGGCGTTCTGGCCGGAGGCAGGCGCGCGGCGCGAGCAGGAGCCGGTGGCCATCGCCGCCTTCCTCGGCAGCGTGAGCGAGGCCGCGAGCGCGCCGGGCAGCGCCCCGCCGACCCGGGAGGAGGTCGAGGCCGGCAAGGCGCTGTTCGACGCCGTCGGGTGTCGCGGGTGTCATCAGCTCGCAGACGAGGCCGCCGGCCCGCCCGAGGCGGGCTTTGGCCCCCGCCTCGACGGCATCGGCGCGCGCGCGACGCGGGCGTGGCTCCAGGCGTGGCTGAAGAACCCGCGCGCCCAGTTCGCAGACGCGCGCATGCCGGACCTGCGCTTGAGCGACGACGAGGCCGCCGCGCTCGCCGCCTTCCTCGCGTCGCAGGTGCCGGCCGGTGAGCAGCCGCTCGAGCCGCGCTGGTCCACGCCCGACGCCGCGCTCGTCAGCCAGGGCCGGCAGGCGGTGCTCCGCTACGGCTGTCAGGCCTGTCACCGCATTCCCGGGCTGACGCCGGCCGGGCGCCCAGGCCCCGACCTCGACGACTTCGGCGACCTGCCGCCGGAGCGGGTGGAGTGGGGTGAAGGCCGGCCCGCCTGCGACTTCACCGAGCGCGAGTGCTGGACGCTGGCGAAGCTCCGCCACCCCCAGGCCCTGCGTCGGCCCGGGCTCGACCTGGTGATGCCGCGCTTCGACCTGTCCGACGACGAGGCGTTGGCGCTCTCGGTGTTCCTCCTCTCGAACCGCGCGCAGCCCGCGGTGCCCCGTCAGGTGAGCGAGGCGTCGGCGGCCATCGCGGCGGGCGAGCAGGTGATGGCGCGGCACAACTGCGCGGGGTGCCACGAGGTGGCGCGTGAGGAGCGCCGCGTCGGCGACGAGGTGCAGACGACGGTGCGCGGCGGGCAGATTCGCCGGTTCTACGACGACGACGCGCTCGCGCCGCCGCCGCTCTCGCGGGCCGGCCAGAAGTTCCAGCTCCGGTGGCTGTTCGACTTCCTCCACCAGCCGCGTCGGGTGCGCCCGTGGCTCTCCGTGCGCATGCCGACGTTCGCGCTCGAGGACCGCGAGGTCGAGGCGCTCCTGCGCTCCTTCGCCGCGCGCAGCGGCCAGCCCTTCCCCTTCGAGCGCGAGGCGCCGCTCCTGGCAGGCCCCGGCGAGCGCGCCGACGCCACCTTCCTGCTCGAGAAGATGCAGTGCGCGCGCTGCCACGCCGTCGGCGCCGGAAGAGACGTGAAGCCCGCCGAGCGCGCGCCCGACCTGACGCTCGCCGCCGGCCGCCTCAAGCCCGGGTGGATGCGCGCGTGGCTGCTCGACCCGCAGGCGCTGCAGCCCGGCACCCGCATGCCCGCCTACTTCTTCCTCACCGACGACGACGACCCGACGAGCTGGAGCACGCCGTACCCCAACGTGCTCGGAGGAAACGCCACGCGTCAGGTCGACGCGCTGGTCTGGCTCACCACCGAGCTGGGGCGGCAGGCCCCGGCGCACCCCGAAGGAGCACCCCGATGACCGCCACCCGCTTCCTTGCCGTCCTCCTCCTCCTCGCGTCGCCGCTGGCCCTCGCCGAAGACGCCGTGGGTGTGGTGCGCGGCACCGTGACGCTCAAGGGCACGCCCCCCAAGGCGCCCGAGGTGAAGCTGCCCGCCGACCTGGCCGAGAAGGACCGCGCGTTCTGCACCGCGAAGCCGTCGCTGGTGCCGCCCTTCTACGTCACCGACAAGGCCGCCCACCTCAAGGACGTGGTGGTGTGGCTCACCGGGGTGAAGGGCGCCGCCGGCCCCGCCACGCCGCGCTCGCTGGTGAACGCCGACTGTCGCTTCGAGCCGCACGTGCAGGCGGTGACGGTCGGCGACGAGCTCAAGGTGGTGAACCGCGACCCGCTGCTGCACAACACGCACCCGGTCTACCTGGGCGACCAGAGCACGATGTTCAACATCGCGCTCCCCGAGCAGGGCCAGGAGGTGAAGAAGAAGGTGAAGAAGCCCGGCGTGCTGAAGGTGCAGTGCGACGCGGGCCACGTGTGGATGCGGGCCTTCGTGCACGTCTTCGACCACCGCTTCCACGCCGTCACCGGCGCCGACGGGGCCTTCGCCATCGCCGACGTTCCCCCCGGCAAGTACACGCTCAACGCGTGGCACGAGGCGGCGGGCACGCAGACGCGAGAGGTGGAGGTCACCGCGACCACGCCGAGCCAGAGCGACTTCAGCTTCGAGGTGAAGCCCGTGCCCTGAGCCGAGCGTGGGCCACACGCACTCCGCCGCGGCTCACTCCCACGGGGTGCGTGGCCCGAAGAGCCAGCGGAAGAAGCCGGGGCTGCGCGAGAGCGAGCGCACGTAGTGAACGAGGGCCCAGCGGTCCTCCTCGCTGGGCAGGCTGTCGCCGTACGAGGGCATCGGCGTGCCGTCGAGGCCGGTGACGAAGGTGCGGTACACGTCCTGGGGGGTGGAGCCGCCCTTGTAGAGCCCGACGGTGAAGTCGAGCGGCGCGGTGCTCTCGCCGTGGTCGTCCACCGCCGTCGCCGCGGCGGGCCCGTCGCCGCGCCCCTCGGGGCCGTGGCACTGGCCGCACTTGAGTGACTGGTAGAGCGCGCGGCCGCGCTCCCTCGCGGCGGGCGTGTCGGGCAGCGGCCGGAGCTCTCCTGCGGGCGGCACGACTCGCTCCGGGGGCTCACCCTTCGGCCCGAAGGCGAGCACGTAGCCGGCGACGGCCTTGAGGTCGGTGGGCGACAGGAGCGGCCCGAACGCCGTCATCCACGTGCCGCGAACACCGGTGGAGACGGTGCGCATCACGTCGCTGAGCAGCGGGCGCTCGCCCGACTCGGTGCTGCGGAACTTGAAGGCGCCGGTGACGAAGTTGCGCGGCTTCGGAGAGAGCGCCGCCGCGCCCGGGCCGCGCCCGTCACCCTCGCGCCCGTGGCAGCTCTCACAGGCGTCGCGGTAGACGACGCCCCCGCGCACGAGGTCGGGCGGCTCGTCGCCCCACGCGCTCACCGCCAGCAGCAGCGCCACCGCCAGGCCCGCGCGCATCTAGAGGAACCCGTGGAGCTGAACGACGAAGAAGTCTCCGCGCCCCTGCACCCGCTGCGGAATGTCGTCGCGCATCACGTAGGTGGCCGTGACGCGAAGGAAAGGAATGGGGAACACCTCGACCGTCAGCGCGAGGCGGGTGCGGTGGTCCTGGGCGACCTTCAGGTTGGCGTCGTGGTACCCGAAGGCCGCGCGCACCCCGACGCCGCGGGTGATGAGCAGGTCGGCCTCGGCGTGCGCCGCCAGCTCGAAGCTCTGCGTGCGCTCACCGCCCTTGGGCCGCGCGGTGTCGACGATGAGGTCCACCTCGGAGAGGAGCGTCAGCCGGCCGAAGTTCGCCGCCGCGAAGCCGCCGCCGACCTGCCGCACCGACAGGCCCGCGGGCGTGGTGCCGTCGTTCCACGAGTACGAGGCGCCGACGCGCCCCCAGCGCGCCTTCACGCCGGCCGACGCGGTGAGCTGCTTGCGCTCGTTGTCGTCGGTGCCGCCCAGGGTGCCGTTGCTCAACGCGGCGGTGATGAAGGCCGGCCCCGGCTCGGCGCCCACCTCGACGCCGAGGTCCTGGTTGCCGAAGTTGAAGCCCGTCGCCTGGCGCACGAAGGCCTCGTCGTCGGCGAGCCGCAGCCCGTACGGCAGGAGGATGCGCCCGGCCTTCGCGTAGCCCCCGTAGGGCAGGCCGTAGAGCAGAATCATCGCCTCGCGCGCCGACGCGCCCTCGGGGCCAAGCTTCTCGTCGAGGTAGAGGGCCAGGTGGTCCTTCACGACGGTGAGCTCTCCGTAGAGGTTGGCCTGGGGTACGCGCAGGGTGTTGCCGCCGGGCGCCACCAGCCACTCGCCCTCGAACTGCGTGCGCACCGTCTCGACCGTCACGTGCTGCACGCGCACGTCGGCGCCCACCGACACGTATTCGCCGAGGTTGGGGCTGACGACGCCCAGCCGCGTGGTGTCGGAGCCTGGCCGCCACAGCGGGAGCGCGGTCTGCGAGTAGTTGGCCCCGAAGGCGTTGCGTTTGCCGCCGCCGGCGCGGTTGACGTGGCACTGGCTGCAGAGAAAGCCCTCGCGCACGGCGAGGTGCGGCTCGGCGTTCGCGGTGAGGGCGAGCAGCGTGAGGGAGAGCGCGGCGCGCGCGAGGGAGCCGTCAGTCACGCGGCGCTCCGCGAGCAATCCACGCGCGAATCGCCTCGAGCTTCTCGGCCGAGAGGTACGGCGGCTCGTTCAACGGCATGCGCTCTCCGACCCGGCGGGGATCCGACGGAATCACCTTGAGGTAGAGGTAGCTGTTCAGCGGGTCGCCGGGCTTGATGAGTGTCAGGGCTGGCACCTCGACGGACTTCACGCCGACGATGCGCTGGTAGGCGTTGACCGCGTCGAGCTGCATGCCCTTGGGCGCGCTGGCGCCGCGATGGCAGTACGCCGCGCAGGTCTGGGTGAAGATGTTCTTCTGAATCCACCCGTAGCGCGCGCGCTCGTCGACGACGCCCGCGTCGACCTCGGCCACGCCGCCGTCGTCGCTGGCGCCGCCGTCGTGCACGCCCGCGTCGCGCGGCAGCTCGTTGTTCCCGCCCGCGTCCACCGCGAGGCCCGCGTCGCGTCGCGGCCGGCCCTCGACGTCGAGGTCTTCGCCGGTGCCGGCGCAGGCCGCCGCAGTCGCGAGCAACAGCGCCGTCGCCCAGGCCTTCCATGCGTCGAGCGAGCGCGCCGTCATCGAGGTGCGTGGTTCTGGCCATGCCTCGGTCGTCACGCAAGACCGGCGCAGGCGTGCTTGTCGCGGATCAACGCGCCAGCCGCGGGGCCGCACCGCCTCGACGAACTCGAAGCGCCGTTGAGTCGGGTGCGCTGGCCGCCGCTACGCCTCGCGCTTCCCGCCGACGAAGAGCCCGGTCACACCGGCCACGAGCAGCGTCACGCCGCCGATGATCAGCCACATCGAGCGGTCGGTCGGGGTTCCGGTGAAGACGCGGCTGACGTCGGAGCTGAACGACTCGGAGGCGCTGACGCCGTAGACGGTGAGCGCGATGCCCGCCGCCACGACGGCGAGCGCGATGGCGCGGGCGATCACGGCTGCACCACCGTCGCGGCGTCCAGGACGACCGCCGTCTGGGCCAGCAGGCGGCCCGTCACCGATGCGCCAGTGCGCAGCGCGATCGCCGTCTGCGAGAGCACGACGCCCTCGAGGTGTGAAGCGGTGCCTAGCTCAACCCGACCGGCGACCTGCCAGAAGACGTGCCTCGGCTGCGCGCCGCCCGAGAGCAGCACCTTCACGCCGTTGCTCACCGTGAGGTCCTGCGCGACTTGAAAGACCCAGACGTCGGTCGCCGTGCCTCTGAGCGTGACCTCGGCGGGGATGAGGAGCCCGGTGCCCCACCGGTAGACCCCTGCCTCGATCGTCATGCCGCCGATGTTGCCAGCGCCCAGCTCGGTGACCGCTGCGGGGCGACCTGCGGCGGCGGTGAAGGCGAGCTCCATGTCACCGACCGCGGCGGTGAGACGGCTGGGCGTCGGCGGCGTGTCGTCGGACGCGTAGATCCTCCCGGTCACCTGGGTCGAGGTGGAGAAGGTGTTCGTCGCGTCGGCGGTGCGCGAGAAGCCTGTGACGAAGGTCGCGGCGGCGGGGCTCAGGCCGACGTCTCCGGTGATGGCCGAGGCCGGGACCGTCGAGACGCCGCTCTTGGCGAGGATGACGAAGGCGCTCGCGGCGCCGAGGTTCACCGGGTCGGCGGGCGGGTTGCCGCCATCGGGGAGCCTGCCGCCGCCGACGGGACCGCACGCCGTGAGCGCAAAGACGACAGAGAACAGCGAGTGGGTGGAGTGGTTCATTCTCCCCCAGCAGCAGCATTGGGGCCATCGTGGGTGCGGCGCCTCATTGCCGCGACTTGTCTCGCCCGCGTAGGTCAGCGGCCATCAACTCGAACGAAGGTGCGCTCGATTTGATGCGCGCTCTGACCGGGTCGCGTCGGGGCGCCGCGCCCACGAGAAGAGGCCTCTCCGATTTGACTGCTCGGGCCAGCGCATCGGCGAACGCGCTGACGCCTCAGGTGGTAGGGAGGGCCTACGTCAGCTGCACGTCAGGGCGCCCACGCACGACGAAGGAGACGTATGAACGAGAACGACATCGCGGACCTGTTTCGCAAGGGGAACGCCCGCCTCGGCGAGCTGAAGCCCGGCAGCGCGTCGAGGGCCGTGTTGCTCGCGGCCCTGGTGCTGCTGCTCGCCGTCGCCGGCTGGTCGGCCTTCTACACGGTGCCCAGCGACTCGGTCGGCGTCGTGCAGCGCTTCGGCCAGTACCACGACCAGGTGCCGCCGGGTCTGCACGTGAAGCTCCCCTTCGGCCTCGACCGCGCGAGCGTCGTGCCGGTGAAGCGGCAGCTCAAGCAGGAGTTCGGCTTCTCGACGCCTGGCGCCAGCGACCCCTTCCAGAGCCCGGGCCCCAAGGACCGCGGGCGCGAGACGCAGATGGTGACGGGCGACCTGAACTCGGCGTTGGTCGAGTGGGTGGTGCAGTACCGCGTGTCCGACCCGGTGAAGTACCTCTTCGAGGTGCGGGCGCCGAGCGAGACGCTCCGCTACGTCTCGGAGTCCGTCATGCGAGAGGTGGTGGGCGACCGCACCGTCGACGAGGTGATCACCATCGGCCGCCAGGAGATCGAGTCAGAGGCGCTGGTGAAGATGCAGGCGCTGGCGACCAAGTACGAGATGGGCCTGAGCATCGACCAGGTGCAGCTGAAGGACATCAACCCGCCGCTGCCGGTGCAGGCGTCCTTCAACGAGGTGAACCAGGCCCAGCAAGAGAAGGAGAAGCTCATCAACGAGGCGCGCCGCGACTACAACAAGGTCATTCCCCTCGCTGAGGGCGAGCGCGACCAGCGAATTCGAGAGGCCGACGGCTACCGGCTCAAGCGCATCAACGAGGCCGAGGGCGACGCGGCCCGCTTCACGGCGCTGCTGACCGAGTACCTCAAGGCGCCCGAGGTCACGCGCCGCCGCATCTACCTCGAGACGCTGCAGGGCGTGCTGCCTGGGGTGAAGTCGAAGGTCGTCGTCGACGAGCGCGCGAGCGCCAGGCCGCTGCCGCTGTTCAACCTCAACCCGAAGGAGGTGGCGCCATGAGCCGCCGCGTGCAGTTCGTCGCCCTCGCGGTCCTCCTGCTGGCGGTGGTGGTCGCCGCGAACTCGCTCTACACGGTGAGCGAGGTCGAGCAGGTGATCATCACCCAGTTCGGCAAGCCGGTCGGCAGCCCGGTGGTGACCGCGGGGCTCAAGGTGAAGGTGCCCTTCACGCAGCAGGTCAACCCCATCGACAAGCGCGTGCTCGAGTGGGACGGCAACCCGTCGGACATGCCGACCAAGGACAAGCTGTACATCTCGGTCGACCTCTTCGCCCGCTGGCGCATCGTCGACCCCCTGCAGTACTTCCTGCGGCTCCGCGACGAGCGCAGCGCGCAGTCACGGCTCGACGACATCCTGGGCAGCGAGACGCGAAACGCCGTCGCCAAGCACGAGCTCATCGAGCTCATTCGCACCACGAAGGACCGGGTGCCGCTGCGTGATGGGCTCCTCACCGAGACCGAGCGTGACCAGAAGCTCGGCGCGCTGGTGCCCATTCAGAAGGGGCGCAAGCTCGTGGAGCAGGAGATCTTCGCGGCCGCCGCCGAGAAGGTGCGCGTGTTCGGCATCGAGCTGCTCGACATCCGCTTCAAGCGCATCAACTACAACGAGAGCGTTCGACCGAAGATCTACGACCGCATGATCAGCGAGCGGCGGCAGATCGCCGAGCGCTTCCTCTCGGAGGGCAACGGCGAGGCCGCCCGCATTCGGGGCAACCGGGTGCGCGACCTCGACAAGATCCAGTCCGAGGCGTACCGCGAGGTGGAGCAGATCCGCGGCCTGGCCGACGCGAAGGCGACCGAGATCTACGCGAACGCGTACTCGAAGAACCCCGAGTTCTTCGAGTTCACGCGCACCATGGAGGCCTACAAGGCCATCCTCGCCGAGAACTCGACGCTGGTGCTCTCGACCAACAGCGACCTCTTCAAGTTCCTCGAGGGCATGTCGCCCGACGGGTCGATGAGCAGAGCCCAGCGGCCGAGAAGGCCCGGGCCCTGAGGTCGACGTCGTGGACACCTGCGGTCAGCCCGGCTGGCGGTAGTACCGACAGAAGCGATGCTGACAGCTGCGCGGCTCCTCGGGCCTGGGGCCGCAGGCGAACCGGGGCGTGGCGCAGTTGGTGAGCAGCGCCGCCGCCGGCGCCAGCACCAACAGCTCACGCCGGGTGACGGCCGGTGACGTCGGCGCGTCGACGGGCCCGGGGTCGGCCTCTGGCGAGAAGGGATCGTTCATGTCAGTCGCGAGACGACCTCCGCAGCCGCAGCGTGGCCCGAGGCGACCGCGCCTTCCATGCAGATGAGGTCCACCTCGTTGCGCACCCAGTCGCCCGCGAGGAAGAGGTTGTCGAAGGGCGTGCGCGCGCCGGGGCGGAACTGGTTCACGCCCGGCTCGCACAGCAACAGCCGCTGGTGGTCGGAGCGGTTGCGGTGCAGCTCAACCTCACCCAGCCCCGCGGCGCGCAGGTCGCCCACCTGCGAGGCGCGGCTGAAGTGGTCGAGCGTCGCGCTGGCGATCTGCGAGTCGGTCCAGTCCTCGAAGCCGCGCTCCTGCCCGACGAAGTCCAGCACGCTGCCGACGTTCGGGTCGTCGCGGTACTCGTCCCAGTAGGGCTTCATGTTCACCACGATGCCGAGCGGCGCTGGAAAGCCGAACACGGGCCCGGGCTTCTGCAGCACCGGCTGCTTCGTGGTGACCGTCATCGCCACCGTCGCCGCCGAGCGCAGGTTGAGCAGTCGCTTGAAGAAGGGCGAACGCCACATGCGCTCCTCGTCGCGGTTCATCTTCACGAAGACGGCGTGAGGCACCGTCGAGATGACGAAGTCGAAGCCCACGAGCGTTCGTTCGGTGCCCGGCAGGCCCTTCACCTCGGGCGTCCACGGGCGGGTGCCGTCTCCGTGACCGGCGCTGTCGGGGCGCGCCACCCGCACGCCGGTGATGCGCGTGCCGCTCCACACCCAGTCGGTCGCGAGCGTGAAGGGCTCGAGCTGCGCGCCCAGCTTCAGCAGGTAGCGGGCGATCGGCTCCCACACGACCTCTGACCAGGGCCCCGTGCAGACGAAGGCCTCGGCCCGCGCAGGCGAGCTCATCAGCCGCATCGACTGGAGCACGTGGTACGCGCTGATCTGCTCTGGGAAGTTGAAGTACGCCTCGCGCAGGAACCGGAACACCGAGAGCTTCGTCAGGTGCGGCCGAAGGCCCAGCTCGGTGGCGAAGGTGTCGAAGCAGAGATCGTCGTGGCGGGTGAGGTCGCGGCCGCTGAAGGCCTCGAGGAAGGCCTGCGACATCGCCCACGCGTAGTTGCCGCGATCGGCGAACGGCAGGCCGTCGTACATCGCGAACCGGCCGGCGAAGTTGACTGCGTCGCCGCTGCCGTCGAGGGTGTGGATGCGTCGGCTCCACGCCTCGTAGGGGTGGCTCTGGCCCTTCATCGTCTTGAAGACGTCGCGGTCGTTCACGCCGGCGCGCCGCAAGAGGGCCCGGAGGCGATCGTAGAAGCCGACCACCATGTGCCAGCCGTGCTCGACGAAGCGACCCGACGGCAGGCGCCGAGACGAGGCCTTCCCTCCGAGGTGGTGGCCCTGGTGCACCAGCTTCACCTCGAGCCGCTCGGGCGCGAGCTCGAGCAGTCGGGTGGCCGCTGCCAGGCCCGCCGGACCCGCGCCGATGACCAACACCCTGCGCTTCACATCGTCCACCCGAAGCCCACCAGGGCACCTGGGCGCAGCAGGCTCCCAAGCCGACGGAAGCACGGCCCACACCAGCTGGCCTTCGCCGCGCAGGAACAGGTGCGAGGTGATCGCCACCTCGAGCGCGACGCCTGGCACCACCACGGGCGCTGCCTGCCGCCGTGAGGTGAAGAGCTCAGCCGCCACCAGTCCGGCGTCGACGTAGAGGCTGAGGTCGACGCGGCGGTAGGGCGCGACGTGCACCGCGACGCCCAGGCGAGCGGTGGCGAGGTGGCTGCGCTCCGCAGCGAAGTGGGTGAGCTCGGAGGCGACCACCCCCCGCACGGCGAGGAACGAGAGGTGCATCGACTCGGCGGTGACCTGCCCGAGGAGCTCGAGCGCGCTCGTCAGCCCCCCGAGCGCGAAGAGGCGCAGCTGCCCCTTGCCGGGGCCGACCTCGGACTCGACCGGCGCCCGGTACTCGGCGGCGAAGGGGTCGGCCGGGGACCCGGCGTCGAGCTCGAGCGCGGCCGGGCCTGCGTCGCTCACGCGCGCCAGCGCGGTCACCTCGGGCGGCTCGAGCGAGACGGGGCCGTCGCTCCCGGTGGCGGTGAAGACGAGCAGCAACGCGGCGGCGGTCACCACGCTCGCGGGCATACCACCCTGACGAAGCAGAAACCCTGGCGCTGGCCCTTCTCGGACCCCCAGCTCCGAAGCGCAGGCCCCACGAGATGTTCCACGAGCTGGCGGGGGGCGCGCGCAAGGAGGGCAGCGTCGTCAGCCCAGGTGCGCCTTCTGACGAGCGTGGCCCCGGAGTAGAACCGGCGCCCCTCTTCGAAGGAGTCCTCCTGATGTTCGACCTGCTCATCCGCGGTGGCACCGTCGTCGACGGCACCGGCGCCGCGCCCCGCACCGCCGACGTCGCCGTGAAAGACGGCCTCATCGTCGAGGTCGGCTCGGTCTCGGGCCCGGCGAGAGAGACCGTCGACGCCCACGGCGCGTGGGTGACGCCCGGCTTCGTCGACATCCACACCCACTACGACGGCCAGGCCTCGTGGGATGAGGAGTTCTCGCCCAGCATTCACCACGGCGTGACGACGCTGATGATGGGCAACTGCGGCGTGGGCTTCGCGCCGCTCCAGCCCGGCCACCAGGACGACCTCATCAAGCTGATGGAGGGCGTCGAAGACATTCCCGGCGTCAGCCTCGCCGAGGGCGTGAAGTTCAACTGGGAGACGTTCCCCCAGTACATGGACGCGCTGGCCGCGATGCCGCACAGCCTCGACTTCCTGGTGCAGGTGCCGCACGACCCCGTGCGCATGCTGGTGATGAAGGAGCGCGCGCTCGCCAAAGAGGCCGCCACCCCCGACGACATCGCCGCCATGCGCCAGGTGGTGCGCGAGGCGCTGCTCGCAGGCGCCGCTGGCTTCTCGACGGGCCGCACCGACAACCACCGCACCGCCGAAGGCAAAGAGACGCCCGCGGCCGAGGCCAGCACCGCCGAGCTCATCGGCCTGGCCAGCGCCTTCGAGGGCCTCTCGCACGGCGTGGTGCAGCTGGTGAGCGACTTCGACCTCTTCCGCGGGCCCGCGCACTTCGACGCCGAGTTCGACGTCGTCGAGCAGCTCGCCGTCGCCAGCAAGCGGCCGGTGTCCACCACGTGGCTGCAGCGCGACCCGGGCGGAGAGCAGTGGAAGGCGATTCAGGCGCGCGTCGAGGCGGGCGTCGCGAAGGGCCTGCCGTTGTTCCTGCAGACCGCGGTGCGCGGCATCGGCGTCATCATCGGGCTCGACGCCAGCTTCCACCCCTTCATGGGCTTCCCCGCGTTCAAGGAGGTGGCGGGCCTGCCGCTCGCCGAGCGCGCCGCGGCCTTGCGGGAGCCCGCGCGGAAGGCCCGGCTGTTGTCGCAGAAGTCCGAGCCGATGGCGGGCGACGGCACCGCGGTGCCGCCGCTGGTCGACCTGCTGCTCTCGCGGGTGGAGCAGATCAGCGGCCGCATGTTCCCCCTGGGCGCGACGCTCGACTACGAGCCCGCCGTCACCGACAGCTTCTACGTGCGCGCGAAGCAGCGGGGCGTGACGGCGCTCGAGGCGCTCTTCGACTACCTCGCCGAGGGCGACGGCTCGAACCTCATCTACTTCCCCATCTTCAACTACAACGACGGCAGCCTCGAGACCGTGCGCACCATGCTCGAGCACCCGCGCGCGCTGCAGTCGCTGAGCGACGCTGGCGCCCACGTCGGCACGGTGTGCGACGCGAGCTTCACCACCTTCATGTTGACGCACTGGGTGCGCGACCGCGCCACGCGAAGGCTCCCGCTCGAGCGCGCCGTCGAGATGATGACCAGCCGCAACGCGAAGTACCTGGGCCTGAAGGACCGCGGCGTCATCGCCCAGGGCCTGCGCGCGGACCTGAACGTCATCGACCCGAAGCGGCTGAGCGTCGGCGTACCGAAGCTGGTGCGAGACCTGCCTGCAGGCGGCAAGCGCTTCTTGCAGAAGGCCGTCGGCTACGTGGGCACCTGGGTGGGCGGCGTGTGCGTGCAGCGCGAGGGTGAAGTCAGCGCCGCCAGGCCCGGGCGGCTGGTGCGCCTGAAGTAGGCAGCGCGGGAGCAGGGTGCACCCCGAGCCGCGCCCGCCACCGTCACCGTCGAGCGGGGCTCGTCCCGGCGCAGGTCGCCCGAAGCCGCGCGAGGCGCAACCGGTGAACGTGGCCGTCGGGGCGTCGCTGCTGGTGGGGCGGCCGGCGCTCGCTGTCGAGTCGCGTGTCGACCCGACGCGGACTGTGGGCGCTGTGTCATCTTTGGCCCATGACGACCCGCGCTGAGAGAGACACCTTCGGCCCCATCGACGTGCCCGCCGCGCGGCTGTGGGGCGCCCAGACGCAACGCAGCCTCGCCTTCTTCAGCGTCTCGACCGAGCGCATGCCGCGCGAGGTGGTGCGGGCGCTGGCGCAGGTGAGGGCCGCGGCCGCGCGCGTGAACGCAGCCCTCGGAGGGCTCGAGCCCGCGAAGGCCGACGCCATCGCGCGCGCCGCCGCCGAGGTGCTCGCCGGCCAGCACGAGGCCGAGTTCCCGCTCTCGCTCTGGCAGACGGGCAGCGGCACCCAGACGAACATGAACGTGAACGAGGTGCTGGCCAACCGCGCCAGCGAGCTGCTCGGCGGGCCGCGGGGCGAGGGCCGCCTCGTGCACCCCAACGACGACGTCAACCGCTCCCAGTCGAGCAACGACGTCTTCCCCACCGCCATGCACCTGGCCGCCGTCGAGGCGCTGGAGCGGCAGGTGCTGCCCGCGCTCGACGGCGCCGCCGCGGTGTTGCGAGAGAAGGCCCGGCGCTACGCGAGCGTGGTGAAGCTCGGGCGCACCCACCTGCAAGACGCCACGCCCCTCACCGTGGGCCAGGAGCTGTCGGGCTGGGCCTCGCAGCTCCTCCACGCGCGGGCGCACCTGGCGCACACGCTCCCGCACCTCAAGGAGCTGGCCATCGGCGGCACCGCGGTGGGCACCGGCCTCAACGCACCTCCAGGGTGGCCCGCGCAGATGGCGGCGCGGCTCTCGGAGGCGACGGGGCACGCCTTCGTTCCGGCGCCCAACCCCTTCGAGGCGCTCTCGGCGAGCGACGCGCTGGTGGCCTCGCACGGCGCGCTCAAGGGCCTCGCCGCCGCGCTCTTCAAGGTGGCCAGCGACGTGCGGCTCCTCGCCTCGGGGCCGCGCGCCGGCCTCGGCGAGCTGGTGCTGCCAGAGAACGAGCCGGGCTCGAGCATCATGCCCGGCAAGGTGAACCCCACGCAGGCCGAGATGCTGACGATGGCGTGCGCGCGGGTGATGGGCAACGACGCCACCATCGGCTTCGCGGGCGCCTCGGGGCACCTGCAGCTCAACGTCTTCCGGCCGTTGATCATCGACGCCTTCCTGCAGTCGTGCCGGCTGATGGCCGATGGGCTGACGAGCTTCACCCGCCACTGCCTCGAGGGCCTCACGCTGAACGAGGCGCGCATTCGCGAGAACGTGGAGCGCTCCCTCATGCTGGTGACGGCCCTGGCGCCACACCTGGGCTACGACGCCGCCGCCCGCATCGCCAGGCACGGCCACGCCACGGGCCTCAGCCTCAGAGACGCGGCCGTCTCGCTGGGCCTGGTGACGCCCGAGGACTTCGACGCGTGGGTGCGGCCCGAGGCGATGGTGGGCGCCTTCGAGCCCTGACGCAGGCCTCCCGTCGCGCCGCGGGAGCCGGCCTTCGCAGGCGCGGTTGACCCGACGGCGCTGCCGCGTCAAAGGGCGACGACGTGACGATTCAGACGCTCATCGCGCAGGCCCGCACCAGCGGCGACTGGCAGCCGGTGCTCCAGGCGGTGCCGTACTTCCGCTTCCTAGGCATCACGCTGGCGTCGAAGGACGGGCGCCTCGAGGCCCGCATGGGCTTCTCGGAGCACCTCGTCGGCAACCCCACGCTCCCGGCGCTCCATGGGGGCACCCTGGGCGCGCTGCTCGAGGCGGTGGCGCAGTGCGAGCTGCTCTACCGCGCCGAGTCCATCGTGCTGCCGAAGACCATCACCCTCACCATCGACTACCTGCGCTCGGGAAAGCCGGTCGACACCTTCGCGGTGGCGCAGGTGCTCAAGCACGGCCGGCGGGTCGCCACGGTGCAGGCCCGCGCCTTTCAGGCCGACGAAGCCGCGCCCATCGCGGTGGCCACCGTGCACCTGCTGGTGCGGCCCGACTGAGCGCGCATGGCCCGGCCCGTGCTCACCATCTGTCGGCGCTGCGAGCCCGACGACGCCGACGGAGACGACGCGCTGAGCGGCGAGGCGCTCTTCCAGCGGGTGAAGGCGCTGCGCAAGGCGCGCGGGTTGAAGGCCGTCTTCAAGCTCGAGGGCGTGAAGTGCCTGTCGCTGTGCCGGTGGGGCTGCAACGCGATGCTCGAGGGCAAGAAGCGCTCGACGTACACGCGCAGTGAGCTGCACGCCGAGCGCGACGCCGAGGCGCTGGTCGAGGCGGCCTGCGCGTACGCGAAGCTCGCGCCCGGCCAGGAGCTGCCGGAGCGGAGGCTCCCCGGCGTCAGCGGCGACTGACGGCGGCGTCAGCGGCCCTCGGCCCCGGTGGCGAGCAGTGGCGCACGCATCCGGTGGCGAGCAGAGGCGCACGCCTCAGTCGGACGGCGAGCGGTGGCGTACGCGTCACTCGGTGGCGAGTGGCGCACGCATCCGTCGGTCGGTGAGCAGTGGCGCACGCCTCACTCGGACGGCGAGCGGTGGCGCACGCATCCGTCGGACGGCGAGCGGTGGCGCACGCATCCGTCGGTCGGCGAGCG
>JACSRE010000086.1 GCA_014879945.1 Myxococcus sp.
CTGGTCGCGAGCACGGCCCAGGAGGGCCTCACCCGCAAGCGCACCGTCACTTCGCCGGCGTGAAGGCCTGCGGTGCCGGCGTGGCCTGACGCAGAGGCCGCCGTCCAGGTGACGGCGCCTGCCCCGCGCTACTCCGATGACGTCACCGCGCCGCTGGTGCCCGGCGTGCGGGTCGGCCGGAAACCCGACGAGGCGATGCTGCCGCTGCACGATGCGGCCGTCGAGGGCGTGACGTGGCAGCTGAAGCTGAGCCTGGTGGGCCTGCTGGTGGTCGCCGCGCCCCAGGAGCGACCTGCTGCCACCGAATCCCAGATGAGGCGCCCGCGCATGGCGAATCAACGGCGCAAGGACCAGCTCGCTGGGACGTTGCGGGGCCACGCCACATCGTGTGAGGTGACCGCGTGACAGACTTCTTTCTCCTCGCTGCCGGTCGCCAGGCGAACGCCGAAACGTGGACCACGTGGGGGCACATGCTCGGCTCAATCTCCTGGGAGCAGGTTGCGCTGCTCAGCCGAATCCTCGTCGGTGTCGAGTACGACTACGACGACGTCGAATGGGAGGAGCCGCAGGGCGACACGCAGGTTGGCCAAGTGCCTGCCGCTTTCACCACGGCCCTCGCCGGAATCTCCGAGGACCGAATGAGACCCCTCGCGGAAGAGTGGCACACGCTCCTGTGCGCTGAAGCTGGCTGGGCCCTTCACCAGCCGCACACCCTGGTCGAGGATCTCGATGGAATGCGGAAGGAAGCTCGGGCAGCTAGCAAGGTGAACGGTGCCCTCTGGTTGAGGATCGAACCGTAGGCGCCTGACTTACGCCGCCCCAACAGGCGAAGTTCGGACATAGGGCGTCAGGAGCGCGTCGACCTCTGGATCCCCAGTGAGCGCGAGCCCACCGTCGCGATTCGGGTCGAGCCGATAGCTCTGGTCGCGGGTGCGCTCCTCGATGATGCGCCACCGACTGCGCGCCTCGAACGCAGCGTCATCGGCGAGCGGGTGCAGGCCGCGCAGCACGAGGAGGATGCAGGCCCGCTTCACAGCCAGCGGCGTGCGCCCATCTGGAGTCCCGTCGTCTTCGGTGTAGCCCCAGCGGCCCTCGGCGATGACGTTCCCGCGCCCCTTCGGGAACACGAGGCCGTGCCGTGTCACCACCGGCCTGATCGAGATCCACTTCCACCGAGAACGAGCGAGACCAGGGTGATCCACGTCGAGGTCGCGGTCGTGCGTGCGTGACACCCCGCCGGAGCGAGCGAAGCTCGCGGAGGCGGCCTCTCAGCGTCGCGAAGTGGCGAGCCCGGTCGAGTGGGTGGACGCTGTGGGAGGAGAGAAAGAGACGGGCGGCCTGGGTGCGACCAGACCGCCCAGCGGGTGGAGCCGCTTCGTCTCGATGACGAAGATGGTGCCGCCGGTGCCCGCTGTCGACTTCTCGGTCGCTCCGCGAGGTGGAGATTCGAGTCAGGGAATGTCGATGGTGCCGAGAGCCGTTCAGAGTCTGCCGGCCGTGTGACTTTGGGCGGGCCTACTGCAGCGACCAGTGCAGCGACCTCGGGCGAGTGGTGAGCGCCGCCGCTGCCCGACGGAAACTTGGTGCAGGGCCTTTCTCGGCCCTCGCAAGCCCAGCGTCGAGCTGCCCGAGCTCGAACGCTCCCGAT
>JACSRE010000268.1 GCA_014879945.1 Myxococcus sp.
GGCGTCGGTGTCGTCGGTCGTCTCGGTGCTCAGCAACACCATCACAACGGGTGCAGGCGGCGTCGGTGGCCCCGGCGGCAACGGCGGCCCGCCCGGCCCCGGTGGGCCGGCGACGAGCGGAGGCGCCGGCGGCACCTACAGCGGCAGCTGCAACACGCGGCGCGCAGGCAACGGCGCTGGAGGCGCGGCCGGCGGTGCCGGTGGTCAGGGCGGTGGCGGCTCGGGCGGCGCGGGTGGCCCGAGCGTGTGCGTCTTCTATCGTGGCGCCGCGCCGACGCTCTCGGGCGGCTCGTGCACGCCGGCGCCGGCGGCCTCGGGCGGCGGCGGCGGGAGCAACGGCCAGTCGTCGGCGGCGAGCGGCCCGCAGGGGTTGTCGACCAACCTCGTCGTCTCGCCCTGAGGGAAGGCCTTTCCTGCGCTCCCTGGCCGGGAGCGCGAGGACGCTGCAGACGACGGCGCGCGAGGTCGCTCCAGCAGGCGCGAGTTCCGGGAACCAGCGGCGGCGTCACGGCCGCTGCAATGGGACGGCGCTCGAGGTCGCTCCAGCAGGGGCACGCTCCGTCGAGCTGAACGCCCGCGACGAGCGGTGGGCGCGCTGTTCCGACTTGACCCTGCACCACGGTGCAGGGTGCACGCTGCGCGACATGAACCCTCAACTCGTGTCCCGCGTCGTCTTTCTCTCTGCGCTCTACGACCTGGCCGTCACCCTGCCGTTCGCGACTCCGTGGACCGCGCGGCTGGTGCTGCAGCAGCTGACCTCAGCGCACCACCAGCTCGGCCTGAGCGGGGCGGCGCCGCAGCTCGTCGAGCCCATCGCGCTCCTGTTCGTCTCCCTGATGGGCAGCCTCGTGGTGGTGTGGAGCGGCGTGCGGCTCCTGTCACCGACCGCGCCGCTGGGCGCCGCCGACACCCTGGCGCGGCTGCTCTTCTCGACGTGGATGCTCCACGCGCTGGCCCACGGCGGCTCGTGGGTGGTGGTGCCCTTCGTGGTGGCCGAGGTGGCGTGGGGACTGGTGCAGGGCGCCGTGGTACTTCCCGTGGTGTGGCGAGGGCTCGGGCAGCGCGCGCAGGCATGACGATCGGTGAGCTCGCCCGCGCCGCCGGGGTCGCCATCTCGACGGTGCGCTTCTACGAGCGCCGAGAGCTCCTCGTCCCCTCGCAACGCACCAGCGGGAACTACCGGCTCTACGAGGAAGTGGACGTCGACCGCCTCCGCTTCATCCGGCGCGCCCAGGAGCTGGGCTTCACGCTCGCCGACGTGGCCCTGCTGCTGGGCTTCTCTCGAGGCCGGGCGGTGCCTCGGGCGGCGCTCGACCGGGTCGGGCGCGCGAAGATGGAAGACCTCGACGCGCGCATCGAGGACCTCCGGCGGGTGCGCCGTGGGCTGGCCGCGCTGCTCGCTCAGCCCTGCATCGACCCGACGCAGCCCTGCCCCGTCATCAACGCGTTGAGCCCGCGGCCGCTCCCCACCCGCGCGCTGCGCGGTCGCCCGAAGGCGGCCCGAGGTCAGAAGCCAGCCCAGATGTAGTCGAGCGTCGGCAAGAAGTTGTTCGAGCGCACGCGCACGCGGTCCGAGAAGCCGTCGGCGCCCGCCACCACCTGGGTGCGGCCGTTGTCGAAGTTGGCGAACAGCACGCCCACCGTGACGCGGCTCTGCTTGAAGACGGCGATGTCGAGCCCGAGGTGCGCGGTGACGATGAGCTGCGACAGCGGCGCCAGCGCGCCCAGGTTCGCGCCCGAGAAGGTGAGGTTGCCCTGGCCGCCGGTGACGAAGAGGTTGGCTTCTCCCCGCAGGCGCAGGGTGTCGCCCAGGGCGTGGTCGTACGCACCGCCCACGCGCGCGCACACGCCGGTCAGCGGCGCGGCGAGCAGAAGGTCGAGCGGCGCGACGAACGAGTTGAGCGGAGTCGCGCTGTTGGGCCCCAGCGGCACGCGGAAGGCGGCGTCGGCGCGCGCGGTCCACACGCTGTGCTCCAGCACGGTGCCCGAGAGCAGCACGCCGACGCGAGGCACCACCATCCACCCGATGTCGTTGGGCGTGGTCGCCCACGAGGGGAAGAAGAAGCCCTTCATCAGGCGCAGGCCGAAGGTGGGCACCGAGAGCCCCGCCTCGGCGGTGAGCCGGAGCGGCCCGCCGAGCAACCGGAAGCGCGCGTTCACGTTCGGCGCCACGAAGAACACCAGCGGGTTCGCCTCGAGCTCGATGCCGTCGACGATGGCGATGCGCAGCGGGTTGAAGATGCCGACGCTGTAGTCGCCCTGCTTGCCGACGTCGGCGGTGTCTCGCGCGGGGCGGGGCGCCGCCAGCACGGCAGAGGCGAGGAGGACGGAGAGGAGCGCGGTCTTCATCGGAGCTCCCAGGTGCCGACCACGGGCGCGTGGTCTGAGAGGCGAATCGCGTCCTGGGTGATGCCGAAGACGCCGGGGCCCTGCACCACGTCGGTGTCGCGCCACGCGTCGCTCTGGCGAATGAAGAGGTAGTCGAGGGTGCGGTTCCAGTTGCCGGGAACGCCCTCGTCGTTCTTGCCGTCGGGCCCCAGCACCGAGTGCGTGAAGTACCGCTGCTGGGCGGCCTCGCCGATGCCGTAGCGGGCGAGGGTGATGGAGGGCGAGAAGTCGTCGTAGAACGGCTTCATCACGCTGGGCGTGTACGGCGGCTGTTCGAACTGGGTGCCCGAGGCCGAGGCGCGCTCGTCGAGGAACCCCTTGAGGCGCAGCTTGCCCTCGCAGCCCTCGGGCGTGCCGGCGTCGGCGCGCTCGTCACACACCGGCGGGAGCTCGTTGAAGTCACCGCCCATCATCCACGGGAGCGACTCGGCCTTGGCCAGGTCGTAGAGCTGTTTGATCTGCTTCTGCTTGGTGCCGTCCTGGTCGTAGGCCTCGGTGTGCACGCCGTAGATGGCGACGGTGCGGCCGCCCCCGAGGTCGAGCTCGGCGCGCGCGATGCCGCGCTTCAAGTAGAAGGTCGCGGTCAGCGGGTCCTGGTCGGTGCGGTCGGCCTGGCGAATGCGCTCGGCCTTCACGATGGGGTAGCGGCTGTGAATCGCGTTGCCGAGGTTGACGCGCCCGACGCCGTCGCTGGGCACGTAGCTCGAGTCCCAGGTGGCGGCGTACATCGCGTAGCTGAGGTTGGTGTTCTCGAGGAGGAAGCGCGGCATGTCCACGTAGGCGCTGCGCTTGGAGCCGACCTCGATCTCCTCGGTGATGAGCACGTCGGGGTCGTACTTACGAACGAGGGCGGCGATCTTCGTCAGGCAGTCGGTCACCTCGGTGGTGGTCAGCTGCGTGCGGTCGCCCCAGAAGTCGAACCAGAAGTCGACGCGGCAGGCGCCGTACTTCACGTTCCACGCCATCACCTTGAGCGCGGTGGGGTTCGCGGCGGGGGCAGGGTGCTCGGCCTTCGACTTGAAGCGCGGCACGTCTTCGCGCGTGTACGTCATCGGGTCGGCGACCCACTCACACGCGGTGAGGGTCGCCAGGGCGAGGCCAAGAGGAAGGAGTCTCATGCGGCCGCGACCATGGCAGCCGCGGCGAGGGGCGCAACAACCAGTTGTGCGGAGGGGCTGCGCAAGCCTGCGTCTGCGCGGGAAAGCAGGCACGATGCACCCATGCTGACGCTTGTCTTCGCGGTGGTGGTGGCCCAGCCGGTCGACGCGCTCCCTGCGGTGAGCCTCATCACCGGTACGCGCGACGAGCAGGTCATCCTCGACGTGACGCCCGACGGCGCCGTGGCGCGAACGGTGAAGACCGACCACCTGGTGGCGCCGCTCCGAGGCACCCTGACCGAGGTCGAGCGGCTGAAGCTCGCGACCATCGTCGAGCTGATGGCGAACGCGAAGCCGCCGAAGCCGCCGCCACCGGGCGAGGGGTTTCGCGTCACCCTCGTCATCGGCAAGAAGACCTTCACGGCGCCCTCGAAGGAGGCGCTCGGCCCCCAGCTCGGCGCGATGGTGCAGGTGCTCGACGACCTCTCGAAGCGGCTGATGCGGCCCAGCCGCAAGCGCTGAGGCGCCAACTGGCCAGCGACAGCGCGCACGCCGCGGGTTAACTCCGCCGCCATGCGTCTCGTCTGCGTCGGCGGTGGACCTGCAGGGCTGTACTCGGCGTTGCTCCTGAAGAAGGCGTTCCCGGCCCTCGAGGTCGACGTCTACGAGAAGAACAAACCCGACGACACCTTCGGTTGGGGCGTCGTCTTCTCGAGAGAGACCCTCGGCACGCTCGAGGCCGCCGACGCAGAGAGCTACCGCGCCATCGAGGCCCGCTTCGCCTACTGGGACGACATCGAGGTGCACGCCAACGGCCACGTCACCACCTCGACCGGCCATGGTTTCTGCGGGCTGGCGCGGCGAGACCTGCTCGCGATTCTGCAGGCGCGCTGTGAGGCGCTCGGCGTGCGGCTCCACTTCCAGAAGGAGCTGCCGGCGCAGCCGCTCCCCGACGCCGACCTCGTCATCGCCTGCGACGGCGTGCACAGCCCGACGCGAGAGGCGTTCGCCAGCGACTTCAAGCCCTCGCTCGACTGGCGCAAGTGCAAGTTCACCTGGCTGGGCACCACCCTGCCGCTCAAGGCCTTCACCTTCCTCTTCAAGCACACGCCGCACGGCCTCTTTCAGGTGCACGCGTACCCGTTCACCAAGACGGCGATGCAGCCGTCGGGCGCGCGCTCGACCTTCATCGTCGAGTGCCACGAGTCGGTGTGGCGCGCGGCGGGCCTCGAGCACGTCACCGAGGAGCAGACCGTCGCCTTCCTCGAGCAGCTCTTCGCCGACGAGCTGCGCGGCCACCGCCTGTGCCCGAACAAGTCGGTGTGGCGCACCTTCCCCACCATTCGCTGCGAGTCGTGGGTGCGCGGCAACGTGGTGCTGATGGGCGACGCGGTGCACACCGCGCACTACTCCATCGGCAGCGGCACCAAGCTGGCCATGGAGGACGCCATCGCCCTGCGCGACGCCTTCGTGAGAGAGAACCTCGACGTGCCCAGGTCGCTGGCCCGCTACGAGGCCGAGCGGAAGACCGACGTCATTCGGCTGCAGAAGGCCGCGCAGACCAGCCTCGAGTGGTTCGAGAACAGCGCGCGCTACGTCGACCTCGAGCCGGTGCAGCTCACCTTCTCGCTGATGACGCGCAGCAAGCGCATCACCTGGGCCAACCTGCGCGAGCGCGACCCGGCCCTGGTGGCGAAGGTCGACGCCTGGTTCGCGAAGGTGAATGGCTCGACCCTCAACAGCGATGGCACCCCGCCGCCGCCGTTGTTCGCGCCGCTGAAGCTGCGCGAGCTGACGCTCGAGAACCGCGTCGTCGTCTCTCCCATGTGCCAGTACTCGGCGAAGGGTGACGGCGTTCCGCACGAGTGGCACCTGGTGCACCTGGGCAGCCGCGCGGTGGGCGGCGCCGGGCTCGTGATGACCGAGATGACCGACGTGTCGCCCGAAGGGCGCATCACCTGGGGGTGCACGGGCCTGTGGAACGACGAGCAGCTGCAGGCGTGGAAGCGCGTCGTCGACTTCGTGCACGGCAGCTCGGCGGCGCGCATCGGGGTGCAGCTCGCGCACGCCGGCCGCAAAGCGAGCGCGCAGCTGCCGTGGGAGGGTGACGGGCCGCTCCAGGCCAACGAGCGCCCGTGGCAGACGATGGGGCCCTCGGCGCTGGCCTTCGGGCCGGGCTGGCCCACGCCGAAGGAGATGACGCCCGAGGACCTCGCCCAGGTGAAGCAGCAGTTCGTCGACGCCACCCGGCGCGCCGAGGCGGCGGGGTTCGATTTGATCGAGCTGCACATGGCGCACGGCTACCTGCTGTCGTCGTTCCTCTCGCCGCTCTCGAACAAGCGCCGCGACGCCTACGGCGGCTCCCTCGAGGCCCGCATGAAGTACCCGCTCGAGGTCTTCGACGCGGTGCGCGCGGCGTGGCCGAAGCACAAGCCGCTGTCGGTGCGCGTGTCGGCGTCCGACTGGCTGGGCGACGAAGGCATGACGGTCGAAGACACGGTCGTGCTGGCGAAGGCGCTCAAGGCCCGCGGCTGCGACGTCATCGACGTGTCGTCAGGGGGGAACGTGCCCGAGTCGAAGCCCGAGTACGGCCGCATGTACCAGGTGCCCTTCGCCGAGGCGGTGAAGGTGGGCGCGGGCATTCCGGTGATGGCGGTGGGCGCGATTCAGGGGGCCGACCACGCCAACACCGTCATCGCCGCGGGCCGCGCCGACCTCTGCGCGCTGGCGAGGCCCCACCTGTCTGACCCGTCGCTGGTGCACCGGCACGCGCAGGCCGAGGGGGTGGACCGCATCTGGTGGCCCAAACCCTACCTCGCGGTGAAGCCGACGCGGCGGGTGACGAAGCTGGAGTGAGGGACGATTTGAGCCGTCGTCGCCGGTGGCTGGAGTAACTCCCGGCCCCGGAGGCAACCCATGGCAGAGCTCGTCTTGGCAGGGCTGGTCGCGCGGTGCATGGAGCCCGACGCGCTGGGGCAGGTGGTGCAGTCGGCCGACACGGCGCCGGGCCGCTTCTTCCGCCGCTTCTTCGACGCGACCCGGTTCGACGAGGCGCGGGCGCTGACGGCCCACACCGGCACCCTCGACGAGCCTGCTGCGTGCGCCCTCATCGACTGCGTCCTCCAGGCGGGCGAGCCCTTCGGCGCGCTCGACGTCGAGCCCCGCGAGGCCGACGCGTTCCCCGCGCGGTTCCTCGAGCTGGTGACGGTCGCGCTCGATGACGAGGGCGCGGCGCGGCGGCTGTTCGACGGCGGCGTGCTCGACCGGCTGGGGCGCGGGCGCCACTTCTTCGGGGCGCTCCCGGTGCGCGTCGTCGCCCGGCAGCTCTCCTCCGCGACGAGAGAGGCCGCGCGTGGGCTGCTGCGCGGCGGGTGGGACGAAGACCTGCTCAACCTCCTCGCCAGCGCGGCCCTGCGCGCCGAGCGACACCCGGAGGACCTGCTGGTGCTGACGCCCCTGTGGAGAGAGGCCTCGGTCGCCGCGCCCACCGGTGAAGACCTCCGCCTGGTGTCGCCCGAGCCCGCGCCGCCGGCCGACCTCGACGTGCTGCGCTGGCTCGAGCTGGCCAGCGAAATGCACGCCACCGACCTGAGCTTCATCGTCGGCCAGCCGCTCGCGCTCCACGGCCCCTTCGGCCGCAAGGTGGTCGACCCGCGGCCGCTCGGCGCTGGCGAGGTCGAGGGCGTGCTCTCGCTGCTGCTCGACGCCCGGCACCGCGAGCGCTTCGAGCAGGACCGCGCGGTGGTGACGGGCTTCTCGGTCGAGGGCCTGGGCCGCTTTCGTCTCACCGCGCTCGCCGAGCGGGGCGAGCCCTCGCTGTCGATTCGCGCCCACTTCAAGGTGCCCGAGGTGAGCGGCCTCGGCTTCCCGCCCGAGGCGCTGGAGCCCTTGCAGCGGCTGACGCGCGGGCTGGTGGTGGTGGCGGCGCCCGCGGGGCACGGCCGCAGCACCTTGATGACGGCGTTGCTCCAGGCGCGCGCCGCGGCGGGGCACGAGGTCGTCACGCTCGAGGAGCCCGTCGCCTGGCCCGGCCTGCGGGGGCCCTGCCGGCAGCTCGAGCTGCACACCGACGTGGGCCTCGAGGCCTTCGGCGCCATGGTGCGCGCGCTGCCACCGGCCGTCATCGGCGTCGACGTGATGAATGACGACCTGGGCGCGGAGCTGGCGCTCGAGCTGGCGTCAGAGGGCGCGCTGGTGGTGCTGACCCTGCGCGCGCTGTCGTCGTCGTCGGCCCTGCACCGGCTGGCCGCGCTCGACGCCCGCCGCTCGCGCCGCCGGTTGTCCGAGGCGCTCGCGGCCGTCGTGTCGCTGCGCCTGCCGCCGCACCCGCGAGGCTTCGTCGCGCAGGCCGAGCTGCTCCTGCCCACCGAGGCCCTGCGCCGTCACCTGCGCGGCAACGAGACGCCCGCGCCGCCGGTGCTGCTCGAGACCGAGGGGCCTTCGCTCGACGACCGCCTGCTCGCGTCGGTACAGGCCGGAGCGCTCACGCTCGAGCAGGCGCTGCCGTGGTTCGTCGACGCCCGCAAGGCGTCAGCGCAGCCCTGAGCACGAAGAGTCGATTGGCACCGCGCTTCACTCGCCGAAGGCCTTCTTCGCCACGTCGTCGGCGGCCTTCTGGCTGTCGCCGCCGATGCGGTCGGCGGCGCCTCTGACGTTGTCGAGCTGTCGCTTCGGCGTCGAGGGGCCGTCGGTGGCGGCGGCCGTGACGGCGCGCTTGCCGTACAGCACCTTGTAGCCAACGGCTCCCAGCACGAGGAGGCCGAGCACCACCGCGAGGATTCGTCCCATGCGCGCGACCGTAGCGCAGCGGCGAGGTCGCCCAGCCGCCCCTGTGGGCAGGTGTGCGGCGGCGCGTCGCGCGGTGAAAGGAGTCACGAGCGCCGCGCGCGGTTTCGACGTAGAACTTCGGGTTGCCGCGCTCCTCGCCGGCGCTCCCGCATGGTCACCGTTCCGGCAGACACCGCCGTCGCCAGAGTTCGCCAGGACGACCTCATCCCCGGGTACCGCCTCGTGCAGGTGGTGGGGAAGGGCGGCATGGGCGAGGTGCACCAGGCGGTGCAGCTCTCGCTGGGGCGCACGGTGGCGGTGAAGCTGCTCAAGCCCGAGCTCGCCCGAGACGAGGCCTTCGTGGCGCGCTTCGAGAAAGAGGCCGCGGCGTTGGCCACGCTGCGCCACCCCAACATCGTCAGCATCGTCGACCGCGGGAAGGCGGCTGAGACGTATTACCTGGTGATGGAGTTCGTCGACGGGCCCTCGCTGCGCGAGCGCATGCGCGACCCCGACTTCGACTGGCTCACCGCGCTCAAGACGCTGGCCCTGGTGGGCCGCGCCATCGACTACGCGCACGGTCGCGGCGTCATCCACCGAGACCTCAAGCCCGAGAACATCCTCTTCGACGACCAGGCCGGCAGCATTCCCAAGGTGACTGACTTCGGCCTCGCCGGCATCGACGAGAAGGCGGGCCTCGAGCCGAAGAACCTGACTCAGACGAACGTCGCCATGGGCACCGCCTCGTACATGGCGCCCGAGCAGCGGGTCGACGCCAAGACGGCTGGCCCCCGCGCCGACCTCTACGCGCTGGGGGTGATGCTCTACGAGCTGCTCACCGGCGAGCTACCGCTGGGCCACTTCGACCCGCCCTCGGTGAAGAAGCCCGGCACCGACAAGCGGCTCGACGCCATCGTCGCGCGTTGCCTCAAGCCGGCCCCCGAAGACCGCTACCCCACGGTGGCCGCCTTCCTCGCCGAGCTCGAGCTGCTGCTGCCGATGACGTCGGGGCCCGCGCCCTCGAAGGAGACCAGGGGGCGGCGACTGCTGCGGCAGGCCAAGGAGCGCGCGCAGAAGGTGGGGCGCATCGCGGCGCTCCTGGTGGTGGCCTTCGCGGCGCTCATCGTCACCACCGTCTTCCTGCGCGCGCGGCTGGTGACGACGCGGGAGCCCGCGGGCATCGTGCTGATGCGCGACGACGGGGCCCAGCAGGCCACCACCACCGCTGGGCGCGTCGACCGGCAGACCCACACCCTGACGCTGGGGGAAGGCCCCGACACGGTGACGGTGCTGGCCCGCGGCCGGGCCGTCACCCTCGAGCACGGCGACATCCTCTTCCCCGAGCCTGAAGACTTCGCCACCGGCCGCGCCCTCGTCGACGCGCAGGTCGACGGCGAGGGGCTGCGCCTGTCGGCCACCGTGGACACCGAGGCGGGAGCGCCGTCGCGCCTCGAGCCGCTGTGGGCGCTGTTCCGCGGGCCCCGCCCCGAGGCCCGGAGCGCGCTGATGCTCCTGGGCACGGGTGGCCGCTACGTGGCGCTCGTCATCTCGGGCACCGGCGGGCACCCGGAGCTCGAGTGGAACCTCGGCCCCGACAAGCAGGGCCACATGAGCGCGCCGCTGCCGACGAAGACCAGGGAGCAGCTGCTCCAACTCCACCTCGACCCGCTCACCAGCGAGCTCATCGCCATCATCGGCGAGGGGCGCGACGCCCGGGTGCTGGGTGAGGGGCTGCGGCTGGGCACCGACTGGAAGAAGGAGTTCTCGGAGTCACCGCGGGCCGGCGTCGGCTGCCTCGACGGCACCTGCGCCTTTCGTCAGCTCGCCTTCGAGGGCCGCGCGCTCACCACCACGCTGACGCCCCCGCCCTCGCCGCCGCTCGAGGTGGACATCGAAGACCTCAACCTGCCGGTGTCGGTGAAGCCGCTG
>JACSRE010000275.1 GCA_014879945.1 Myxococcus sp.
GGAGCCGCCGGCGTCACCGCCCGCCATTCCGCCTGCGTCACCGCCCGCGCTTCCTCCCGCGGAGCCGCCCGCATCACCACCCGCGCGACCGCCTCCATTGGCCATCGGGACGCAGCGGTTCTGAACGCACACCCGCCCCGGCACGAGGCAGGAGCCGTCAGGCTCGCAGGCGTAGATGAGGTCTTCGCGCGGCGCCACGCAGGTGCACGCGCCGAAGACCGAGAGCCCGAACGCGACGAGCCAGCGTGAGTTCCTCATGGCGTCTGGCTCCAGAGAATCGCAGAGACGACGCCGAGCACGCCGGCGCCGATGCCCGCGCCGAGGGCGATCGTGTAGTTGGTGTTGGCCTGGGCGGCCAGGGCGTTGGCCTGGCTCCGGGTCAGCGCCGAGACGCCGCCCTCGTGTTGGTCGAGCTGCCCCTGGGTGGTGAGGCCGAGCGCCCCGAACGTCCCCGCGACGCCGGCGGCAGCCACGGCGAGACCCGTGGTGGTCCACGCAGCGACGCGCAGGCCGCTGCCTTTCGGCTCGACCGGCGCCACCACCGCCGCAGGCGGCGGCGCGACCACCACAGGCTCCAGCACCGCCTTCTTCGGCACGTCGGGCTTCACCACCGGGGGCTGAGGCCTCACCGGCTCTGGCTCGGGCTTCACCACCGCGACCGGCTCGGGCTCCGGCTTCGCAGCGGGCTCCGCTTTCTCCGAGGGTCTGGCCGGCCCGGGCTTGATCAGCTTCGCCAGCCTCGCCACCACGGGCTTGAGGGCCTTGCCCAGGTTGGCTGCTGGACCGGTCGCGACCTCGCGTTTGATCAGCCGCCCCTCGTCGAGGCTGAGGAGCTGGAAGGTGACGGTGGTGCGGCCCTTCGAAGACGACGCCGCCAGGAGCAGCACCGCGTCGACGAACGCCGTCTGCCCGGCCTGCGAGAAGCACCGGCCGCGCTCGGACGCGGGCTTCGTCAGGCATTGGCTCGCGGGCGACTGGCCGCCGGCCACCTTCATCTTCACCTTCTGCTTCGAGAAGGGGTCGCTCAGCTCACCCGCCACCTCGCGCGCCAGGTCGGTCTCGACCACCACCAGCACCGACGACGTCGCGGCCGCCGGGAGGCTCGCAACCAGGATCAACACCCCAAGGAAGCGGCTCATTGGGCGCATTGGAAGCTGTCCGGGGGTGGAATGCAAAGTCTCAGCACCTGCATGAGAGTAGAGTCACCCGCGGAGGTGGGGATGACGAGCGTGCTCCTGGCGGCGGTGGTGGCGGCGAGCGGTCCCATCAAGGTAGCCGCGCCGGGGCTGTCGGCGGTGAGCGTCTCGGCCGAGCTGCAGGCCTTCGTGAACGACCACCTGGCACAGGAGCTGGTCCTCGAGGGCGTCGAGGTGGTCACCAGCTCGCAGATCGCCTCGGTGCTGGGGCTCGAGCGGCAGAAGCAGTTGCTGGGCTGCTCCGAGTCGGGCTGTGTCGCCGAGCTGGCCAACGCGCTGGGCGTCGACGCGATTCTGCTGGGCACCGTGGCGAAGCTGGGCGCGGTGATTCAGCTCGACGTGCGGGTGGTGAGCGCGGCCGACGCGACGGGCCTGGCCCTCTACTCCGAGCGCGTCTCGTCCGAGGCGGGCCTGCTCGACGCGATGACGCGGGCGGCGAGGTCGCTGGCGCCGCAGCTGGCGAAGGCGACGGGCCGCGCGCTGAAGGCGTCGAGCCGCCCGCCGACCACGACGGGGCCCAGCGTGACCTTGAGGGAGCGCAACACCACGGTGCGCGAGCTTGGAAAGTGGATGCTGATCGGCGGGGCCCTGGCGGCCGCGGGTGGCCTCATCGGGCTGCTGGCCGTCATCAACCCCAACTCCTCGACCTTGACCGACCTCGAGGCAGGGCTCGCCGCGACCATGCTGGCGGGGCTCGGCGTCGGCGCGGTCGGGCTCATCCTCTACCTCGTCGGTGGCACCGAGCGGGTGCCGGTGCAGGCGGGCTTCCTGCCGCTCCCGGGCGGCGGAGGCCTGGCGACGGTCGGCGCGCGGTTCTGATCAGTCGAGCGGCGCGAAGTGGTTGAGCGGCCCCACGCCCGAGCCGATGCCGGGCGCGGTCGAGATGGCGCGGGTGAGCCACCGCTTGGCGCCCGACACCGCCTCGAGGAGCGAGCGGCCCTGGCTCAGGCGCGCGGTGATGGCGGCCGACAAGGTGCAGCCCGTGCCGTGCGTGTGCGTGGTCTCGACGCGCTCGGCGTGGAGCTCGTGCAGCACGCCCTCGCTCAACAACACGTCGGTGGCCGCGCCCTCGAGGTGCCCGCCCTTCACCAGCACGTGCCGGGGCCCGAGCTGCGCCAGCGCCCTCGCGGCGTCTCTGGCCTGCGCCAACGTCTCCACCGGCCGGCCGGTCAACGCGGCCGCCTCGTGGGTGTTGGGCGTGAGCAGAAACGTCCTTGGGAGCAGCGCGGCCCTCAACGCCTCGACGGCGTCGGCGTCGAGGAGCGGGTGCCCGTGCTTGCTGATCATCACCGGGTCCACCACCAGCGGGAACGGGAAGGCCTTCGCGCGCGAGGCGACGACCTCGACGAGCGCCGCGTTCCCGAGCGCGCCGGTCTTCGCGGCCCCCGGGGTGAGGTCGTCGAGCAGGTGGTCGAGCTGCTGCGCGAGCAGGTCAGGCGCGAGGGGCTCGACCCGGGTGACGCCGCGGGTCGACTGCACCGTCAAGAGCGAGACGACCGCCATGCCGTACACGCCGTGCTGGTGAAACGTCTTCAGGTCGGCCTGCAGGCCGGCGCCGCCCGAGGGGTCTGACCCGGCGATGGTGAGCGCGATGGAGGGCATGCGGTGGCAGCTATCAGGGCTCCGGGAGTCCATGCAGCCGCCCTGACATCGATGTCCCGGTTTGAACGCCGCTGATCCACCGGGGAACCCACGCGCGGTGCGCCCGACCCATCAAAAACCCGAGGGTTGCAGCGAGGCGAGCCGACTTCGGACTAAGACGGGTCTCTCGTTGCAGGGAGGCCCCCCCGTGGGCAAGAACACCGCCATGATTGCCAGAGGGTTGTCAGCGCTCACCGCCGCGGTGCTGCTGTCCGCGTGCGGGCCAGACCGCATCGTCGCCACCTTGCCGCCCGACGTTCGGGTCGACTCGTATTCGCAGCAGGCCGCGTCGAAGATCGACGTGCTCTGGGTGGTGGACAACTCGGGCTCGATGGCGCCCCGGCAGGACAACCTGGGCCGCAACTTCGCCTCGTTCATCGACCTCTTCACGCGCTCCAGCATCGACTACCGCATCGCCGTCACCACCACCGACATCTTCAAGGACAAGGGCGCGCTCAAGGGCAACCCGCGCGTCATCACCCCGCAGACGGCCAACGTCGCGGCGGCGTTCTCGAACAACATCAAGGTGGGCATCACCGGCAGCCCCTACGAGGCCGGGCTCGAGGCGGGCCGCCTGGCCATCGACGCGCAGAAGGCCGCCAACGCGCAGACCATCGAGCAGTGCAAGCGCTCGTGCGCCGCCAACAAGCCCGCGTGCCTCACCGCCTGCGACGAGAAGAAAGACTTCATCTTCCTGCGGCCCGACGCCTTCCTCTACCTCATCTTCGTCAGCGACGAAGAAGACGAGTCCCGCGAAGACGTGCGCTTCTATTACCGCTACTTCGAGACGGTGAAGGGCATCGGCAACGACGGCATGGTGACGACCGCCGCCATCATGGGCGCCGAGGGCAACACCTGCGGCGCGACGCCCGGCCTCCGCTACAAAGAGATGAGCGACCTCACCGGCGGCGAGGTCGGCAACATCTGCGACAGCGCGTTCGGCGCCACGCTCAAGAAGCTCGCCACCAACGCGGTGGGCCTCAAGCGCAAGTTCGCGCTGCAAGAGAAGCCCAACGTGACGACCGTCGAGGTGCGCGTGAAGTACCCGTGCAACACGCCCGAGCTGAGCCTCTCGAAGTGCGACAGCCTCGACCGGACGGCCTGCATGGGCATGTCGCCCGACTCGTACGGGCTGGTCTGCAAGCCGCCCTTCAAGGGCACCGACGGGTGGGACTACGAGCCGGCGAACAACCTCGTCTTCTTCGCCGGAGACTCGGTGCCCGGCCTCAACGCCCAGGTCGAGCTGCAGTACTACGAAGAGGGCAAGGGCCCGCAATGAAGGCGGCCGCGCTCGTCGTGCTCGCCGCGCTCGCGGTGGCCTGTGACACCACCAACCTGGGTCAGGTGCGCCCGCGCCTCTCGCCGCCCGCCTCGCCCGTAGACTTCGGCACCCTGCCCGTCTTGAACGAGAAGCAGCTCGAGCTCGACGTCACCAACCTGGGGCGCGCGAAGCTGACGGTCTCGAGCTTCGCGCTCGGCGCCGACGACGGCATCTTCCGCATCGTCTCGGCCCCGTCGGTCATCGAGTCGGGCGAGACGCTCAAGCTCACCCTCGCCTTCAAGCCCCTCAAGGAGCAGGACTACACCAACACCGTCACCTTCGAGAGCGACGACACCGACAACGCCAAGACGACGCTCGAGCTGACGGGCAAGGGCTCCACCCGCGCGGTGCTCGAGCTCGACCCGGCCACCCTCGACTTCGGCCGCGTCGGCGAGTGCGCCACCGCCGTGCAGCAGCTGAGCCTCAAGAGCGCCGGCAGCGCCGACCTCCTCATCACCGAGATTGCCTTCACCGAGGGCACGCCCGCCGGCTTCACCTTCGTCGGCAGCACGCGCACCCCGGCCACCGTCAAGACCGTCGACCCGCGCACCGGCCTGCAGGGCCAGGTCCAGCTCACCGTGCGCTACGCCGTTCCCGCCGGGGCCATGGGCGAGGTGACCGGCGGCATTCGCCTCAAGACGACCGACCCCGACCAGCAAGAGGTCGTCGTGCCCCTTCGCGCCACCATCAACCGCGCGCCCACCGCCACCATCGCCGACCTCGGCAACGGCGCGCCCGGCCTGAGCGTCACCCTCGACGGCACCGGCTCGATGGACCCCGACGGCGACGCGCCCCTCACCTACAAGTGGACGCTGCGCAACCGCCCGCTCGCCAGCAGCACCGCCATCGCCATGCCCGAGGCGTCGCTCACCTCGATGCGGCTCGACCCGTCGGTGCCCGGCGCCTACGAGGTGCAGCTCGAGGTGTTCGACAGCCAGGGCGTGAAGTCGTGCCAGCCGGCCCGCAAGACCATCGTGGCGTCGCCGGCGCAGAAGCTCCTCGTCGAGCTCTTCTGGGACAACCTGAACACCGACCTCGACCTGCACCTGCTGCGCACGCCCTCGACGCGCGTCGGCCTGGTGCCCGATGACGTCTTCTACCAGAACAAGAAGCCCGACTGGGGCGTGATGGGCGACCCCGCCGACGACCCCGAGCTCTCGCGCGACGCCCTCACCGGCTACGGGCCCGAGGTGTTCGGTTGGGTCAACCCCATCGACGGCACCTACCGCATCGCGGTGGCCTTCGAGCAGGACTACGGGCTGGGCGCCATGGCCCGCGCCTCGCGCGCCACCGTGCGGGTGTACCAGTTTGGAATTCTCAAGGCCGAGCTGAGCCGCACCATGACCGACCGCAACGAGGTGTGGCTGGTCGCCGACGTGGTGTGGCCCTCGGGCGAGGTCACCGCCGTCCCATGAAGCTGCCGCTCCTCTCCCTCGCCCTCGTCACGGCGCTCGCCGCTGCGCTGCTCGCCAGCGGGTGCCCCCCCGTGACGATGACGCCCGACGCCGGCCGCCCGCCCGAGTGCGAGACGCGCGCCGACTGCGCCGCCGGCAAGGTCTGCACCGCCGACAAGTTCTGCGACACCTGCTCCACCAGCGGGCAGTGCAGCGTGCGCGAGGAGTGCGACGAGACGACGAAGCTCTGCGCGCTCCGGAGCGGCTGGGGCACCGAGTGCTCGAAGAACGAAGACTGCCAGGCCGGCAGCTGGTGCAAGCAGGGCCTCTGCCTGCCGCGCGCCGACGTCAACCTCTGCCCCACCGGCATGAGCGCCTCGTGCCCGCAGGGCGACCGCTGCAACACCGTCACCGCCGTGTGTGAAGAAGACCTCGGCTGCTCCACCAACGACGACTGCTCGATGGGAGAGGTCTGCAACACCGGCAGCCGCCAGTGCGTGCCCCGCTGCACCACCGACACCCAGGCCACCGTCTGCGGCGCCGGAGAGCGCTGCGTCAACGAGCGCTGCGTGCAGTGCACCCAGGCCTCGGAGTGCGGCGTCGGCCTCATCTGCGACCTCGCCGGCAAGTGCAGCACCGCCGAGCGCTGCTACTCCGACCGCGACTGCCTGGTGCCGCTGGCCTGCTTCATCCAGACCGGCGCGTGCCTGCCGAAGCGTCGCTCCTGCACCTCGAACGACGTCTGCCCGGCCGACCAGCGCTGCGACGTCGGCGCCCAGCGCTGCGTGCCCCGCACCTGCCAGCCCGACCGCTACGAGCCCAACGACGAGCAGAGCCGCGCCTTCGGGGTGATGGCTGGCACCTACCGCGGCATGACGTTGTGCAGCGGCGACCAGGACTGGTTCGCCCTCCAGCTCGGCCGCGGCGACCTGCTGGGCGTCAACCTCGACGCCGACCCCTTCAGCGAGGGCACCTTCAGCACCGTCATCAAAGACGAGAGCGGCCGCACCGTCGCCGCCGGGCGCCTGCTCGTCAGCTACGTCGCGCCCTCGGCCTCGCGGTACTTCGTCGTCGTCTCGAGCACCGACCCGTTCCAGACCTACGACACCACCTTCCTCCTCTCGCGCGGCACGCCCTGCGACGACGACGGCAACGAGCCCAACGACACCCTCGCCACGCCCACGGTGCTCAACGCGCAGACGCAGATCGACGGGAAGATCTGCCCGCAGGACCAGGACTACTTCCGCGTGGTGCCGCCGATGGGCCAGGGGCTCAAGCTCTCGCTCATCAACTACGACGCGGGCCGCGGGCTCTTGCGGCTGTGCGTCTCGTCGAACGACGGCACCACCACCTTCGGGTGCTCCGACGACGTCGCGCCGCAGGTGACGCTGACCGCCGCGCAGGCCGCCGGCCAGCCCCTCGTCGTTCGCGTGGCCGGCAGTACCGAACGCATCACCAACGCCTATACGCTCAAGGTCGACCCCCCGTGAGGACCGCCATGCTCAAGCGCCACTCGCTGTCCCTCGTGTTCCTGCTGGCGGCGCTCGCGCTGACGGGGTGCCCCCCGAAGCGACAGCCCGTCGACGCGGGCGTGGAGCCGGTCGACGCGGGCATGGAAGAGGTGGACGCGGGCGTCGAGGTGGACGCGGGCGTCGCGACCGACGCGGGCGAGGTCGACGCCGGCCCGCCGCCCGAGCTGCGGGTGCGCCGCGTGCTGCCGCCCCGGGGCTCCACCGCCGGAGGCAGCACCGTGCTCCTCGAGGGCTCCGGCTTCCTGCGCGACTTCGCCTCGACGGGCAGCCGCGCCAAGCCCCTCACCACCGTGCGCTTCGGCAGCAACCAGGTGCCCGACCTCACCATCATCGACGACCAGACGATGGAGGTCCGCACCCCGCCCGGCCTCACCGGCGCGACCGGCGTCTCGGTGCAGAACCCCAACGGGCGCTTCGTCTGCAACAACTGCTTCACCTACTTCGAAGACCTGGTCGTCACCGGCTTCACGCCCCGCGAGGGCGCGCTCGCGGGCGGCAGCACCGTCACCATCACCGGCCAGGGCTTCGACGACGAGGTGCAGGTGCTCTTCGGCGCGTCGTCCGCCACCGGCGTCACGCGGGTCAGCAGCACCGAGCTGCGCGTCACCACGCCGCGCGGGCAGGCGGCCGACCTGGTGGACCTCGTGGTGTACAACAAGAACGGCGTCTCGACGCAGCGCCGCGGCTTCCGCTACCTCGCCGACCTGCGCGTCACCGCCGTCGCGCCGCCCTCGGGCCCGCCCGCCGGTGGCGCCGTCGTCACCCTCACCGGCACCGGCTTCACCGGGGCGACCGAGGTGCGCTTCGGCGCCACCGCCGGCGCCGCGCTCCAGGTCGTCTCTGACGCGCAGCTCACCGTCACCTCGCCCGCCGGCGCCGGCGGGGCCGTCGACCTCACCGTCGTCACGCCGCGCGCGACGTGGACGGTGAAGCGCGGCTTCTCGTACGTCGACGCCGCTGGCCCGCTCGCCCTCTTCGCGGTGTCGCCGCGCCTGGTGGCCGCGGGAGACCAGGTCACCCTCGTCGGCCAGGGCCTCGACGCCGCCGGCCTCTCGGTCACCATCGGCGGAGTGGCGGCCCTCGTCGGCGCGCAGACCGCCACCTCGGCCGTCGTCACCGTGCCGGCGCGCGGCGCCGCGGCGCGCCGCTCCGACGTCGTCGTCACCGCGGCGACCTCCACCACGCTCTCCGAGGGCGTCACCTGGAGGCTCCGCCTCACCACCATCACCCCCGCGACCGGGCCCGCCGCGGGCGGCACCGCCGTCACCGTCAGCGGCGCGGCGCTTCCGGCCGACGCCCTCGTCTCCATCGGCGCCAGCGCCGTCACCGGCCTCACCGTGGCGGGCGAGGGCTCGCTGAGCGCCACCACCGCGCCAGGCTCCGGCGGCGTGGCCAGCGACGTCTGGGCCCGCGAGGCCGGCGACCTCGAGAACGAGGCGCTGCTGCGCGAGGCCTTCACCTACGAGGAGCCCCTCAACATCGGCCGCGTGCAGCCCGACCGCGGCGCCATCGCCGGCGGCACCCTCGTCACCGTGCTGGGCAGCGGCTTCGGCGAGAGCACCGTGGTGCAGTTCGGCAGCTTCACCGCGAAGGACATCAAGTTCGTCACCCCGCACCTCATCACCTGCCGCACCCCGCGCGGTGACGTGGGCACCGTCGACGTGAAGGTGGTGCGCACCACGCAGACCGACACGCTCCCCGGCGGCTTCTCGTACTTCGACCCGCGCAGCATCTCGGGCGGCCTCTCGGGCGGCCCGCTGGTGGGCACGCTCAACGTCACCGTGCTCGACGGCACCCGCGCCAACTACGGCGCGCCGGTGTCTCGCGCCCGCGTGATGCTCGGCACCGACGAGACGACGCCGTTCCAGGGCCTCACCGACAACCGCGGGCAGCTCACCTTCTCGGACCCGGCCCTGGTGAAGGCGCAGACCGTCACCGTCTTCAAGGAGGACTACCAGACCGTCACCGTCTCGAGCGTCAACGCCGAGAACCTCACCGTCTTCATCTCGTTCACCGGCGCCGGAGAGGGCAGCCCCGGCAGCCCGCCGCCGGGCGTGCCGCCCTCGCAGATCGCCGGTCGCGTGCTGGGCTTCAAGGCGCCCCGGCCGCTGACGCCGGGCGAGTCGCTCGAGGCCCGCGTCTTCGTCGCGCAGACCTCGCTCTTCGGCGGCGCGCCCTTCAGCGGCGCCCCCAGCCGCATGGGCGAGAAGTGGAAGGTGACGATGGACGGCGGCGAGTACCTCGTCTTGACGGGCGCGGGCCTGCGCGCGGTCTACGCGGTGCTGGGCATCGTCAACGCGGGCAACGGCGCCTTCACGCCGCTCACCATGGGCATCAGGCGCGGCGTCACCACCTCGGCCGACAACCCGGCGGTGGGCCGCGACATCGTGCTCGACATGCAGCTCGACCTCACCGTGCCCATCACCATCGACTCGCCCGTCAGCTTCCCCGCGACCATCAACGGCTTCCCCGACGAGAACGGCAACAACAAGCTCTACGCCTGGCTCGACCTCGGCGCCGAGGGCTTCGTGCCCAACCCCAACAACTGGGCCGCGGGCACCACCGGCACCACCTCGGTGGCGTCGACCAACCCCACCCTCTCGTTCCCCAACTTCCCCCAGCTCGACGGCTCCAACTTCATCTTCATGAACGAGTCGGCGGGCGCCATGGCGTACCCGGTGACGTACTTCTTCCGCCGGCAGCCGGGCCCCATGGCGATGGGCGTCACCGTCGGGCCGATGCTGCCGCCGCCGCTGCTCGACGCGCCGCTGGGCTTCTTCAACGGCACCATCGCGTGGACGACGATGCCGGGCGCGGTGGCCGACCTGCACAACGTGCAGATTCTCAAGCCGACGCCCGCGGGCAACGTCAACGTCTGGGACGTGGTGCTGCCCGGCGCCGAGAGCCGCGTGGTGCTGCCCCCGCTGGCCGTGCAGAAGCTGCGCACCGAGAACCCCAGCGCCCAGCTCTTCGTCGTCATCTACTCGAGCCGCTCTCCGAAGTTCGCCTACAACCAGTGGACCTACGGCTCGCTCTCGGGCGTGGCCTGGTCGAGCTTCTCCATCGCCGTCTCGCCGCCCTTCACGCCCT
>JACSRE010000315.1 GCA_014879945.1 Myxococcus sp.
GGGCGAGGTGCGGGTGGGCGCGTCGTCTCCCGAGGGCACCACCTTCGTCATCGAGCTGCCCTGCCGCGTTTCGTGAGTCGTATGCTGTCGGCGCCATGCCGCCACGTGTTCGCGTGTACCTGGGGTGTTCGCTCGACGGCTGCATCGCCGGCCCGGGCCACGACCTGTCATTCCTCAACGAGTTCACCCCCGCGCCCGACGCGCCCGGGGACGAAGGGCTCGGCTTCGACGCCTTCCTCAGCCAGGTCGGCGCGCTGCTGATGGGGCGGCGCACCTACGAGGTGCTGCTCGGCTTCGACGCGTGGCCCTACGGCGCGCGGCCCGTGTTGGTCGCGACGCACCGCCCGCTGCCGCCCGCGCCGAAAGGCGGGAACGCCCGCGCGGTCGAGGGGCCCATCGAGGAGCTGCTCCAGCAGGCCCGCGCGGCGGCGGGGGAACGAGACGTCTACCTCGACGGCGGCGACCTCGTGCGCCAGGGCCTCGACGCGGGGCTCGTCGATGAGCTGTGCCTCACGTTCCTTCCGGTGATTCTCGGGCGGGGCATTCGCCTCTGGGAGGGACTGCAGCGGCGCACCGACCTGCAGTTCGAGGCGCCGACCAGGCACGGCGGGGGCATGGTGCAGGTGACGGGCAGGGTGAAGCGCGCGGTCGCCCCGAGGTGACCGGCCGCTCGCGCGCACCCATGTCGCTTCGCGTGAAGCTCGCGGCGCAATCCGGCACGCTGCGCTTCGTGAGCCGAGTCTGCGCCTCGTTGCTGCTGGGTCTGGTCGCCGCCGGGTGTGGCGCTCGTGAGACCTCGCTGGGCGCCGTGACGTCACCGGCCGACGCGGGCGTCTTCGTGCGCGCGCCGGCCGTGGCGCCCCTGTCAGTCAACCGCTGCCGGGTGCGCGTCGGCCCGCAGCTGCCGGGCGAGTGCTTCGGCGGCTCCGGCCCGCCGCCCGAGCAGTGCGTGCTGGCCGTGCGGCCCGACGGTGGCGTCTCCATCGTCGCCAGCGTGCCGACCAGCGGCACCCGCTCCATCCGGCGGGTGCACGGGCTCGAAGCGGGCCGCGTGGTGCTGGAGGTCGCCGACGTCAACCAGCAGGGCCCCGCCACGCTCGGCTCGACCGGCGTCGACGGAGGCCCGGTGGACGTGCACCTGACCGCGCCGGCCTCCTCGACGTTCGAGTTGGTGACGGTGCGCCCCGGAGGCCTGGACGCCATCGCCTGCGAGGCTGGCGGCCGCTGCGCGCTGTTCGACGTCTCCTTCGGCACTGCCGCGGTCGACGTCCTCGAGCAGGTCCCCGCCCCCGGGGTGGAGTCGCCCATCGTCCGCTCGAAGGCGGGCAGCCGGAGCTGGGCCGCCGCGGCCGGCGCCGTCGTGGTTCGCGGCGGCGCGGCGAGCCTCGTCACGGCGCGAGCTCCGGGCCCCTTTGCGTTCGATGACGACGACAGCCTGTTCGTCACCGAAGGCCCCTCGCTGGTGCGGGTGCCGATGACGGGACCTGCGGTGACGCTCAGCGCGGCCCTCGACGAGCCGCGGGGCGTGTTCCTCGTCGGTGGGTACGCCCTCGTCGTCGAGGCCCGCGCCGTGCGCGCCTTCCCGAAGCAGGGTGGCGCCCCGCTGGTGCTGTATCAGCTCGAGCCGAGCGACCTGGGCCCACTCACCGCGCCGCGCCTCGTCGAGGGGCGCCTCGTCTTCGACCAGGTCTGCCAGGCCCTCACGCCCAGCAACCTCGTCAGCGGCAACGTCGAGCTCGACTTCACCCGCGGGCGCTCGCGCTGGCTCAACGACGAGCCGTCCTTCCCCTTCGTGCGTGGCGCCCGCCCTGACGCACCCGGCTTCAAGGACGTCTTCGTGAGCCCCGAGGTCATCGTCGGGCTGCTCGAGTAGCCCGCCGCAGAGTTTTCGTGCGGCAGCGTCCTTCGAAGGAATTGCGCGGCCTGGCAGCGCGGCAAGCGCGCGGTTCTTCAGGCGCACGCCCGCACGAATGATGCAAGGTGGTGGGCATGTCCCCCGCTCCAGAAGCAGCGAAGGTGGTGCCGCTCCGGCAGGTGTCGTTGCCAGAGCTGATTGAGCGCGAGCGGCGCAAGCGCAGCCGCCGCCGCCTCGTCATCGGCGTGGTGGTGGCGGTGCTGGCCCTCGGCGTGGCGGCCGTCGTCTGGCTGACGCGCCCGAAGCCCACGCCCATGGCCCAGCGGTTCCGCACCGGCGCCGTGACGCGGGGCGCCGTCACGCGTGAGGTGCTCGCGACGGGCCGGGTCGAGGCGGTGTCGACGGTGGCCGTGGGCGCCGAGCTCTCGGGCCGCGTCGCCACCGTCGAGGTCGACTTCAACGACCGCGTCAAGCAGGGCCAGGTGATGGCGCGCTTCGACGAAGGCGCGCTGCAGGCCCAGGCGGCGCAGTCAGCGGCGATGGCCGCCGCGAGCAAGGCGCAGCTGGCGCAGGCCACCGCCGACCTCGCCCAGGCCAAACGAAACCTCGCGCGCGCCGACGGCCTCTTCGCGCAAGGCGCGCAGACGCTCACCGAGCACGAGGCCGCGGTCACCGCCGTCACCATCGCGACCGCGCGCGTCGGCGCCGCCGAGGCCACCCTCGCCGCGCAGCAGGCCCAGGCCGCGCTCGCCCGCACCAACCTCACCCACGCCGTCATCCGCGCGCCCATCGACGGCATCGTCATCACCCGCAACATCGACCCGGGGCAGACCGTGGCCTCGATGCTCCAGACGCCGGTGCTCTTCACCGTCGCCGCCGATCTGCGAAAGATGGAGGTGGTGGCCGCGGTGGACGAGGCCGACATCGGCCTGGTGCACGAGAACCAGCCCGCCACCTTCACCGTCAACGCCTACCCGAGCCGCGACTTCGAGGGGGTCGTCACCGCCGTGCGCAACGCCGCGCGCGTGGTGCAAGACGTGGTGACGTACGGCGCCGTCATCGAGGTCGACAACGTGGACCTCAAGCTCAAGCCCGGCATGACGGCGAGCGCGCGCATTCGCACCGGCAAGGTGGACGAGGCCGACCGGGTGCCGAACGCGGCGCTCCGCTTCACGCCCCCCGGCTCGCCCGTCAGCGACACCCCGGGCGTCTGGGTGCTCGCGGGTGAGGTGCTCGAGCGGCTCACCGTTCACCCCGGCCTCTCGGACGGCGAGGTGACCGCCATCGCCGACGGCGAGGTGCCGCGCGACGCGAAGGTGCTGGTCGACCTCACCTCAGAGGGGAAGAAGGCCTATGGAATCGGCACCCCGAAGTGAGGCGCCGCTGTTGCGCTTCGCCAACGTCAGCCGGCTCTACGGAGAGGGTGAGGCCACCGTGCGCGCCCTCGACGGCGTGGACTTGACCATCGAGCGCGGCGACTTTGTCGCCATCACCGGCGCGTCGGGCTCTGGCAAGTCCACCGCGGTCAGCATTCTGGGGTGCCTCGACCTGCCCACCGCGGGCCAGTACTTCATCGAGGGCCACCCGGTGCAGAGCCTGTCGGGTGACGTGCTGGCCGCGCTGCGCAACGCGAAGTTCGGCTTCATCTTTCAGAGCTACAACCTGCTCGCCCGCACCAGCGCCCTCGACAACGTCTCGCTGCCCCTCATCTACGCCGGCGTCGGCGCGCTCGAGCGTGAAGCCCGCGGCTACGCAGCCCTCGCCGCGGTGGGGCTCGCAGGGCGGGAGGACGCGCGGCCCAACCAGCTCTCAGGTGGCCAGCAGCAGCGGGTGGCCGTCGCCCGGGCGCTCATCAACGCCCCCGAGGTCATCCTCGCCGACGAGCCCACCGGCAACCTCGACTCGAAGACCGGCGAGGAGATCATGCAGCTCATCTCGAGCCTCAACGAGGCCCGCGGCATCACCGTCATCATGGTGACGCACGACCCCAAGAGCGCCGCGTGGGCGCGCCGGCGCGTCGTCTTCAGCGACGGGAAGATCGCGTCGGACACCAGGGTGAGCGCATGAACGCGCGGGCCACCATCTCGTTGGCGCTCTCGGCGCTGCTGCGAAACCGCATGCGCTCGGCGCTCACCATGCTGGGCGTCGTCATCGGCGTCGCCGCGGTGCTGATGATGGAGTCGCTGGGGCAGGGCGCCACCGCGTACATCGGCGCCACCATCTCGGGCATGGGCAGCAACATGTTGATGGTGGTGCCGGGCGCGCCCAGCCAACGCATGGGCGGCGGTTCGGGGGGCGCGGCGCTCTTCAGCCTGCACGACCTCGACGCCATTCGGCGTGGCGCCCGCGACGTCGCGCTGCTCTCTCCCGCCAGTCAACGGCCGCTGCGCACCGTGGTGGGCGGGCTCAACCGCAGCACCGTCGTGACGGGCGTCTGGCCCGACTACCTCGACATTCGCGCGTGGAGCGTGGTGAAGGGGCGCGCCCTCACCGACGACGACGAGCGCCAGGCGGCGCAGGTGTGCGTCATCGGGCACACCGTCGAAGAGGCGCTCTTCCCCGGCCGTGCGGCGCTCAACGGCGAGCTGCGCATTCACGACGTCACCTGCCGGGTGGTGGGCGTGCTCGAGACCAAGGGCGCCTCGGCCTTCGGCATGGATCAGGACGACGTCATCTTCATGCCCTTCAGCACCTGGTCGCGGCGCATCGCGGGCACCGACCGCTTCGGGTTGGTGATGGCGGCCGCGCGCAGCCAGGACCGCATCGACGACGCGCGGGCCCAGATGACGTCGGTGCTCCGGCAGCGGAGACGGATCCTCGAGGGCGATGAAGACGACTTCGCGGTGCGAGACCCGCGCGAGGTGCAGGCGGTGCTCGACCAGGTGACCGGCATCCTCACCACCTTCCTCCTGGGGGTGGCCGGCATCTCGCTGCTGGTGGGCGGCATCGGCATCATGAACATCATGCTGGTGTCGGTCACCGAGCGGACGCGGGAGATCGGCGTGCGGCTGGCCGTCGGCGCCCGCAGCAGCGACATCTTGAGCCAGTTCATCGTCGAGGCCGTGGTGCTGTCGGCCGTGGGCGGGTTGATCGGCATCGGCGTGGGGCTCGGCGCGGCCTTCGGGCTCGCGCGGCTCATCAACGTGCCCTTCATCGTGCCTACCGCGGCGGTGCCCATCGCCTTCGGCGTCTCGTTGCTGGTGGGCGTGGTGTTCGGCGTCTTCCCGGCGCGAAAGGCCGCTCGGCTGAACCCGCTGGCGGCGCTGCGCTTCGAGTGAGGGCGGGCTGAAACGACGACGCGGCGACGCCCTGTTCTTCAGGCGCCGCCGCTCCCCGGTGCTGCACGTCTGAGCCGCGTTACTTCTTCAGCGGCGCGAAGGCCTTGGCCACGTCGGGCTTCGCGGTGCCGGTCGCGAACGGCGCCAGCTCGCCTTCGCGCGAGGCCTTCAGCTTGGCGACGCGGTCTTCGGTCGAGGGGTGCTTCGAGAAGCCGCCACCCTGCGAGCCCAGCGAGGTGAGGAACTTCTCGTACTCGCTCGGGTCGTAGCCGGCGAAGGCCACCAGCTCGAGCGCCGTGGCGTCGGCCTGGAACTCGTCTTCCTTCTCGTTGCCGAGCGCCTCCATCAGCTTGAGCACCGTCTTCACGATGAACCCGACGAACCCGCCCTCGTCCGGCGCGTCGAGATCGACCTTGCCGCCCTTGCCGAACCGGTTCGAGAAGCGGAGCGCGTCCTTGAGCAGGGGAGGGAGGTTCGTGTTGCGCTCCGAGTAGTAGCGGGCCGCCAGCGCGACCGAGCACTGGTCGAACTTGCCCTGCTTGTACCGCTTCAGCGAGTGCTTGTGCACGATGTGCCCGATCTCGTGGGCCAACACGCCGGCGAGCTGCGCTTCGTTGGTGATCTTCTTGAGCAGCCCCGTGGTGACGATCACGTAGCCGCCCGGCGCGCTGAAGGCGTTGGGCGTCTCGTTCTCGATGACACCGAAGGTCCACGGCAGCTCGGGGCGGGAGGAGTACCGAGCGATGTTGCGACCGGTGATCGAGAGGTACGCGGTCAGCTCGTTCTTCTCATTGTCAGGGAGCTTCGCCTTCTTCAGGTCGGCGTTGAGCACCTCGGGGTTCTTCTCGGTCACGCCCTCGATGAAGAAGTGGCCACCATTCATGGCGAGGCCAACACCAACCGCGCTCCCCACCGCGCGCTCCTCTTCCCACGAGAGCTCGCTGGTCTTGATGGGCGCGCACTCGGTGTCGCCGTACTTCTTCGAGTCGGCGAAGAGCTGCGCCTCTTTCTGCGCGGCCTCGGCGGCGCCCTTGATGTTACCGGACTTCACGTTGTTGAGGAACGCGCAGCCCGACACCGCGAACGTCATCACCACCGGCACTGCGATGCGCAGGACTCTCACTTGCCACCCCCGAGCGACTTCGACTTCGCGGCGATCGCCTCAGGCGTGCCCTTCGCCTTGTTGTACTCCTCGACGTGAATGATCTCGGCCGCGGCCTCGAGGGCCTTCGGAGCGTCTTTTCCCTCGCTCTTCGCGTAGTTGATGCCGGCCGGCGTGAGCGCCTTGGTCGCGGCGCCCGAGCTGGCGAACGCCTGGGGCGACATCGGCGCGCCGCTCGAGCCGGCGATCTCCATCTGCGGCTTGCTGGGCGAGAGGTTCGACATCAAGACGAAGCCCTTCTTCCCGCCGGCCTCGACCTCGTGAAACGCCTTGTCCTTGTCGCTGGGCCCGAGCCACTTCACCTCGGTGCCGACGTCGAGCGGCTTCACCGCGGCGGCGCCTGCCTTCGGGTCCTTGAGCAGCTTCACGTCCTTCGACTTGATGTAGAGACTGCCGCCCTTGGCGACGGCCCACGCACCGCTGGCGCTCAACAGCGCCGCCGCGGCTACTGCTCCGTACAGACGTTTCATCGTTCCTCCTCAGGGGTAGACTTCACTTCTCCAGCGACGACACCGCGTCCCACTCGGGGGGCGGTGGCTGACGCTCGAACTCGCTGCACAACGACAGCAACCGCTTGCTGGGCCCGTCACTCTCGTCCACCTCGAGCGCCTTCCCCAGCAATTCCTTCGCCTGCGTGAAGTGGCGCGTTCGGTACAGCGCGAGCGCCTGGGCGTAGAGGTCGACCACCCGCTGGGTCGTCGGTGAGAGCTGCCCCTTCAGCGAGAGCAGCTCGTACACCGTCACCGCGTTGCGCTTACCGGCCACCCGCACGCGGTCGAGCTCGCGGGCCTCGACCTCGCGTCGCACGGCGTCGTAGGTGCCCTGGCCCATCATGATCAGCGTGCCGTAGTTCTTGTTCGCGCCCTCGAGCCGCGCCGCCAGGTTCATCTCGTCGCCGATGGCGGTGTAGTCGAGCAGCTGCTCCGAGCCGATGTTGCCGACCATCATGGTGCCGGTGTTGAGGCCGATGCGCGTGTAGACGTCGGGCAGCCCCTCTTTGCGAAGCGCGACCCGCAGCTCCCCGATGGCCTGCTGCACCTGGAGCGCCGCGCGGCAGGCTCGCAGCGGGTGGTCGTGGTACGCGACCGGCGCGCCGAACAGGGCCACCACCGCGTCGCCGATGTACTTGTCGATGCACGCGCCCTCGGCGGTCAACTTCGGCGTGACGACCGAGAGGTAGCGGTTGAGCAGGCGCATCAGCTCCTGCGGGCGGTCCTTGAGGAGCTCCGAGAAGGTCGAGAAGCCCTTGATGTCGGAGAAGAAGGCCGTGACGTGCAGGTTCTGGCCCTCGAGGCTGGGCAGCGTCTTCTGCTCCACCATCAGCTCGACGAGGTCCGACTCCATGTAGTTCTGGAAGAGCTCCTTGATGCGCTCGCGCTCCTTGCGCGCGAACAGGCGCTCCCACGTGGTGGCGAGGATCGAGGCGACCGTGCCCGCGAGCCCCGGCAACGCCGACAACACGTGAATGCGGGTGGCCACCAGGAAGCTGCCGGTGATGGCGAAGAAGCCGACGTACAGGAGCACCGGCCAGCCGATGTCGACGAAGGTGTTGCGCACCACCAGCACCAGCGCGACCGACAGCAGCGCCACGAAGAACGCGAACAGCCACGACGCCCAGGTCGGCGCGGCGATGATGAACTGGTCCTTGAGCAGGTTGTCGATGGTGGCCGCCTGCTTCACCAGGCCCGGCGTGGCCTGCTCCAGCGGGGTCGCCTTGGAGTCGCCGGTGCCGACCGCGATGCCGCCGACCACCACGATCTTCCCCTTGAACTGCGCGCCGAACGCGTCCTTCGAGATGTCGCCGCCCGCGCAGTCCACGCTCGTCTGGTCTTCCTTGGTGCACAGCAGGTATCGCTGCACCACGTTCACCAGCGGAATCATCGGGAAGCGGTCGGCGAGGCGGCCGCCGTAGTGGATCTCGGCGGTGCCGTCCTGGTTGATGCGAACGGTGCGCGAGCCGATGGTCAGCTTGCCCTTGTCGATGACCACCTCGCTGGCGCCCTCGAGCTGTGCCAGCAGCGCCACCGGGAGCGTCGCGTAGGTGTTCTCGCCGTCGGTGTACGCGAAGGCGGTGCGGCGCAGCTTGCCGTCTTCGTCTTCTTCGCCGGTGACGGCCCCGAACCCGTCGGCCGACTCGAGCGCGTGCGGGATCGCCGCCATCGGGAAGTCGGGAAACTCCTTGCCGGTCGGCTCGCCGTTCGCGTCGCGCTCCACCACCACGGGGAAGGCGGGCACCTCGAGGCCGCCCCTGGTGACGATCGGCACCGCGTAGGCCTTCGCGGCCCACAGCCTGCGGTCCTCGGCCGCCTGCTTCTGCAGCGCCGCTTGCTCCTCGGGCGTCGGGTCCTCGGGGAACTCGCCCTCGGGCACCTCCTTCTGCGGGGGCGCGGGCATCGGGCCGACCGGCCGCTTCAGCGTCGGCTCGACCTTCGGCAGCGGCTTCGCCGACGCGGCGGTGCTGAACCCCAACACGACCGGGGTGTCGATGGCGTCGAGCGCCTTGCCGAACGCGAGGTCGCCCAGGCCGTTCGACGACGGCTCGTTCATCACCATGTCGAAGACGATGCCGCGCGCCCCGGCCTTCGAGAGGTAGCTGATCAGATCGGCCCAGATGATGCGGTCGAACGGCAGGTTGCGGCCGTACCGCTGCGCGAGGAACTCGTTCTCTGAGACGTGGGTCATCGTGCTGTCGTCGAGCGCGACCACCACCACGTCCTCGGAGCGCACCAGCTTGCCGAGCCCGAACCGCTGCTGCACGAACTTGAGCCCCGCGCGCTTGGGCAGCGTGAACGCCTTGAGCCCATCGTCGTACGCGCCGCGCTCGTCGTCCGAGATCTCCATCACGTCGAACTCCCACCAGAGCCCGGCGAAGATCATCGCCACGGTGGACAAGCCGACGATCAGCACCCACGTGCGGCCCAACCGCAGACGGATCAGCTCGAGCGCGCGACGCATGCGGCGACCCTATTCGGCGGGTCGTGATGCGAAAGCAGAAAGTCGCTCGCGAACCCGGCGAAAGGTGTTGGTGCCAGCCGCGCGGTGGCGTTCAGTCGAGGTGTGAGAACGCTCCTTACGACGATCGGCTGTCTTCTGCTGGCCTGTGCCCCGCCCCTCGCGCAGGGCGTGAAGAAGACCAACTTCGCGCAGGCCTCGCTCGAGGCCCAGCGGAGCGCGCAGTGGATGGAGACCGCCAGGCGCGAGTGCGAGGCCTCACGGCGACGGCTCACGCCCGAAGCAGAGGCCGCGCAGGGCCAGCAGATGCTCACGACGTGGCTCACCGCAGGGCAGGCCGATGGCCAGGCTCGCGTGACGCGCGCCGACGCCCGCGTCGCGAAGGTGGGCCAGTCGCTGGTGCCGCACACCGGGAAGCCGGGCGTGACGTGGACGTTCCTGGTCGCCGAGGCCCCCGCCGTCGATTCGTTCTCGGCGCCCAGCGGCACCGTGGTGGTGACGCGGGGCCTCGTCGAGGCCGCGAGCGCCGACGCCGCGCTCGCCGGCGCCCTCGCGCACGAGATGGCGCACCTGGTGCTGCGCCACCAACTCGCCGCGCTCGAGACCCAGGAGCACCTGCAGTGCCAGACGCGCCGGTACAGCGAGCTGATGGTCGCCGACGCCCAAGCGCGCGGCGTGAAGGACGCCACCACCGACGCCGCCGCGCGCCTGGCGACGAGCGCCGGACAGGGCGCTGGCCCCAGCCCGCGGCAGCTGCTGTCCATCCGCGACCCAGACGCAGACCGGCAGGCCGCCACCTGGCTCCACGCGGCCGGCATCGACGCTGTCTCTTATACACATCT
>JACSRE010000218.1 GCA_014879945.1 Myxococcus sp.
TGGCGGGGCGGCCGGCGGCGCGCCCGACGCAGGCCCCGTCGACGCCGGGCCCCAGCCCGTGTGGCAGCAACGGCTCCACGGCTTCTCGGACGTCACCCAGGACAACGGCTGCACCGCCACCATCGACCCGTCGCGCGGCAACCTGGTGGTGGCCTCGGTGATGTCGTCGCGCGACAACGAAGACACCGCCAGCGCCAACGTGCTCTCGCCGGCGCGGCTGCCCCAGGGCGCAGCGGGCCGCCTGCGCGGGCGGCTGACGCTGGGCGGCACCCCGCGGCTGTCAGGCAACGCGCCCTTCGTCGAGCTGGGCGCGCAGCCCAACCGCGTGCACCTGCAGCTCGCCATCACCGCCGCCGATCAGCTCGAGGTCAGCAGCCAGGCCATGACGGTGGCCGACACCGCCGTGTCCACCCGCTACGCCGTCGACGGCGGGTGGCAGCGCGGCGACTACCTCTTCGAGGTGCGGTGGCAGCGGGGCGGCACCCGCACCGTGTGGCTCAACGGGGCGCGCCTGGGCGAGGTGACCCTGGTGTCCACCGCGGCGCCGGCGCCCGCCGACCGGCTCCGCCTGGGCGTGATGCGCGTCGACGGCGCCGACGGCGGGCCCTTCTCGGTCACCCTCAACAGCTGGCAGCTGGCCGACGACCCCGACCTGGCGCTGGGAGACGTGCCGTGACGGCGCTGCTGCTGGCGGCCCTGCTGGGCGCGCAGCCCAACCCGTTCCTCACGCAGGCGAAGGAGCTCTACGAGGGGCTCGACTTCGAGAAGTGCGTGTCGCGGCTCGAGCAGGCCAGCAGCCAGTGGCAGTCCACCAGAGACGAGCTGCGCGACATCGAGCTGTTCGCGGGCCTCTGCCAGCTCAACCTCGGCAAGACGAAGGCGGCCGCCGAGCACTTCCGCACCGCGCTGCGCATCGACGAGGCGTCAGACCTGCCGCCCTACTCGAGCCCGAAGGCGGTCGACCTCTTCCTCGGGGTGAAGCGGGCGCTGCAGGCCCCGCCCCAGCCGATGCCTGACGACGACCTGCCGCCCGACGCGCCGCGGCCCCCGAAGCTCGAGCCCCGGCCGACGCCGGTGAAGCCCGCGGAGCCGGGCGTCTTCGAGAAGCACCCTGCCCCGGCGGCGCTCGGCATCGGCGCGGGCGTCGCGCTCGCGGTCGGGGTGGGGCTGGGGGTCAACGCGCGCAACCTCTCGATTCAAGCCAACGAGGCGCGCACCGACCAGGCCTTCGGCGAGCGCGCCGCCGCCGCGCGCGGCAACGCCACCGGCGCCAACGTCGCCTACGTGCTCGCCGCGGCCGCCGCCGTCGGCGCCGTGGTGGCCTACCTGCTGGAGTGACGAACGCCGCGCGCTGGGCGATAACGCCTCCATGCGCGCAACTGCTCTGCTGGCGATGCTCGGGTCCTCCTTCGCGTTCGCCCAACCCCCTGACGCGGGCGTCGCGGCCCTCTCGGCCTCCGAGTGCAGCGCCCTGATGGAGCACATCATTCTGCTCTCGGTCGACGAGTCGCTCGCCCAGGACCCCGAGGTGAAGAAGATGACGCCGCGGGAGCGCGAGGTGACCGAGAAGCTCGCGCGCCGCGAGGCCCTGGCGGACCCGAAGCTGGACGAGCTCAAGAAGGCCTGCCCCTCGCGGTACGACAAGAAGACCGCGCAGTGCCTGAACAAGGCGAAGACCACGAAGGACGTCGAGGCCTGCGCGAAGTAGACCGCCCACTCAATCCAGCTTCGAGGTGCCCCGATGCGACGCACGTTGCTGACGCTGTTGGCCTTGACTCCCCTCGTCCCCGGCTGTGCCTGTGACGACCTCTTCAGTGAGGAAGACGGCGGCGTGGTGGTGACCGGGCCGCAGGGCCGGGTGAGCGGCACGGTGACGCCGTTTCGCGGCGCAGACTCGGTGCAGGCGCCCAGGGCGCGCGTCGATTCGACGTTGAAGGCCCTGGCCCTGGCGCGCCTCAACGAGGGCCGCCCCGCGCCGACCTCGCCTTCGTCGCTCCGCAAGGTGGTGGAGCACGCCGTGCCGGCGCCCCTGCCCTACGCCACCAGCGGCCGGCTCCTGGGGGCGCACGAGCGCCAGCGGTTCATCGAAGGGGAAGTCATCGTGCGGCTGACCGAGCAGGCCTCGGAGGCGGCGACGCTCAAGCGGCTGTCGTTCGCGGGGCTGGTGGCCAGCCACGGCGGCTTCGCGTCGGAGCTGCTGCACCTGGTGCGCTTTCGCCACGCAGACGGGCGCGCGCTCTCGGCCGGCGAGACGGTGGAGCTGGCCCAGCTCGTCTCGCGCGTGCCGGGCGTGAAGTTCGCCGAGCTCAACCACGTACGGCATCCGCTCGCGGTGCCCAACGACAGCCTCTACGCGGCGATGTGGCACCTCTCGCCCATCAACATGCCCGCGGCCTGGGAGGTCGAGAAGGGCGCGACGACGGCCGTCACCGTGGCGGTCATCGACACCGGCATCATCGCGCACCCCGACCTCACGCCCCGCGTCGCGCAGGGGGCCGACTTCATCAGCGACGCCGACCGCGCCCAGGACGGCGATGGCCGCGACAGCGACGCCACCGACCCGGGCCGCGACCTGCCCAACGGTGCCTCGAGCTGGCACGGCTCGCACTGCGCGGGCACCATCGGGGCCGTCACCGACAACGGCGCGGGCATCGCGGGCGTCAACTGGAACGCGCGGCTGGTGCCGGTGCGGGTGCTGGGCAAGGGCGGCGGCACCGACTTCGACATCTCGGCCGGCATCACCTGGGCGTCAGGCGGCGCCGTGCCGGGCATGCCGGCGAACGCGAACCCCGCGCACGTCATCAGCATGAGCCTGGGCGGCGAGGGCGAGGCCAGCCAGGCCTACCAGGACGCCATCGACGCCGCGGCGACGCGCAACGCCATCGTGGTGGTGGCCGCGGGCAACGACAACATCGACGCCTCGCGCTTCACGCCCTGCAACCAGCGAGGCGTGCTGTGCATCGGCGCCACCCGCTTCAACGGCACCCGCGCCAGCTACTCGAACTTCGGCCAGCGCATCGACGTGATGGCGCCCGGCGGCGAGGTGTCGGAGGACGCCAACGGCGACGGCAACCCCGACGGCGTGCTCTCGACGGTGAAGAACGACTCCACCGGCATGCCCAGCTACGCCTTCGAGCAGGGCACCTCGATGGCCACCCCGCACGTCGCGGGCATCGTCTCGTTGATGAAGGCCGGCAACCCGGCCCTCACCTTTGCCCAGGCGCGGCAGATTCTCACCGAGACGGCCAACCAGGCCTCGCGCTGCAACGAGGGCTGCGGCGCCGGCCTGGTGAACGTGCACGCGGCGCTGCTGCGGGTGTCGGGCACCCAGCCGATGGGCCCTCCGAAGCTCGCCTTGAGCGCCACCGACGTGTTCTTCACGGCGGCGTCGGCGACCCAGTCCATCACCCTCACCAACGTGGGCGGCCAGCCGCTGACGGCCACCCTCACCCCGGGCGGCGCGGCCGGCGCGCGCGTCGCCATCGCAGGAGGCGCGACCCGCACCGTCGGGGCCGGCGACTCCACGACGGTGCAGCTCTCCGCAGACCTCCAGGGCCTGGCCGACGGCATGACGGCCGCGGCGACGCTGGCCGTCACCTCGAACGGAGGCAACGCCACCATCACCGTCAAGCTGCGGTCGGGCGGCGCGGCGGGGCGCAACGTCGCGGTCGCGCTGGTGCACCAGGTCAACGGCGAGTGGAAGGTGGCCGGGGTGGCCGAGGCGCAGGCCATCAACAACTTCGCCTACGGCCTCGCCGCGGCGCCTGGCTCCTACTTCCTCTTCGGGGCCCAGGACGCCAACGGCAACGGGCAGTTCGAAGACGCCGAGCCCATCGGGCTGTGGCCCAACACCGACTCTCCGAAGGCCCTCACGCTGGCAGAGGGGGCCCACCTCATGGGCCTCAACTTCGTGGTGGCGCCGCAGGTGAACCTGAGCGGCAACGAGGCGCGCGTCATCGGCACCGGGTGCGCCGACAGCTCGACCTGCGGCGAGGGGGGCGTCTGCGGCACCGGCTTCCCCGGCGGCTACTGCACCCGCGACTGCGCGACGTCGGCCTGCCCGACGGGCGCGAAGTGCGTCTCGGGCGCGACGGTCTCGCTCTGCCTCGACACCTGCACCGGCCCCCGCGCCGGGCGGTCGACCTGCCGGCAGAGCTACGTGTGCGAAGACGACGGCGCCGGCAGCGGCGTCTGCGTGCCCGACTGCTCCACCATCGTGGACTACTGCGACGCGCCCCAGGTCTGCGCGGCCAGCGGCTACTGCGAGTAGCGCCGGGCAGGCGGGCGCAGGTGCTTCTGGTTGACGCGGCAGTCGCCGCGCCTTACCCCACGGCGTCGTGGCCGAAGCCTTTCAACAGCTCGTCGCGGTGCTCGAGCAGGGCCGGCCGACGCGCGTTCGGGCCACCGGGCTGGGCGGCGCCTCGCGGGCGTGGGTGCTGTCGCGGCTGGCTCGACACCTGAAGACACCGCTGGTGTGCGTCACCGCCGACGACGACGCGGCCGACGCGCTGGCCGCCGACCTCGCGTTCTTCCTCGGGGGAGAAGGCACGAAGGCGGCGCCCACGGTGCTGCGGCTGCCGGCCGACGAGGTGCTGCCGTACGACGAGCTGCTGCCCGACGCGGGGCTGGTGACCGAGCGGCTGTGCACGCTGTTCCACCTGTCGCGGGGCACGAAGTTCTCGGCGCTGGTGCTGTCGGCGCGCGCGCTCCACCGCAAGCTGCTGCCGCCGGCGGTGATGAAGGCCCAGTCGCGCACGGTGACGTTGAACGAAGACGTGGGCCGCGACGCGCTGGCCCTGGCCCTGGCGGGCATGGGCTTTCGCAACGCGCCCCTGGTGGAGGACCCCGGCACCTTCTCGCTGCGCGGCGACATCCTCGACGTGTGGGCGCCGCTGCACGACGAGCCGACGCGGCTGGAGTTCTTCGGAGACACCGTCGAGGCCATGCGCCGCTTCGACCCCGAGACGCAGCGCACGAGCGACAAGCTCAGCGCCCTCCAGCTCTTCCCGGCGCGCGAGCTGTACCTCTCGCCCGAGACCCGGGCCCAGGCCATCACCTCGATTCGCGACCTCGCCGAGCACCAGCGGGTGCCCTCGTCGAAGGTGCGCGAGCGCGTGGAGCAGGTGCGCGAGGGCGTGCTCTCGGCCGGCCTCGAGGCGCTGCTGCCCGGGTTCTTCGAGGGCGGGCTGGCGACGGTGTTCGACTACCTGGCCCTGGGCAAGGCGGCGCCGCTGGTGTGGGTCGACGAGCCGGCCTCGCAGGCGCAGGTGCTCGACGACCTCTTCGTTGACCTCGAGCGCAGCTACGAAGACGCCACGCGGCGGCAGGAGCTCACCATGCCGCCGGGCGCGCACTTCCTGACGCGCGACGAGGTGCGGGCCCGGCTCGCGCGCTTCACCCGGGTCGAGGGCGGGGGGTTGACCATCGACGAGCGCGCCGAGGACCGCGCGCCGGTGGCCTTCCACTTCGCGGGCACCAGGGAGCTCCGCGAGGCGATTCGGTCGCACCACGGCGAAGAGGGCGCGCTGACGCCGCTGCTGGAGCGCTTCACCGCCTGGCACGCGGCGGGCGTGGTGACGGCGGTGGCCTGCGGCTCGCGGGGGCAGGCCGAGCGGCTCGAGCGCCTGCTCAAGGAGCGCGACGTCAAGGTGAAGACGCACGCCCGGGGCCTGGTGGACGACCCCTCGGCGCTCTTCGACAAGAAGCGCCTGGCGCACCTCTTCATCGGGCACGTCAGCGCGGGCTTCGTCGACGCGCCCGGCAAGCTGGCGGTGCTGTCAGACGAAGACATCTTCGGCGCGCGGGCGCGGCGGCGCGTTCGCCGAAAGCGCTCCGACGTCACCGGCTTCGTCGCCAGCTTCAAGGACCTCAACGAGGGCGACCTGTGCGTGCACGCCGAGTTCGGCGTCTGCCGCTACAAGGGCCTCGTCACCATGCAGGTCAGCGGCGTCAACGCCGACTTCCTGGTGCTGGAGTTCGCCGCCAAGGACAAGGTGTACCTGCCGGTCAGCCGCATGCGGCTGCTCTCGAAGTTCACCGGCGGCGACCCCGAGAAGATCGCCCTCGATCGCCTCGGCACCAACAGCTGGGAGAAGAAGAAGCAGCTGGTGCGGGAGCAGCTGCTGCAGATGGCGGCCGAGCTCCTGCGCCTGTACGCCGAGCGCCGCGCCCACGCCGGCTACGCCTTCTCGCCGCCCGACCGCTACTACCGGCAGTTCGAGGCCGACTTCGAGTTCGAGGCGACGGTCGACCAACAGAAGGCCATCGACGACGTGCTGGCCGACATGGCGAAGCCCGAGCCGATGGAGCGGCTGGTCTGCGGCGACGTGGGCTACGGCAAGACCGAGGTGGCCATGCGCGCGGCCTTCAAGTGCGTGCTCGACCGCAAGCAGGTGGCGGTGCTGGTGCCCACCACCCTGCTGGCCCACCAGCACTACAACTCGTTCAAGCGGCGCTTCGACGGCTACCCGGTGACGGTCGAGGTGGTGTCGGGCCTGCGCAAGCAGAGCGAGGTGCGCGACATCATGAGGCGCGCGCAAGAGGGCCGCCTCGACGTGCTGGTGGGCACCCACAAGCTGCTGGCCGGTGACGTGGCGTTCCGCGACCTCGGCCTCATCGTCATCGACGAGGAGCAGAAGTTCGGCGTGAAGCAGAAAGAGTACCTGCGCCGGCTGAAGACGAACGTGGACACGCTGACGCTGACGGCCACCCCCATTCCCCGCACGCTCAACATGGCGATGAGCGGCATGCGCGATCTCTCGCTCATCACCACGCCGCCGGCCGATCGCCGCGCCATTCGCACCTTCGTCAACCGCTTCGACCCGCAGCTCATCAAAGACGCCATCACCCGCGAGCTGCAGCGCGGCGGGCAGGTCTTCGTGGTGCACAACCGCATCTCGTCGCTGCCCAGCATGGAGAAGCTGCTCAACGAGCTGGTGCCGCACGCGGTGGTGGCGACGGCGCACGGGCAGATGGCCGAGGGCGAGCTGGAGCGGGTGATGCTCGACTTCGTCGAGAAGCGCGCGCAGATCTTGTTGTCGACCAGCATCATCGAGAGCGGCCTCGACATTCCCTCGGCCAACACCATCATCGTCAACCGGGCCGACCAGTTCGGGCTCGGCCAGCTCTACCAGATGCGCGGGCGCGTCGGCCGCTCGAAGGAGCGCGCCTACGCCTACCTGCTGGTGCCGCACGGGCGCGGCGTGGGCAAGGACGCCATGCGGCGGCTCGAGGTGCTGCAGGCCTTCACCGAGCTGGGCGCGGGCTTCTCGATCGCCTCGCACGACCTCGAGATTCGAGGCGCCGGCAACCTGCTGGGCAAGGAGCAGTCGGGCAGCATCGAGGCGGTCGGCTTCGAGCTCTACACCCAGATGCTGGACGAGGCGGTGGCCGAGGTGCGCGGGGAGCCGCTGCGCACGCAGGTCGAGCCCGAGGTGAACCTGCCGGTGCCGGCCTACCTGCCCGAGCACTACGTGCCCGACGTTCACCAGCGGCTGGTGCTCTACAAGCGCTTCAGCCAGGCGCCGCACCCCGACGACCTCAACGAGCTGCGCGCCGAGCTGATCGACCGCTTCGGCGACGCCCCCGACGAGGTGGACACGCTCCACGAGCTGATGATGCTCAAGATCGACCTGCGGGCGCTGCAGCTGCGCGCGCTCGACGGCGGCGCGGGCCGCATCGTGGTGACGCTGGGCGCCGACGCGCTCCTCGACGGCCACAAGGTGGCGGCGCTGGTGCAGCGGTCGAAGTCGCTCTACCGGCTGACGCCCGACCTGAAGCTGGTGGCGAAGCTCGACCCGTCGGTGAAGGGCAAGGAGTTCATCCCCGCGGCGCGCAAGGTGGTGCGCGACCTGATGGCGTGCGAGCGGAAGTAGCGGCTACCCGGCGCCGAAGGCGTCGATGCCCGTGATGGCCTTGCCGACGATCAGCGTGTGCACCTCGTGGGTGCCCTCGTAGGTGAACACGCTCTCGAGGTTCAGCATGTGGCGCACCGGCGGGTACTCGTCGGTGATGCCGTTGGCGCCGTAGATGCTGCGCGCCACGCGGGCGATCTCGAGCGCCACCTTCACGTTGTTGCGCTTGCACAGCGACACCTGCTCCGGGAGCACCTTCTGGCCCGAGTCGGCGAGCTGGGCCAGGCGCAGCGCGAGCAGCTGGCCCTTGACGATCTCCTGCAGCATGTCGGCGAGCTTCTCTTGCGTGAGCTGGAAGCTGGCGATGGGCTTGTTGAACTGCACCCGCGACAGCGAGTACTCGCGCGCGCCCTCGAAGCACGCCACCGCCGCGCCCATGGCCGCGAAGGCGATGCCCATGCGCGCCTTGTTGAGGCACGAGAGCGGCCCGCGCAGGCCCTGCACGCCGGGCAGCAGGTTCTTCGCCGGCACCTTCACGTCCTGGAAGGACAGCTCGGCGGTGTACGAGGCGCGCAGCGAGAACTTGCCCTCGATCTCCTTCGCCCCGAAGCCGGGCATGCCCTTCTCGACGATGAAGCCGCGAATCGACTCGGCGCCGCCGTCGTCGACCTTCGCCCACACCACCGCGAGGTCGGCGATGGTGCCGTTGGTGATCCACATCTTCGAGCCGTTGAGCACGTAGTGGTCGCCCTGCTTCACCGCGCGGGTGCGCATGCCGCCCGGGTCGGAGCCGAAGTCGGCCTCGGTGAGCCCGAAGCAGCCGATGAGCTTCCCGGCGGCCATACCCGGCAGGAAGCGCTCCTTCTGCTCGTCGCTGCCGAACGCGTGGATGGGGAACATGCACAGCGACGACTGCACCGAGGCGAAGCTGCGCAGCCCCGAGTCACCGCGCTCCAGCTCCTGCAGGATGAGCCCGTACGCCACGTTCGAGAGGCCGGCGCAGCCGTAGCCCTTCAAGGTCGCGCCGAAGATGCCCAGCTCCGCCAGCCGGGGGATGAGGTGCGACGGGAACGTGTGGTGGCGAAAGTGCTTGCCGATGATGGGCAGGTATTCCTGGTCGACGAAGCGCGCGACGGTGTCGCGAATGGCGCGGTCCTCGGGCGAGAGGAGGTCGTCGATGCGGTAGAGGTCGGTGACGGCGGCGCGGGGCATGCCCGGGCGCGTAACAACGCGACGCGCCCCGGGTCAACGTCTGCTGCTGCGAGGGCCCTCAGCGTCGCCCGCGGATCAGCACGGTGCCGCCGGTGCCCGAGCCGATGAGGAAGACCTCGCGGTCGCCGTTGGCCGCGGCGTCGCTCACCGTCATCAGCGCCGAGGGGGGTTGGTTGGCGCTCGCGGCCCAGCCCGATCCGTTCCACGCCATGAACCGGTTCATCGTCATGCTGCCGGGAAACCCCGCCGCCAGGTACTCGAACGGGGCGGTCGCCACGATGGTGCTCAGGGAGCTGCCGATCATCGGAATGGGGAGCGCGGCCCACCCGCCGCCGCCAGGGTTGCGCCGCGCGTAGCGGTAGCTGGTGACCGAGCCGCCGTTGCCGATGCCGCCGACCAGCATGCCGTCGACCGCGCCCGCGGGGCCGAAGGTGAAGGCCATGTCGTTCCACTCGGCGGCCGACTGGCCCATCAGGTCGACGTTCTCTTGCGAGAAGCCGCCGCCCTCGTAGCGCACCACGAAGGTCTTCCCCAGCACGTACACCTCGCCGGCCGGGCCCACCACGCAGCGCTTGGCGCCCGAGAAGCCGAGGTCGTTGCTCAGCTTCGTCCACCCGGTGCCGTTGAACTGGAACAGAATGGCCTGGCTGCTGCTCCCGTTGCCGATGGCGTAGACCGCCTCGCCGTCGTTGCAGAGGCCGTCGAAGTAGTCCTGGGCGCCGCCGCTCGGCGCGCTGACGTAGTTCGTGCCGATCGAGCAGTCGCTGGCCGTGCAGTACAGCGAGGAGGTGGTGCGCGAGGTGATGAACACCTTGCCCATCGGCGTCACCAGCACGTCGCCGGCCGACGAGAGCAGCGAGTGGCCGGTGACCTCGTTGAAGGCCGCGCCGGTCGACCGGTAGAGCCTGGTGCCGAGGACCGCGAAGGCCTCACCGGAGCGCGCCGTCACCGCGCCCCCGCTCGACGAAGGCGGCGACGGCACCAGCGACATGCTGACCCAGGCGAACGGCCCCAGCCCTGTCTCTTATACACATCTCCGAGCCCA
>JACSRE010000387.1 GCA_014879945.1 Myxococcus sp.
ACGCGAGGCGAGACCAGCTCCGCGTCGCGCTCGTCGGCTACACCAACGCCGGCAAGTCCTCGCCCGCCGCGCAGCACGGCGCGAGAGGTACGTCCTCTTGAAGTTGGACGGACAGCTGGCGGGCACCGCCTTCGCGCTCAGCGGCCTCGTGCCGGGCACGACTCGGCGACGGGGCGCGCGAAGACGACGTCGACGACGCGCTCGCGCTCTGCGACGCGAAGGCGAAGGTGAAGGTGCGCGGGTGCTGCAGGACCACGCCCTGACGCAGACGGCGAAGGACGCCGCGGGCCTCCTCACTCGTCGCGTGGCGACGCGGCGAGCACCAGCACCAACCGCTTCTGGTGCGCGGCGGCCGCCAGCGACAGCCGCGCCAGCGTCTGCGGCGTCATCGCGCGGTCGGCCCTCAGCAGCACCTCGTCGACGAGCTCGTCTGGGCGGCCGGCGAACGGGGCCGGCTGCCAGCGCGCGCCGCCCACCTGGAGCACGTCTCCCTGCGCCTCGGCGAACGCACACGGCGTGGCGCAGCGCTCGGCCTCGCGAGCCAGCCAGACGGCGGCGCCGCGCGCGCGCGACTGGAACAGCGCGGCGACGGCGGCGAGCTCGGTCGGCGCGACCACCGGCTCGGGCTCGACCTCGCCCACCAACACGAGCGTCTGGGCGCCCGCCTCGAGCGCGGCGTCGACGAAGGCCCAGAGCGCCGGGGCGCCGGCGTCAGGCAAGACGCCCACCGCGACCGCCGGCTCGTCGCCCACCAGGTGGAGCAGGAACCGCTGCGAGGCGGCCAGCTCGTCGACGAGCGCCTCATGGCCGAGCTCCTCGGGGGGCTCGCCCGGCAGGCAGGAGCTGATGGTGTTCGCGCGCAAGCAGCGCCACGCGTCGAGCCCCCCAAACCCCGGCAGGTGCATGAAGCCCCTCGCCAGGTCGGGGGCGTGCAGCGCGCGCACGCGCGCGTCGGCCAGCTCCCGCGCGCCCACCTGGAGCCCGTGCCCCACCAGCCCGCCCAGGCCCAGCACCGGCAGCAGCACGGCCGCGCGCGGGGACGTCGTCTTCAGCGTCACGAAGGCGCCCGCGAGCACCGCCAGCAGGAGCGCGAGCAGCACCAGGAAGGGCACGCGATGCACCGCGAGCTCGCCGCTGGCCGACGCGAGCACCGCGAGGCGGTCGGCGGGGGTGACGTTGGCGAGCGCCCGGAACAGCGCCATCACCGCGGTCAACCGCACCAGCGCGGCGACCGCGAGCAGCGCCAATGTCAGGAAGGTGGCCCCGGCAAGGCCCACCACGGTGCGCGCCACGCCCGCCTGCGCCGCCAGCCCGAAGAGACAGCCCAGCGACAGGCACAGCAGCAGCGCGGCCGACGCCGAGAAGCCGAAGGCGCTGCCGGTGAGGGCCTCGCTGGTGGCGCCCGCCATGAGGGCCGCGCGGTCGGCCGGGCTCACCTGCGCCAGGGCTAGCGCCGCGTTCTGCATGCCGTTGAGGTAGCCCAGCGCCCCGACGGCGACGAGGAGCGCCGACAGGGGCGCGCAGGCCAGGAGCGCCACCGAGCCGCGCTGCACGCCGACGAACATCAACCCTGCGCACACCAGCGACGCCGCGCCCCCGACGGCCAGCACCAGGT
>JACSRE010000318.1 GCA_014879945.1 Myxococcus sp.
GTCGAGGTGCGCCGCCATCAGCGCCAGGGCTCCGTGTCGCGCCAACGTCTCACGTCGCGCGCGCCAGCTCCGTCGAGGCACCGCTGCCATCAACGTGAAGGCCGCTTCCGCTGGCGCCTCGGTCTCACCTTGCGCGGCCGCCGAACGACGTTGCGGGTCAGGCGCGTCCTCAGACCTCGCGTCCTCGTGCCCGCGGATGCTCGCCTCCGGGCGTCACGCGCACCGAAGAACAGGCTGTGGCCGCGGGCGCGCACCGTCGGCTCTTTGGCCTCGACTGCGCGTGCATCCGGAGAGCCGCAGGCGGGGGTGCGCAGCCCACCTCCGAGTCGCTTCGGCCTCGCGCTCACCGCACCAGCTCGAGCACCCACCGCCGGTACTTCTCGTCGCGCTTGGCCACCCGCAGGCTCACCGCCTGGCCGAGCAGCAGGAGCGGCTCCGTCTTGGCCTTCTCGCGGAGCACCGCGCCGTCGTCGGCCACCTCGAGCCACGCACCACCGAAGGCGGGCGCGAGGTCGAACAGCAGCACCTTCACGTCCATCGGGGGCGCGTCGAGGCGCACGTGCACCTTCGAGCCGGCCAGGCCCATCACGGTGCCCGTGAAGCGCGTGCGCTGGGCCTTTGGCTTCCCCAGCTCGGGCGCGAACACCCGGTTCATCACCACCTCGTTCGAGAGGTTCTGCACCTTGCGCTGGGTGTCGCGTGCGCGGTTGGCGACCTGCACCACCTCGGCCCGCAGCTTCTCGTCCTCTTCGGCGGTGGGGTGCTTGCCGGTGAGGAGCTCGACCGCCTCTTTGTGGAGGAACACGCCCACCAGCTCGCGCATGGGCGCCGAGAAGCGCGCGTAGGGCTCGGCGCCGACGCCGACGTGCGGGCCCGGCTCCATCGAGTACTCGGAGCGCAGGTTCACCATCACCGCCTGTCGCGCGAGCGCGCGGGCGAGCCGGTCCTCCTTCGTACCCGTGGGCGCCTGGGGCAGGGCGCGCAGGTAGTCGGCGAGCGGCCGCTCGAGGTGCCAGCGCCACGGCGTCTCGGGCAGGCCGTTCAACGCGCAGACGCGCTCGGTGAGGCGCGCCAGGCCGGCGAGGCGCTCGGGGTCGGGGCCGCCTTGCACCCGGTAGATGGGCTGCACCGCGGGGTTGTTCGACTCGCGCAGCAGTCGCCCGCCCTCGGCGTTGCACATCAGGCTGACCTGCTCGTTCCACAGTTCGACGTCGTCGCGCACCAGCTCCATCACCGCGAACTTCAGGCCCTCGCCGTCGAGCGAGATGGTGACCTCTTCCCGACGGTAGCGCACCAGCCCGCGCTCGGCCGCGAGGTGAATGCGGTGCTCGCCGATGACCTTGAGGAGCTTGAGGCTCGCTTCGTACTCGCTGCCTGCCAGCGGCGAGGCGCCGGGCGCGTCGATGAGTCGCTGCACCTGCGAGAACGACAGCTTCGCGCGCGAGCGCACGCGGGCGCGCTCGAGCCTGGTGCCGCGCAGCTCGCCCTTCGCGTCGAGCGAGTGCCAGAAGAGCAGGGCGCGCCGCGGGCCGTCGGGGTTGAGCGAGACGAGCCCCTCGGAGAGCGCGCGCGGCAGCATCGGCACCGAGAAGCCCGGGAAGTAGTAGCTCGCGCCGCGGGCCATCGCCTCGGCGAAGAGCGCGCTGCCCGGCCGCACGTAGAACGAGGCGTCGGCGATGGCGTACGCGACGAGAAAGCCGTCGCCGTCTCGGGCCACGTGCACGGCCTGGTCGAGGTCCTTCGAGTGCGCGTTGTCGATGGTGACGAAGGGAATCGAGGTGCGGTCGACCAGCAGGGGGTCGTCGATGCCGGGCGCGCGCACCAGCGCCTCGACCTCGGCCATCACCGCGGGGGGGAAGTCGTCTTTGAGCTGCAGCGCCGTGACGATGGCGTCGAGCTCCTGGCGGGCGGTCTGGGTCGGGGGCGGCATCGCCGCATTCTGCGCTCGCGATGACCGGACCGTTGAGCTTTCGACGTGGTGCCGGCCGACGGTGAGGTGGCGCTCCGGCTCCACTCTCCCTGCACGCTCGAGGTGCCCTCTCGCTGACGCCTGGCGAGCCTCCACCTCAGTCGCCCTGCGCGTCACCGAACAGCAGGTGCAGCTCCGAGACGTTCTCCTTCGGGGCGAAGACCGAGACGTAGTCGCCGGGCTCGAGCCGCGTGTTGCCGCGCGGCGCCAGCAGCCGCCCTTCGCGCATGATGAGCGTCACCACCGACGTCTCGGGCAGGCCGAGCTCGGCCAGCGTCGCCCCCGCCACCGCCGATTGGGGCCGCACGAAGAAGGACATCACGTCGCCGTCGAGGATGTGCGTCGAGGTCAGCTCCATCACCGCGGGTGGCGGGGGCGGCGCCGACGTCTGCAGCCCCAGCCTGCGCGTCAGCCCCCCGACGAACGCGCCCGGCACGAAGGCGTTCACCAGCACGATGAAGAAGACGGCGTCGAAGAGCCCCTGCGCGCCCGGCGCCCCCGCCAGCACCGGGAAGGTGGCCAGCACGATGGGCACCGCGCCGCGCAGGCCGACGAAGCCCAGGTACGCGCGCTCCTTCATCGAGAAGCGGAACGGCACCAGGCACAGCCACACCACCAGCGGGCGAACCACCAGCGCCGCCACGAAGCCCAGCCCCAGCCCCAGGTTCGCCACCGCTGGCAGCCGCGAGGGGGTCGCCAGCAGCCCGAGCAAGAGGAACATGCCCACTTGCGACAGCCACGCCATCGCGTCGTGCACGCGCAACAGCCCCGTGCGGTACCGCCCCGTCTCGTGGCCCACCAGCGCGCCCGCCACGTACACCGCGAGGAAGCCGCTGCCGTTGAAGAGCGTCGGCACTCCGAAGGCCACCGCCGCCAGCGACAACGTCAGCACCGGGTACAGGCCCGCCGCCGGCAGCCGCGCGCGCCGCAGCACCACCTGCCCCAGCCAGCCGAAGCCGAGGCCGGCCGCGAGGCCCACCCCGAGCTGCACGAGCACGTCGAGGCCCAGCCGCCAGGTGGGCGCCTCACCGGTGGCCACCAGCTGCGTCAGCGCCATCGTGAGGATGACGGCCATCGGGTCGTTCAACCCCGACTCGAGCTCGAGCGTCACGCCGACGCGTTGCTTCAGGTGCAGGCCGCTACCCCGCAGCACCGCGAAGACCGCCGCCGCGTCCGTCGACGAGACGATGGCCCCCAGCAGCAGCGCCTGCGGCCAAGGCAGCCCCAGCAGGTGCGCCGCCCCGCCCATCGCGCCCGCCATCAGCACCACCCCGAGCGTGGCCAGCACCGTCGCCGGCGCCAGGCCCGCCCGCACCGAGGTGAGCGTCGTGTTGAGGCCTCCGTCGAAGAGGATGATGACGAGGGCCACCGTGCCCAGCCGGAACGAGAGCGCGTAGTCGTCGAAGGCCAGCTTCCCCACCCCGTCGGTCCCCGCCAGCATGCCCACGAGGACGAAGACGAAGGCCAGCGGCAGGCCTGCGCGGCCGGCCGCGCGGCTGAAGAGCACGCTGATGGCCAGCAACACGCCAACGAGCGTCATCACGCCAGCGGTCGCGATGGGCTCGTTCATGGCGCCGTCGAGGCGTACGTCGGAGACGGGGGCGCTTCAACCCGAAGTCCAGGTTCCTGTCGTTCCTCCGGGAACCGGTCGCCTGTTCCCCCGATGCGCCTCCCACGCGCAAAGGGTGCACTGCTCCACGTCGCGGAGCGTGTGCTACGGCCCCATCGGGGAGGCCCATGCGACTCGGTGCGGAACCCACCTCAGGGAGTCGCCGGCAGGCGGTGGCCTTCGCGGTCGCGTTGCTGGTGTGCCTCGGCGCCGGCCTCGTCGGCAGCGCCACGCCGGTGCTCGAGACCGCGCCGCCGATGCTCCTGCTGGCAGCGCTCTCGTCGGCCGTGGCGTTCGTCACCGCGTTGGCGGGCGCGCGCCTGGGTCGTCGCGAACGAATTCCCGGCGCGCTCACGGCCGGGCTGGCCTTCGCGTTGACGCTGCCACCGGGGACCTCACTGCTCCCGGCGGTGGTGGCGATGGCCTTCGGGTGGCTGGTGGCCCGTGAGGTCTTCGGGAAGGAGTCGCGCAGCTTCGTGCACCCGGCGGTGCTGGCGCACGTCTTCCTCGGGCTCACCTGGCCGAAGGCGATGGGCGGCGGCTCGCTCTGGCTGCCGGCCGAGGGGGTGGCGTTGCCTCCGTGGCAGGAGCTCTTCCTGCTTCGGCCCCCGGGTGGGCCCATCGGCGGCGCGTCGGCGCTGGCCTGTCTGCTGGGCGGCGTGGCGCTTTTGGCCGTGGGGCGGGTCTCGCTGCGGATCCTCGTGGGCGTGCCCGTCGGCATGGCGGGCGCGATGGCGCTGCTGCAGCTCGCGGGCACCACGGGCCCTCAGCTGCCCCTCTCGACGCACCTGCTCCTGGGCGGCGTCGCGTTCGGCGTGACGTTCCTCGCCACCGACCCGCGCTCGTCGCCGGGCAGCAACGGCGGCCGTTGGGCGCACGGGTTGATGGTGGGCTTCTTGATCATCCTGCTGCGGCTGGCCAACCCGGCGAGCCCCGACGGCACCATGGCGGCCATTCTGGTGGCGAGCATCTTCGCGCCGCTGGCAGACGTGGTGGCGAGGGCCACCCGCCGCGCGCCGAAGGGAGCGCGCGATGTCTGAACCCACGACGCCGAGGTCGCGCCGCTCGACCTGGAGCACGCTGCTGGTCTCGCTCGCGGTGTGCCTGGGCTGCTCGCTGGTGGTGTCGGTGGCCACCGTGGTGCTGCGGCCCATTCAACTGGAGCACCGCCGGGCGGCTCGCAACGCCCGCCTCGCCGACATCCTCGGGCGGCAGCCGGCGCTGAAGGAGCTGCTGGGCGACCTCACCACCGCGTCGCTCGAGGAGCGGGTGGTGGACCTCGCGACCGGCGCCTTCGTGACCGACGTCGAGCCCGCGGGGTTCGACCCGCTCAAGGCCGCCGCCGAGCCGTCGACCAGCCGCGCCGTGCCCCCCGAGCGCGACCTCGCTCGAATCAAGCGACAGGCGCTGCACGGCGTGGTGACCCTCGTCTCGCGGGGCGGGGCGCCCGAGGCCCTCATCGTGCCCATCTATGGGCGCGGGTACGGCTCCATCATCCGCGGCTCCATCGCGCTCTCGGGCGACGGCAACACCGTCATCGGGTTGTTGATCTCTGATCACGGCGAGACGCCGGGCATCGGCAGCGAGATCACCGAGGAGGACTGGACCTCGCTCTGGCCCGGCAAGAAGGTGCGCGACGAGTCGGGGAAGCTGCGCCTGCACGTGGTGGTCGAAGAGACCGGGGCGCCCGACGACGACGAGGCCTTCCACGTCGACGGCATCAGCGGCGCGACCCGCAGCACCGAAGGAGTGGGCCACATGGTGCAGTTCTGGCTGGGTGACGATGGCTACGGGCCGTTCCTGGCGCGGGCGCGGGAAGGAGCGCTCCGATGAGCCGGCTCACCACCGCCTTCAGGCGGCCGCTGCTCGAAGAGAACCCGGTGTCGGTGCAGCTGCTGGGCATCTGCTCGGCGCTGGCGGTCACCAAGTCGCTGGCCGCGGCGCTGGTGATGGGCGCGGCGCTCACCTCGGTGCTGGTCGCCTCGAACGCCCTCATCAGCCTGCTGCGCAACGTGATTCCCCACGCCACGCGGCTGGTGCTGCAGATCACCATCATCGCGTCGCTCGTCATCGTCACCGACCAGGTGCTGGCCGCCTTCGCGCCGAAGATGAGCGAGCAGCTGTCGATCTTCGTCAGCTTGATCATCACCAACTGCATCATCCTCGGCCGGGCCGAGGCCTTCGCGATGACGCACGGGGTGGGCGAGAGCGTGGCGGACGGGCTGGGCAACGGCGTCGGGTACACGCTCCTGCTGGCGGCGGTGGGCGCCGTGCGGGAGCTGTTGACGCAGGGCGCGGTGCTGGGCTTCTCGCTGCTGCCGCTGACGAAGGACGGAGGCTGGTTCGAGCCGCTGCAGATCCTCGGGCTGCCGCCGGCCGGCTTCTTCTTGATCGCCCTCTTCATCTGGCTGACGCGGCTGCTGCGGCAACGGCTGGTGAAGCCGGCGCCGGTCGCGAGCGGGGCCGCGCGATGATCACGCTCTTCCTCAACTCGCTCTTCGTCGAGAACCTGGCGCTGGCGTTCTTCCTGGGCATCTGCACGCTGCTGGGCGGCTCGCGCCGGGTGTCGACCGCGGCGGGCCTCGGGGTGGCCATCGTGGTGGTGATGGCCGTCACGGTGCCGCTCAATCACCTGGTGTACCGGCTGCTGCTGGCGCCGGGCGCGTGGGCGTGGGCCGGCCTGGGTCAGCTCGACCTGAGCCACCTCTCGCTCATCTGCTTCATCGGGCTCATCGCGGCGACCGTGCAGATCCTCGAGATGGTGCTCGACCGGTTCTTCCCGGCGCTCTCGCGCGCGCTGGGCGTCTTCCTGCCGCTCATCACGGTGAACTGCGCGATCCTCGGCGGCTCGTTGTTCATGCTCAACCGCAACTACTCCCTCGCGCAGAGCGGCGTCTTCGCGGTGGGCAGCGGGCTGGGCTGGGCGCTGGCGGTGGTGGCGCTGGCGGCCATTCGCGAGAAGGTCGAAGGCGACGAGGGCGCGCCGGAGTCGGGGAGCCAGGCGGTGGTCTTCGTGACGGTCGGCCTGATGTCGACCGCCTACCTCGCCTTCGCGGGGGTGCGGCTGCCATGACCGAGGTGCTGATGACCATCGCGGTGATCAGCGGCATGATCATGACGCTGACCTTGCTCATCCTCGCGGCGCGGCGCGTGGTGGCGGGCGGCGAGGGCCTCATCACCATCGACGGGCGCGCCGAGCCGCTGCGCGCCGAGTTCGGACGGAAGCTGCACAGCGTGCTGTTGGACGCGGGGCTCCCCATTCCGGTGGTGTGCGGCGGCCGCGGCACCTGCGGCGCGTGCAAGGTGCGGGTGACGGGCACCCTCGACGCGCCGCTGCCGATCGAGCGCGGGCTGCTCGACGAGCACGCCCTGGCCCGCAACCTGCGCCTGGCCTGTCAGGTGACGGTGCGCGGCGACCTCGAGGTGGGGCTGGCCGAGGGGCTCCCCGCGGTGCAGGAGCTCGAGGTGAAGGTCCGCTCCACGCGCAACCTCACGGTGTTGATCAAGGAGCTCGTCCTCGAGCTCCCCGAGGGCGTGCCCTTCGAGTTTCGCGCCGGCAGCTTCATTCAGGTGACGTGCCCGCCCTACCGGGGCACCCTGGGGCAGGTGCCCGTCGACGAGGCCTTCCGTGAAGGCTGGGCGCAGCTGGGGGTGTCGGCGCTCGAGACCGGCTGCGACCGGCCCACCACGCGCGCCTACTCCCTGGCCAACCACCCCGGCGAGGGGCGCATCGCCATGCTGTACGTGCGCCTGGCCTTGCCGCCGTCAGGAGCGCCCGAGGGCACGCCGCCTGGCATCGTCTCGAGCTACCTCTTCGGCCTCGGCGCCGGCGACACCGTGAAGATGAGCGGCCCCTTCGGTCACTTCACCGCGCAGGACAGCGAGAAGGAGATGATCCTGGTCGGCGGGGGCGTCGGCATGGCCCCGCTGCGCGCGCACGTCTTCGAGCAGCTCGAGGCCCGGCGGACGAAGCGCACGCTCAGCTTCTGGTACGGCGCGCGCAGCCCGAGGGAGATCATCTGCGCCGAGAGCTTCGAGCGCCTGGCCAGAGCGCACCCCAACTTCACCTGGTCGGTGGCGGTGTCGGAGCCCGACCCGCAGCAGCCGTGGAGCGGCGCCACCGGCTTCGTGCACGACCACCTCTTCGACGCCTACCTGTCGAAGCACCCCGCGCCCGCCAGCTGCGAGTACTACCTGTGCGGGCCGCCGTTGATGATTCGCGCGGTGGTGGCCATGCTCGAGCGGCTGGGCGTCTCGCGCAGCGCCATCTTCTACGACGACTTCGGAGCCTGAAGGAGCCGACCCATGATGCCGAGCCAGCGGGTGCACGAGTTCATGAGCACCGACGTCGTGGTGGTGCGCCCCGAGGCGAGCGTGCTCGAGGCCGTCGCGCTGCTGCTCGAGGAGCGGGTGACGGGGCTCCCGGTGGTGAACGAGGCGGGCGCGCTGGTGGGCATCCTCACCGAGCAGGACTGCCTGCGCGTGGCCTTCCAGGACGGCTACTACCAGGGGCCCGGGCGCACCGTGGCGCAGGCGATGACGCCTGACCCCCACACCCTCGACGCCGACGCCGACATGATGACCGCCATCGAGCTCTTCTTGAAGCGCCCGTTCCGCCGCTTCCCGGTGATGAAGAACGGCGCGCTGGTCGGCATTCTCAGCCGCCGCGACGCGCTCAGGATGATCAAGGAGCAGGCTTGATCGTCGCCATCCAGTTCGACAACGCCTCGAGCTCGGCGGCGTCGCCCTTGAAGCGCGCGGGGTGCGCCTTGCCGTCGAGCTTCTCCTTCTTCTCGAGGTAGGCCTTGAGCCAGTCGGCCTTGCGCTTCGCCGAGAGGCCCGAGAGGTCGACGATGGTCATCTTGGTGTCGGCCGGCGCCTTGATGTCTTCGCTGACGACGCTGTGGCACATGGTGCACCGCTTCGAGGTGAAGAGCGCCTTTCCGTCGGGGGCTCCGGGGCTCGCGCCCAGCAGGCTCAGGCTCAGGCTCAGGCTCATCGCGGTCAGGGTCATCATGGTGGGCTCCTCGTTCGAGACGCTCGGCTGGTGAGTATCGCCGTGGCCTTCGTGAGGCAACGCCGGCTCCGACGCTGACGCCACCGCCTCGACTGTCCGCGCGGCGCCGTCGGAGCCGCTGCGCTCGTCAGGGCACCGGCGCGAGGTTGATGCCGCGGAAGCCGGTGTTGGGAAAGGCCGTGCCCAGCACCGTCATCGCCGACTGGCTCGAGGGCAGGCTCGCGTTGACGTCGCGCAGCCGGTACAGCGTCGAGCTGCTCGAGGCGACGCACACGACGTCGGCGCCGTCGCGGAAGCAGGCCGCCTGGCGCACCGGCGGGCCGAGCACGGCGTCGGCGGTCTGGCCCCACGCGCCGGCCGAGCGGGTGAAGCGCTTGATGCCCGCGCCGCCCGAGTCGTCCACCAGGTAGATGGTGTCGACGCCGGGCTCGGTCGGGTTCAGGTCGAAGACGGCGAACGAGTAGGGGCTGGTCGTCGGCACCACCAGCGTGGCGGTGGTCGAGACCAGCGGCAGGCCGGCGCCGACCTGGTAGAGGCCGGCGGGCGCAGTGCCCGTCGTCACGTAGAGCTCGCCCGAGAAGATGCCGACGACGCGCAGGGTGGCCGGCGTGCTCGCGATGTTCACCGGCACCGACGACGAGCCGGCCGAGGTGACGAAGGTGCCGCCGGCGCCGCCGACGACCCAGAGGGTGTTGCCGTTGGCGACGGCGCTCCGGGGGGCGGTGTTGGCGAAGGTGGTGCCGAGCGTGGTGTTGGTCTGAATCGAGGGTGACGGCCCGAAGTCGGGGTGGTCGACGATGGCCACCACGCGCGGCACGCCGTTGAGCGAGGCGGCCGCGGTGTCGGGGGGAGACTGGTAGCCCTGCAGGGTGAGCAGGCGCCCGTCGGCCGAGCGGCTGAGGGCCCCGTCGGGAGACGCGTTGCCGACGAGGGTGAAGGGCAGGTTGGCTCCCGCGCTGGCCGTCGGCATCGGGACCGAGATGATGAGCGCGCCCGTCGCGATGCTGCGGCGCTCGAGGAAGACGGGCGCGGTGCTGGTGCTCAGCGGGAGCGCGCCGTCGCCGACGAGCACCACCACGAAGTCGGTGGGCGTGCTGGTGCCGCCCGCTGCTCCGCCTCCGCTCCCTCCTGCCGCGCCACCGCCACTGCCGCCCGCCGCGCCGCCCGAGGAGCCGCCTGCGCTCCCGCCAGCTGCGCCGCCCGAGGAGCCACCTGCGCTCCCGCCAGCTGCGCCGCCGCCACCTCCGCCAGCGCCGGCTGAGGAGCCGCCTGCGGCGCCACCGCCACTGCCGCCCGCTGCGCCGCCGCCACTCCCGCCTGCGGCGCCGCCGCCACTCCCGCCTGCGGCGCCGCC
>JACSRE010000162.1 GCA_014879945.1 Myxococcus sp.
TCACGACCTTCATGCCGGCCTGCTTCCACTTCTCGAGCGCCTCGGTGGCGATGCGGGGGAAGTCGAGGTGCGCGGGCAGCGGATCGATGGGCGGCGCGGGCACCGGGCTCATCGCGTCCTCGAGGATCCAGATCTTCTGGGCGAGCTTCGGGTCTGACTGCATGACGTGCGCCTGAATGTCGTTCAGCGTCGAGAGCACGCAGTGGCTCTTGGCCTGGCCGAAGACGTAGACGCGGTCGTACTCCATCAGCATCTTGAAGAAGGGCGTGTTGAACGAGCCGACCACCTGGCCGCCGAGCTCGGTCACCTCGGGCGACAGCACCGAGTAGTTCTCGGTCATCGCGTGGGTGCCCTTGGTCTCGAAGTGCGTCTGGTGGCGGCGCGCGGCGGCGTGGAAGAGCGAGGCCTCCATCATCGAGGGCACCAGGGCGTGCGAGAGGCCGCCGAGCAGGGTGTGGTACGGCCACACCGTCAGCACGTACTTGCCGCTGGCCTCGAGCCGCTTGACGTACTCGAGCGACTCCTTCGGGTGGGCGACCGCCGTCCATCTTCCGGCGCGCACCTCTTCGTGGAAGATCGGCGTCAGCGGCGCCGGGTGCTTGCCCTTCGCGTCGACCCACCACGCGGGGTGGAAGATCTGGAACATGCGGTGGGTGTCCATCGAGAAGAAGAGCGAGGTCACCTTGTCGAGGTTCCGGTAGAGCCACTCGACGGTGCGCTGGGTGTCCTCGACGGCGCCGGGCACGAAGAGCGACGCCCCCGGGGTGCAGAAGCCGACCTGCACGTCGATGCCGAACGCCGCCACGCGGAACTTGTCGGCCCCTGACGGCTTGATGCCGTGCTTCTGAGCCCACGCCTCACCCGCGTCGGCCACCAGCCCGGCGCGCTCGAGGAACAGCTGGGGGACCTGCTTCGGCTCGTAGAAATCGGGCAACGGCAACATGGGCTCCTCCTTCTTCGGGGACGGCGTTCACGACAACGACAGCTGAACCAACTCCTTCGAGGTGACGACGACGAGGCTGCCGTCAGACTGCGGGAGCAGCTCGTCTTGCGCGCTGACGAAGGGCTGGGTGTCGGCGAAGCAGGCGGCTTCGACCAGCACGCCCGAGTCGAGCTTCAGCGCCACCAGCCCGTCGTCGGAGCCGATGACGACCCGGCCGCCCAGCAACGCCGCGTGCCCCGCTCGTCCGCCCTCACTCCGCGCCAGCAGCGCGCCGTCTTCCGCCAGCAGCCATCGGTGCACGACGTCTCTCCCGTCGAGCTCGGCCACCACCGTGAGCAGCGCGTGGCGGGCGTCGAACACCGCGTCGGCAGCGACCACCCTGCCCCTCCACCGCACGTCGGCGAGCTGCTTGAGCCCCGCGCGCCCCGCCCGGAGGAGGAACGCCACCGTCACGGCGCCGGCCCGGTAGAAGCCCAGGCCCAGCCGCTCGCCCGTCCACAGCCAGGTCTGGCCCTCGAGCACCTGGCCGACCCGCATGCCGGTGCCCTGCTCGATGAGCCACTCGTGCTCGACGCGGTAGCTGACCGACGCGGCCGAGGCGAAGGTGGGCTCGGCGCCGCGCACGCCCGTCTGCGCCCGCTCCACCAACCGTCCGTGCTCGTGCCGCGTCATCTCGCCGCGCGCGGTGACGACCCACGTCGACGCGCCGGCGAGGCCCAGGCGCTCTTGAGGCAACAACGGCCGCTCCAACACCAGCGCGCCGTCTTCGCGACGCACCACGCCGTCAGCTTCGAAGACGTACTTCACGCCGCCCTGCATCGACGCAGCGAGCACCCGGCCCCGCGTCTCGAAGAGCACCTTCGCGGTGCACCGCCCCTTCACCCGCACCGCAGGCTTCGTCGCCAGAGGACCGAGCGCGTGACACAAGGGGCACACGGTGCGCGCGTGCGCCGCTCCACACCGGCAGGTGGACCAGGCCTGCTCGAGCAGCGATGGCGCAGGCGCCTGGCGAGCGTCGTGTTCGAAGGTCTGCGAGAACCAGTGCAGCGCCTCGTCAGACAACGTCTTCCACGACGTCGCCACACGCGGGAGCACGACGTCGTCCTTCAACACGGGGTGCCGGGCCTCGGCACGCCGGAGCATGGTGTTCAGCTTCGGGTGCGTGCCGCCGAAGGGGTGCACGTAGAGCAGCGACGAGAACCACATGATCGCGAAGGCGTACCAGTCGGAGCCTTCGTCGAAGCGCGGCGCGGTGGAGAGATCGACGCCGTACAGCCGTGGATCGAGGAAGCGCTCGTGGCCGACCGCGCAAGGCAGCCCAGAGAACTGCATCGAGTCTGCGTCGATGAGGAAGCTCTGCTTCGTCGCCGGGCGCACCAGCACGTTGCCGTCGTTCAAGTCGCCCACGATGACCTGCCGGGCGTGCAGCGCTGTCACCGTCTGGGCGAGATCTCGAAACAACGTCATCACCAGGTCGTTCGAGACGCGCTGCTCCCTGAACTTGCGCTGGGCGAGGCGGCTCGCGTCGTCGACGTCCACCAGGGCCTTCATCACGAAGCCGACGACGTCGCCGCGCCCGTCCTTCGCGAGCTCCACCGGGCCCAGCACCGCGTCAGGCAGCCCCGCCGGAAACCGGGTGAGCTTCTCGAGCTTGCTGGCGCGCACCCGCGCTTCGGCGGCCGCGGTGACGGGGTGGAAGAGCTTCACCGCCCGGTCCTTCCAGCGAAAGACGCGCGCCTCGCCGCCTTCGCCGAGCAGGTCGCTGTCCTTCAGGCGCACGCGCGTGTTGGCGATGTAGACGTCCATGGGTCAGCGCTCCGAGACGTCGAGGGCCGCGAGGGTGGTGTCGTCGGTGAAGCGCTCCACCTCGTTGAGCACGTTGAGGCGCCGCTGCAGGTGCGCGGGGTTGGTCCACGCCAGCGGGTCATCGAGGAGCGTCGCGAGCGCGGTGGGCGTGCGGGTGAGCCAGCCGTCGACGCCGTCGGTCGCCAGCGCGACCCGCCGCGCGGGGCCGAGGTGGTGCACCTTTGGAGCGACGGGCGCCCCCCGCAACCGATAGCCGAGGTAGGCCGGCGCGTTGTCGGCGCCCGAGTCGAGCCTGGTGAGGACGCCGTCGACGAAGACCGCGCCGTCGCCCGAGCCGAACACCACGCACTCACCGCCGCGCTGCGCCGCGCACAGCACCGTGAAGAGGCCGTACTGCTCCAGCACGGCCGTGGCGTCGTCCACCTCGACCGCGCGCACCCACCGCGCGAGCCAGGCGCTCAGGTGGTCGCAGGCGACCTGCGGCAGGTCCTCGAGCGAAACGTGCACCAGCGCCGCGGTCATCACCGCCATCGCGCGCGCGCCCAGCCGCGCGCCCACCTCCGAGAACGGCTGGCTCGAGCAGCCGTCGGTCACCACCGCCACCGTGGTGTCACCGCGCGAGGTGACGAACACGCCGTCCTGGTTGTTGCGGCCGAGGCGGACGTGCTCGCGACCGATGAGCGACGCGGTGCACGAGGAGGGGCGGTGAGGGAGACTCATGCAAAGGCCTCTTTCGTGAGCCGGGTGATGAGCGCCTGCGTCTGCGGAGAGTGGACGAGGCGGAGGTCTTCGGCGCGCGCCGACCTCGCTTCGTCCAGGGCGGGCGAGGCAGCAGGAGGGGCGCCGGTGAGCAGCGCGTAGCCCTCGGCCACGGCCTCACCTTCCTGCGCGACGACGCCGAATGGGCCGCTGGCCCCCGCGCGACGCCGCCACAGCACCGGCCTTCCGGGAACGCTCTGCTTGCCGCTGCCCGCTTCGTTCCCGAACTTCATGCACGGGCGCTTGCCCGTCTGCGTCAGCTTGTAGACGGCCGCGACGCGATCTCGGGTCAGCGGCGTGCCCGAGGGCTGCGCGACGATGAAGCCCCCGTAGCCGTACACCTGCTCCTCGGGCTTCCACCCGGCCTCGACCCGCAGCGCCTCGAAGCGCCTGGTGAGCTCGGTGTCGAAGCCGTCCTCGAGGATCTGCACGGGGCGAAGGCCCAGCTCGACCGCGAGCTTCGTGGCGAAGCGGTACTGGGCCTCTTTGTCACCCGAGTCGTAGCGAATGGAGTCGCCGCGGCCCTGGCGCTCCTTGATGATGGCGTACGCCGCGGGGATGCCGCTCTTGATGGTGTCGAAGGTGTCGAGGAGGAAGCTGGAGCGGTTGGCCCGGCGCTCCACCATGGCCCGGAAGGCCGCGTCGTCGGAGCCGAAGCGCTGCACGTGCTCGTGCCCCATGGTGCCCACGGGAATGAGCCCCTTCTCGCGCGCGCCGTAGACGTTGCTGGTGCGGGTGAGGCCGGCCGCCTTGCAGCCGTCGAGCGCGAGCAGGTGTTGCTCGACACAGGTGGCCGCGCGCAGCCCGACCTCGAAGAGCCGCTCGGCGCTGCCCGTCACCTCGGCGAGCTCCTTCACCCGGGCGGTGACGCGCGCCACGTAGCCCTCGGAGTCCACCGTGATGGGAGGCGCCTTCACGCCCACCGCGTCGAGCGTCTCGAGCACGATGCGGCGCTGCGCCTCACAGGTGACGGTGGCCACCGACGCCGCGAGCTCGGCCGGGCGCAGCAGCGCCACCGTCGCCACCTGGATGCGGTAGCTCCACATCAGCACCAGCGGCTCGAGCCACGAGACGACGGCCGAGGGGCCGGTGATGGAGAAGATCGGCTCGCGGTCGTGGAAGACGGCGTTGCGCGGCAGCGCGTCGATGCGCACCTGCTGGGCCCTTTCGATCGCCGCCTTGAACCCCGCGCTCATCTCGTAGTCGTGCTTCGCCAGGAACTCCCAGTCGCCCGGCTGCGGCACCGGCAACACCTCGCGCACCGCCTTCTCGACGTCGAAGGGCAGCACCTGCAGCCCGCCCCTGCGGTGCGAGGCGTAGAACGTCTCTTCGCGCAGCGGCCAGCCGGCCTCCGCCATCGAGAACTTGTACCCGTCCGTCAGCAGCAACCCAGCCATGGCCTCACCTCGCAAGAGAGTTATAGACACCGCACAAAGAGTCGTCAAGACCTCATGTCGCCCGAATCCTCGAATTCGAAAGTCGTCCCTTGTTCCGGCGTCTTACGGTGTCGCTTTTCGTCCTGCACACTGGCGCGATCGGTCCGAGACACATGAATTAGCAATGATTTATCGAACATAAGAATTGGCAACGCCCGCAACATAGCCGTCAAGCACCTGAACTCACTTCTGTTCTCGAAATACTGTCAAGCATCGTGACCTGACTGGAGCCCCTCGTCGCAACGGGCCAAGCGCCCGGTGCGATGATGTAGGCAAACGTCGCCACTGCAGCGTCGCACAGCACTCTGGGGAGAACGCCATGAAGAAGAACCTGAGCATCGAAGCGCTGTACGCCAAGTACGGGCCGACCATCTACGCACGCTGCCGTCGCCTGCTGAAGGACCCCGTGGCGGCGGAGGACGCGACCCAGGACATCTTCGTGAAGCTGATGCGCCACATCGAAGCGGCGCCGACGGAAGACGCGGTGCTGCCGTGGATTCACCGCATCGTCACCAACCACTGCCTCAACGTCATTCGCGACACCAAGCGCCGCGCCGCGCCGGTCGAAGAGCTGCCCGAGCAGGTGGACGACGAGTTCGAGGACAGCGTGGTGACGAAGAACTTCGCGCAGAAGGTGCTCGAGTCGGCGCCCGAGGCGATCAAGGCCCCCGCGATGCTGTACCACGGCCGGGGCATGGAGCAGGCGAAGGTGGCCGAGACGCTGGGCTGCTCGCGCCGCACCGTGCTGTACCGCCTCTCGGAGTTCACCCGCCGCGCCATGAAGATGCACGCCGCGGCCGAAGCCGGGCTCCCCTGAGCGACCCACGTCTTCAGTGACACCCTCGAACGCCGTGGCGCGCTCCCCCGCCACGGCGTTCTTCTTTTTGGTGGCGACGTGTACGACAGTGACGCGCATGAAACGGCTCATCGCGCTCCTGCTGGTGACCGCCTCGGCCAACGCGCTGGCGGTCGGGTTCCAGGTCGACGCCGCGGGCGGCTACTGGTTGACGGGCACGCCCCAGTTCCAGCTGCGCCTGGGCGTGCACCAGCAAATCGCCAGACTCGGAGAGCGCTCCAGCCTCGTCGGGGCCCTTCGCAGCGGCGTCTTCTTGAACACCGCGGGCGCGCGCCTGGGCATTCCCGTCGACCTGGCGCTCGAGCTGCACTTCCACCCGGTGTCGTTCGGCCTCGTCGGCGGCCCCTGGTTCCACTTCAACGACGCCGAGCTGGTGCGGGCGCACCTCGGGGGCGAGTTCGCCGTGCGGCTGTCGAAGGTGGTGCGCCTGTCGTTCGAGGTGGGTTGGCTCCAGCCTTCGCCCCTGCTTTTGGCCCGCATCGGGTTCGTCTTCTGAGAGCGCTCTTCGCCCTCTGCGTGGTGGTGGTGGCGTGCGCGCCGGCGCCTGCGCCCATCGCGCCCAGTCCGCCGCCGCCCGCGCGGGCCGACGTCACCCTGCGCGACGTCACCGTGCGGCAGTACCGGGGCGGCGACCTGCGCATGGTGGCGACGGCGCCGACGCTCGAGCTGGCGCGGGGCTCCAACGACTTCGTGGCAGTCGACGCGGGCGTCTTGCTGAAGCAGACCGGCGTGATGGTGCTGGCCCCGCGGGTGACCGGCAACAGCACCAGCCAGGTGGCCACCGGCTCGGGGGGCGTGCTGTTCCTGGGCAACGACGGCACGGTGGGCCGCACCCCGACCGCGACGTACGAGCGCGCCCTCGGGGAGGAGGGTGGCGCCTTCTCTGACGCTGGCGTGACCGTCGAGCACCCGCGCTTCCGGCTCGAGGCGACGGGCTTCTTCGCCGATCTCTCGCAGCAGCGCGTGTTGTTCGATCAGCCCGTCACCCGCACGCGGGAGTGAGTCACCGCCCCGCGCGTGGCTTCTTGCCGCCGGCCGCGCGTCGCGCGACGCCCACCAGGTCCTTCACCGTCTTCGGGCTCGCGGCCTCGACGGCCCGATCGATGCGCGCGTCGGTGACGAACTTCCCGTCTCGAGAGACGAGCACCTCGCCGGTGGGGAACTCCTGCGCCCCGGTGGGCCCCACGCCCGTCATGCACGAGAAGATGACGGCGAGATCGACCGCGCCGTCGCCGTTCACGTCGGGGAACGAGAGGGCGGCCGGCTCACAGGCCCAGGTGGGGGACTTCGTGGCGAGCGGATCATCGAGCAGCTGAACGACCTCACCGCCCTTCGCCACCACGAGCCGGCAGCGCGGCGTCGCCTCGAGCGCGCAGGCGAAGCCGAGCTGCACCCGGCCCAGCGGCCCCAGCGTCACCGAGAAGGCCTGGGCGGCGTCGACCCGGGCGCCCGCGCCGGCCAGCCCCTCGAGCACCTTTGCCTCATCGGCCGTCAGGGGTTTCGGGGTGGGGCCGGGGGTGGCGCCCAGCAACATCAAGAGCCCTGCGAGCAGTCGCATGGGCCGCGTCTACCGCCCGCATGAGCAGATGCACACCGAGAACTCGGGTATGGAGGCGCTCGTGTCGATGCTCCTCGCCCTGGTCTTCGCCGCCGCGCCCGACGCTGGCGTCCTCCTCTCTCGCCCGGTGCAGGTCAGCGCCGACAAGCTCGAGCTGCTCAACAAGGAGCAGAAGGCCATCTACACGGGCCACGCGAAGGCCATTCGCGACACCACGACGATGACGTGCGAGCGCCTCATCGTGGAGTACGGGGCCGATCGCGAGGTCAGCCGCATTCTCGCCCGCGGCAACGTCGAGGCCGTCGACGGTGAGCGCTGGGCCCGCGGAGACGAGGCCGACTACGACAACCGCACCGGCACGCTGGTGATGCGCGGCAACCCGCAGGCGCGTCAGGGCAAGCGTGAGGTCCTCGGCCAGCTGGTCACCTTCGTCACCGGCACCGACCGCGTGGTGGTCGAGAAGGCCCGCACCCGGGTCGACGACGAGAAGGGCTTCTCGCGAGACGGTGGGGTGAGCTCGGGCCCCCAGCGCGTCACCATCGACGCCGACCAGCTGGTGCTCGACGAGCAGAAGAACCTCGCGGTGTGGAAGGGCCACGTCGTCGCCAGGCGCAGCGCCACCACCATCACCGCGCCCGAGCTGACCGCCGTGTACGACGACCAGGGCACCATCACGAAGGTGCTGGCGCGCGGCGGCGTCGAGGCCACCGAGAAGGACCGCTGGGCCCGTGGGCAGCGCGGCGACTACGACGTGCAGACCGGCGTGCTGGTGGTGACGGGTCAGCCGCAGGCCAGGCAGGGCACCAACCGCATGAAGGGCACCCGGGTGACCTTCTTCACCGGCTCCGACTTCATCGAGGTGGAGAACGCCACCACCGTCATCGAGGTGGAGTCGAAGCGCCCGCCGAAGAAGTAGGAGTAGGCTCTCGGGCCCTGCTCATGAGACCTCCCTGGCCCCTGCTCCTCCTGGCGAGCTGCTCGCCGCTGACGCCGTTTCAGCCCCCGCCGCCGCCCGGCCTGACGTGCGATCGCGTCATGGTGCCCACCGCGCTCGACGAGACGCTCAAGACGGCGCAGGCCGGAGACTGCGTCATCCTCCCCGCCGGCACCTACTCGGGCAGCTTCGTGTTGCCCGAAGACGTGACCCTCGCGGCCAGCGACGGCGCGATGGTGTTGCTGACCGGCGGCGACCCGGTGCTGACCGTCAAGGGCGGGGCCCGCTCCATCGTTCGCGGGGTGCGCATCGTCGGCGGCAGCGGCAGCGGCATCGCCATCGACCCCGGCCCGGCGCAGCTGATCAGCGTCGCCGTCACCCAGACCCAGAAGAGCGGCCTCACCGCGACCTGCTCGCGACCTGACTGCGCGGAGCGCCAGGTGCTGCTGAAGGACTGCGAGCTCACCCAGGGCGCGGTCGGCGTTCGGGTCGTGGGCGCGCGGGTGCGCATCGAGGGCGGGCGCATCGCCGAGCAGCAGGGCAGCTCGTTGTCCGCGGGCTCGGGCGTCGTCGCCAGCCACGGCGCGGCGCTCTCGCTGAGCGGCGTCGTCATCGAGCGGAACCAGAACATCGGGGTGCTGCTCGACGGCGCGGCCACCCGCGCCTCGGTGGACGGCTGCACCATTCGCGAGAACGCGGGCCGGGGCCTGTGGGCGCAGGGCCAGACGGCCGACGCGGGCGTCGAGACGGTCTCGATCACGGGCGGTGAGGTCAGCGGAAACGCGCTGGTGGGCATCGGGGCGCGCGAGGCCTCGGGGCTGGCCATTCGGCAGACGAGGGTGCTGTCGACGAAGGCGGTGCGGGTGCCCATCGACATCGCGACGACCGAAGACATCGGAGACGGCATCGGGCTCTTCACCGGCACGCGCTCGGCCACCGTCGAGGCGGTGGTGGTCGAGAACAACGCGCGCGCCCAGGTGCTCGCCGACGGCTCGGGCCAGGGCGTCACGCTGTCGGGCACGGTGTCGGGCGGCCGCTTCCGCGTGGTGGTGCAGCGCGAGCAGGCCCCGGTGGCGGTGGAGCAGCGGCTGGTTGACGTCCCAGCCAACGAGCTCGCCGTGAAGGCCGCCGCCATCGGTCTGGAGCCGTGACCGGACTGCCCGCGGGGCCCACTCAGGGTGGACGACGGGTACGCGGCCGCCCCCCTGCCGGCGACCTGCAGCCGGTGCTCGAGAGCGCCTCGTCCCGTCGCCCACGGAGCGGCCGCGCCGTCACGCTCCTGCTCGCCGGGGCGCTGGCCGCGTGCCCCCCGCCGCCACCGGGCGAGGCCGGCTGTGACGCCGGCTGCGTGGACGCGGGGCCACCCGGCTGCGGGCCCGGCACCTTCGCGACCGCGCCCGGCCAGTGCCAGCCCGTCGGGTGGACGACGTGTGACGGGGGCTTCGCGGCCGACCCCACGGGGTGGACCTGCCGCGCGACGGTCGAGCGCTGCGCGCCGGGCTCCGCCGCGTTCCCGAACGAGGGCTGCGCGCCGCTGGGGTGGGCGCAGTGCCCGTCGGGGTTCGTGCGCACCACCACCGGCACCAGCTGCGCGCCGGTGCTCCCCGAGCGCCCCTGCACGGGGGCGACCCGCGCGGCGCTCGGCCAGGCCAGCTGCGTGCCGGTGGGTGACTGCGGCGCGCCCTTCCCTCCTCCCGCGGCCACCCTCTTCGTCGACGCCGACGGCGGGCTCGACGCGACGCACTTCCGCACCATCGGCGCGGCGCTGGTGGCGGCGCCCGCCGGCGCGACGATCGCGGTGTTCGACGGCGCCTACGCCGAGGCGCTGCGCCCCACGAGGCCGGTCACGCTGCTGGGCCGCTGCCCGTCACGCGTCACCCTCCAGGGTGACCCCGCGCTGGAGCTGGTGCGCACGCGCGACGTCGAGGTGGAAGGCCTCACCATCCAGGACTCCATTCTCGCGGCGCGGCTCGAGCTCGGCGCAGCGCTGACGCTTCGTCACGTCGTCCTCGAGCGCAACCTGCGCTCCGGAATCCAGGCGCTCGACCGCGGCACGCAGGTGACGCTCGACGACGTGGTGGTGCGCGGCACCGGGCCCGACCCCGCCACTGGCACCTTCGGCCAGGGCCTGGCGCTCGGCGCGGGCGCGCAGCTCACCGCGAGCGACGTCGAGCTCCGAGGCAACGGAGAGACCGCGGTGTTCGTCAACCAGGCCGGGACCAGCGCGACGCTCACCCGGGTGCTGATCGCCGACACCCGGCCGCGCGCGAGCACCGGCCGGCTCGGCTGGGGCGTCGCGGTGCAGGCGGGGGCCTCGCTGACCGCCACCGAGCTGGTGGTGCAAGACAGCCTTGGCGTCGGCATTCTCGTCGCGCAGACAGGCAGCTCGGCCACCCTCACCGACACCCTGGTGCGGCGGGTCGGCCCCAGCACCGACGCCGTCGGCGGCCCCTTCGGCTTCGGCGCGTCGGCGCAGCTGGGCACGATCACCTGGAGTGGCGGCGGCGTGGAGGACGTCGTGGGCGGCCTCGTCGACGTGCAGGGCGCGGGCGGCCGGGCGACGCTTCGAGATCTCACCGCCCGCGGCGTGCGCACGGGCGGCGGCGCGCCGCGCTTCGGGCTCGAGGCGCGCAACGGGGCGCAGCTCACCGTCGAGCGCGTGCGGCTCGAAGACACGGTGTCATCCGGCGTGTTGTCGGTCGACCGCGCCGAGGTGCGCCTCGATCACCTGTCGGTACAGGGGGCGGTGGGCGTCGGCGTACGCGCCCAGGGCGGCCGCATCGTCGGCGCCGCCGTCGAGGTGCGCGGCCACACCGAGGCCGGCGTCTTGTCGTCGGTCTCGGGGCGGGTCGAGCTGTCGCGGTGCGTGCTGGCCGACGCCGCGCCCTCGGCCGCCGACGCGGGGGCAGGGTTCGGGGCGAACGCCTCGGAGAACGGTGGGCTCCTGCTCGAGGAGTGCCTGCTCGCCAACAACATCACCGCGGGGCTCTACGCCCGCGACCAGGGCTCCTCGGTCACGGTGACGCGCACCGACATTCGGGAGACGCAGCTCGACGGCACCGGCGCAGCCGGCCAGGGCGTGGTGGTGGAGCACGGCGCGCGGATCAGCCTCGAAGACGTCGCGCTCTCGCAGAACCACACCGCCGGCCTCCAGGCGTCGGACCCCAACAGCGAGCTCTCCCTCAGCCGCGTCACCGTGGTGGGCACCCGGCCCCTTGGCACCGGCAGTCGTGGGCGTGGCGCCAACGTGGCCTTCGGCGCCCTGCTGCGGGCCACCTCGTCGGCCTTCGTCGACAACCAGCAGGTCGGCCTCTTCGCGCTCCAGTCGCGCATCGAGGCCACCGACACCCTGGTGCTGGGCACCCGCGCCGACCCCGACGGCCGCTACGGCAACGGGCTCGAGGCCCTCACCGACGCCGTCATCACCTTCGTGCGCGGCGTGGTCGATTCGAGCGCGGGCATCGGCGCGGTCTTCGCCGAAGGGGCGGGGGTCATCGACGGCGCCCGGCTGTCGCGGAACCCCATCGCCCTGCACGCGCAAGACGGCTCGGAGCTCGTGGAGCAGGCGACGGTGCCCACGCCGCTGGGCCCTCGACAGGTCATCGTCACGCCCACCACCCGCTTCGAGGCCAACCAGTCGAAGACCAGCGCCGAGACCGTCACCGTTCCGCCTCCCTGACGCTGGAAGACTGGGCTACGAAGCGGCCTCCCTCGCTACCCGGAGCCTCACTCCCATGCGCGTCGCCCCCTCCGTTCCCGCCCGCGTCACCCAGCCCACCTACGAGAAGCTCAAGGCGCAGCTGGCGACGCTCGACAAGAAGATCGCGACCGCCGAGAAGGCCCTGCAGGACCACAAGGACGTGATGATGCGCTCGCGCTACACGCCCGAGGGCCTCAAGCTCGCGACCGCCAAGCTCAAGTCGCTCGAGAAGGACCTGACCAGGCTGCAGACCCAGCGCAAACACCTCGTGGCCCAGATGGCGGTGCTGCGCCCGGCCCCCAAGACGCCGACCGCCGCGCAGCTGACCGCCGTCATCGAGCGCCACCTCAAGGCCGACGATCTCAGGTTCGGCGCGAAGGCCCCGAAGAAGGAAGACATCCTCACGCAGACGACGGTGAACAAGCACCCGTTCTCGTACACGGCCATCGTGCTCAAGAACGACCCCTCGAAGGTCATCATCAAGAAGGTGCTGACGGGCGGCTTCGTGCCCGCCAGGCCGGGCGACGGCACCTACTCGTTCCCGGTGCCGCTGAAGGCGAAGTGAGCCTCACGGCCGGGCGGTGAGCCACACCCGCACCAGCTTCAGCTCCATCAGCGTCTCGGCCCGCGTCGACGCGAGCAGGAAGCGCTGGGTGGGCCGGCTGGTGCCGAACGACGCGTACGTGCCCAGCACCTCGAACGAGATGCCCTGCTCGGCCAGCATCTCGACCGGGCCTTCGGGGCCCAGCACCGCCACCTTCGCGCGGCCGGCCTCGAGGGCGGCCTTGAGCCCGTCTGGCATCAGGTAGGTCGCGTCACGGCGCGCGTAGAACGAGTACGCGAACGACGGCGGCGCGAACACCACCGGCAGGAGCGTGCTCTCGGGGTCGGCTTGCCGCACCAGCGCGCACAGCTCCTTCGCGGGTTGGTACTCGAGCGTCGCCGGCTGCACGTAGCCTGCGACGAAGGCCATCACCCCGCCCAGCCCGACCGCCAGCGAGACGACCAGCCCGTCGGCCGGGGGCAGCCGCCGCGCCCACGCCATCAGCACCACCACCGGCGCCAGCACCACCGCGGCCCAGAGCGCCACCGTCGGCAGTGACGCGGGGAAGCCCAGCGAGAACACCAGCGCCGCGAACACCGCCCCCGCCGCCGCGAACCCCAGGAGCAGCCAACGCCAGCGCGAGGCCAGCGCGTCGTCGAGGCGCTCCAGCTCTTCGGCCACCAACAGCGCCGCCGCCGGCGTCAGCGGGTACAGGTACTGGGGCAGCTTGTAGGTGGACAGGGAGATGACGACGAAGACGAGCGAGAACCACCAGAGGGGCACGCGCGCGAGGGCGCCGGGCAGCCGACGCGCGGTGGCGAAGCCCACCACCCGGCGCCCCAGAGAGAACCCCAGCAGCGGCGCGAACGGCAAGAAGGCCCACAGCGCGGTGTGGGTGAAGAACAGCGGCGTGGTGTCATCGAGGAAGCCGCTCTGGCCCCACAGCCTTCCGAAGCCCTGGTACCAGAGCAGGTAGAGCACGCCCTCATCGCCGGTGGTGTCGCGCGTAGCGGCGTAGAAGGGCAAGGCCACCAGCGCGGTGAGCACCAGGCCGAAGGGCCACACGCTCCAGAGGCGGCGCAGCAGGGTGCTGGGGCCGTCGCTCCACGATGGGCGAACGACCTCGGGCAGGAGCGCCAACACGGGAATGCCCAGCCCGATGGGGCCCTTCGAGAGCACCGCGAGCCCCGCCACCGCCCACGCCAGCAGCCGGAGCACCGGCCGCCTTCGCCCCTCGAGCATGAGCGCGATGGCCAGCGACGTCATGGCGGTGAGGGCGGTGTCCACCTTCGGGTCGAGCACCATCAGGTGGGTCGAGAGCGAGGCGCCCACCAGCACCGCGGCCGTCAGCCCCCGGCGCTCATCCGCCAGCGTGCGGCCGATGAAGAAGGTCGACACCATGGTGATGACGGCGAAGAGGAGCCCGGGCAGCCGCACCGCGAAGGCGTCGACGCCGAAGACGGCCATGCCCGCCGCCTGCAGCCACATGGTGAGCGGGGGCTTGTTCCAGAAGGGGCCGTTCTGATCCTTCAGGTGCCACCAGTCGCCGCTCTCGAGCATGCGCCGGGCGACGTCGGCGTACTGGGCCGGGTCCACGTCCTGCACCTCGTTGGAGAGGCCGAGCACCGAGGGGCCGATGGCCGCGGTCAACAGAATCGCCCAGGTGGTGCGCGTCACGCAGGTGGCCATGCCAGCGCCGCGGCGGAATGCAAGGGGCCGACGTCTTCACGCGCCGACGGAGCCTGCGCTGCGGCCCGCGCGGAGGTCTTCGCGCGCCGAGACGAGCTGGGCTTTAGTGCAGCCCCACCGTGGCCGACCTCATCCCCGTCTCGCTGTACACGCGCGCCGCCGAGCAGACCATCGCGACCCTCAAGCGGAGCCCGTGGATCGTCGGGGTGCCGATGGTGGCGCTGGGCCTGGGCACGCTGGCCGACTGGCTGCTCGCGCCGTTGCTCAACGTGGGGCTCATCATCGCCGCGCCGCTGAAGGCCGCGCTGTGGGCGAGCGCGCTCTACGTGTGGCGGCGAACGCTGCTCGAGGGCGCCGTCGACAGCGCCGAGGTGGAAGCGGAGCTGCTGGCCCGGGCGCGGAGCCTCACCGCCCTCGCCGTGCCGCTGCTGTTCGGCACCCTCGCCTTCTTGACGCTGGCGTGGGGCGGCGCGCTGGCGGGCCTGTTCGTGCTGCTGGTGGTGCTGACGCCGCTGCTCGAGGCCTCGCTGCTGGGCGCGCAGTCAGGGGTGGGGGCCTTCTTCAAGCAGCACGGCCAGGCGTGGGCGGCCTCGCAGCTCGTCTTCTCGTCGGTGCTGGTGGCGGTGTGGCTGGTGGTGGTGATGGTGGCCGGCGTCTTCCACGTGTTCGCGGGCGAGGCAGCCTCGGCCGTCATCGGCGGCCCGCTGCTGACGCTGCTGTGGCTGGTTCGAGGCCACGCGTGGCTCGCGCTCGACGCTCCGGCGCCCGTCGAGGCGCCCCCGCCCGCGCCGCGGAAGGCCCCCGGCGTGCGGAAGGCGGCGCCGAGAAGGCCAGCGCCCAGAGGCCCGCCCACCTCGTAGCGGTGCGTCAGGGGCCCCGCCTCTGCTTGCTGACGACGAAGGCCCGTGCTTTCTGGGCGACCGCAAACCCACCCCGGAGTCTCACCATGCCCTTGCGCACCACTGCAGCCCAGGCCGTTGCTCCCCGCACCACCAAGCCGATGTCGAACGAGCGAAAGGCCTTCTGGCACTCGCCGTACACGAACGCCGACGCGCAGGTGGTGAAGACGAAGAAGAACCTGCCCACGCTCGACGCGGCCAAGGAGTTCATCGGCGCCTCGATCCTCAACAAGAAGGAAGCCGACCTCCAGAAGCTGGGCGTCACGCGCTACCGCTTCGACGATCACGACTGCATGAGCCGCTTCCAGCGCTCGGGCTTCACCGACTCCGACGTGAAGCAGGCGAAGAAGTCGTTCCCCTTCCTCAAGGGCTCCTCGGACAACGACGTCAAGGGCTACCTGGGCCTCAAGCTGCGCAACGTCGAGCTCGGCTACAAGGGCGGCATGGAGATGCTCGCCGAGGCCGGCATCACCGAGAGCAAGTACGACTCCCACGAGCAGCTCGACGCGTTCAAGGGCAGCGGCATGGGCGCCCGGCACGTCGCCGCCGCGAAGGAGAAGTACGAGTTCCTCGCCGACTCGAGCGACAAGGAGATCAAGGAGTACCTCGGCCTGAAGGTGCTCAACGCCAAGGACGGCTACGGCTTCGCCAAGGACATGCTCAAGGACATCGGCGCCACCAAGGGCTGGGGCCGCTGACGCAGTCGCCGTTCCGTCGGGTCGGCCTCGAGCTCGAGCTGCTGGCCCCTGCCGGGCACTCGCGGGTGACGTTCGCTCGCGAGGTGGCCCGGCGCACGAGGGGCCGCGTTCAGTTCGGCTTCAAGTACTTCAGTGAAGGCAGGCTGCCCGACGGGCGGCCGTTGTGCCGGCTCTCGTTGGCCACCCGGGTGGTCGACTCGAAGGGCCGGCCGCTGGTGACGCTGGTCGATGACAACACCGTGCGTGACGGGCTGCCGAAGACGCCCGCGGCGCCGACGCTGCACGCCACCGACGATCTGCGGCTCGCGCTGTTGGCCGAGCGCGTGTCGTGGCGCGAGACGCCCGGGGCGCGACTCGAGGCGCTGCGCGCGGTGTTCGACGGCTTCGTGGCGCAGGGCCAGGTGTTCGACGCCTTCGGCAACGCGCTGCTGGTGACGCTGCAGGAGCCGAAGTCGTGGCACCGGGTGTGCGAGGTGGTGACGCGGCCGCTGGTGGGCGCGCGGGAGCGGCGGGCGGTCGTCGCGCTGGTGCTCGCGGTGGCCAACGACTTCGGCTGCACCCTCCCCTCCACCGCCGCGCTGCACGCGCACTACGACGCGAAGCCGTGGCGTGAGGTGAAGGCGCTGTCTCGGCTGGTGCTGGAGCACGCGGTCCATCGCGAGGCGTGGTGGCAGGCGCTGGCGCCGAACCCCCGCTGCCTGAAGCTGGCGCCCTTCCCCGCTGACGTGGTGCGGGTGGCCCGAACGCCGGGCCGCGTGTCCTTCGCCACCTTCGCGGCGGCGCTGAAGCTCGCGGGGGCCTCGAAGGAATGCGACCTCAACCTGCTGGGGGTGATCGAGCCGCACCCCCGTCAACCGACGCTCGAGGTGCGGTGCCTGCCGATGGCGCTGGAGGCCGAGGCCGTGCTGGCGAGCCTCGCGCGGGTCGAGCAGCTCCTGGGGCGCGCGCGCTGAATCGCCTCGCGCGTGTCGCGGTGACACGCTCGTCCCATCACGACACGGCGCGGCCGGGCCCCCGCCTCGGCGGTACGGGCACGGCGACTGCAGCCGCGGCCGGCCATGCGCGCGCACTCCGTCGTGTGGTTGATGACCCTGCTGGGCGCGGCGAGCGCGCGGGCGGCGGCAGGTGAGCCGCCAGACGGTGGAGCGGTCGACGGCCCCACCGTGAAGGCCACCGCCTCGCTCACCGACGGCCTGAAGGTCGAGTCGTCGGACGGAAACTACGGCGTGCAGGCCGGCGCGCTGATGTGGGCGCGTGCGTCGCTCGGGGTCAGCCGCTCGGCGACCGGCGCCAACGAGGCGCTCTTCACCGACGAGTTCGCGGTGCCGCTGGTGCGCCCGTACCTCAAGGCCCACCTGCTGCGCCCGTGGTTCAGCGTCTTCCTTCAGCCCGAGATCGCCGGGCCCTCGCCGAAGCTGCTCGACTTCGAGGTCGACGTGCACCCCCTCGACGAGCTCGGCGTGAAGGTGGGGCAGTTCATCACGCCCTTCGGCCGGAGCTTCATGTCGCCCGTGCCGAAGCTGCAGCTCCAGGGCTTCGCGCTGGCCAGCGAGGTGTTCCGCGCCAACCGAGACACCGGCGTGATGGTGTACGGCGCCGCGCTCGGCGGGCGGCTCGAGTACTTCGCGGGGGGCTTCAACGGCAACGGCATCGGCCAGCCGGGCAACGACGACAGCTCGCTGCTCTGGGTGGGGCGCCTCGCGGGCACCCTCTTCGGAAGGCCGCCCTCGACGAAGGGCCACGTGAAGTACGACGAGACCGTGGCGCTCGCGAATGACTGCCCACCGACGCTGATGCTGGGCGTCAACGGGTACACCAACCGCACGACGCCTGCGGTGACGTCGGCGGCGCCGGTGCCCGCCAGCTCGACCGTCGACACCGCCGGCGCCGACCTGGCCTTCGCGTGGCGACGGGTGTTCGCCCAGGCCGAGGGCTTCTTGCAGCGCACCACCCCCGACGGCGGCACCCTGCGCTCGCGCTGGGGCTGGGACGCGCAGGTCGGCGTCTTCGTGCTCCCCGGCCGGCTCGAGGTCGCCGCGCGCGCCTCGATGGTGCGCTTCGCCGTCGATGACCCGTCGAGCTGGTTGACCCAGGCCGACGCCCAGCTCGCGTGGTACCTCGCCGGCAACCACGTCAAGGCGCTGCTGCGCTACACCTTCACCGACGCGGGCTCGGCGCAGCGCGGCTTCTCGACGGGCCTGACGCACGGGGCGGTCGCGCAGCTGCAGCTGTGGCTGTAGGGCGCCGAGCGCCCCCTTGGGCCACCAAGGGCTTTGCGTCACGAGGCGCCCTCGGGCACCCTGCCCGCGATGCGCCTTCGACGACGACGTCACCGACCAGCGCGCAAGCTGGCCCTGCCCGAGCGTGGGCCCGCGTGAGCGTCGGCGGCTTCATTCTCTCGAGGAACAGCCCGCGCATCGACCGCGCGGTGCGCAGCCTGGCAGCATGTTGTGACCAGGTGCTCGTCGTCGACACCGGCTCGACGGACGACACCGTCGAGCGCGCGGCGGCGAGCGGGGCCGAGGTGAAGACAGTGCCCTGGCTGGGCTTCGGCAACGCGCGACGACAGGCCGTCTCGGCGCTCGGCGAACGCGGGCACGACTACGCGCTCTTCATCGACTCTGACGAGTTCATCACCGACGACGACAGCGCGAAGCTTCGGGCCTTCTTCCGCTCGGGCCTTTGGTCCGCCGGCCATCGGCTGCGGTTGAACGAGTGGGTGACGACGCCACGGCGAAGGTTCCTCTTCCGAACGGGCTACCGGACGCGCCTCTTCCGCGTAGACGCGGCCCGCTACGAAGACTGGATGCTCATTCACGAGCGCCCCAGGGTCGAAGGGGCCCGGCCCGTCTCCATCGCCATCGAGCACGACTACCTGACCGAGAACGCCTCGCGCTCGGTGAAGGCGCGCCGCTACGCCCTGCTGTGGGCGATCGTGCATCGCCAGCGCAGCGCCAAGCCCGAGGCGGTTCAGCTCGTCAGCCACCTCGTCAGGAACCTCCTCGTCAAGGGAGCGCTGTGGCGCGGCGGGCCTGACGCAGTCGTTCCAGCGCTCGTCGAAGCCCGGTACCACGCCGAGAAGCAGCGGGCGCTCCGACAGGTGCAGGCTGGGCTCCACGACGAGAAGGTGCGCGCGTTCGAGGCAGGAAACTGGGCCGAGGTGATCGCGGCCGTGGAGCAGTCGCTCGAGCCGGGCGCTCCAGCGGCGGCCCTCACCCGGTAGAGGCGAGGCAACTCGGGCTTTGCGTCACGAGGCGCCCTCGGGCACCCTGCCCGCCGTGTCTTCCGACGACTGCCTCCTCGCCACCGGCCTGATGAAGACCTACGCCAAGCGGCGGGTCGTCAACGGCGTCACGCTGTCGGTGAAGCCGGGCGAGGTGGTCGGGCTCCTCGGCCCCAACGGCGCGGGCAAGACGACCTCGTTCAACATGGTGGTGGGCCTGGTGCAGCCCGACGCGGGAGAGGTGACGCTCGCCGGGAAGCGCCTGACCGGCCTGCCGATGCACCAGCGCGCGCGCTCGGGCCTGGGCTACCTGCCGCAAGAGGCGTCGATCTTCCGCAAGCTGACCGTGCGCCAGAACATGCTGGCGGTGCTCGAGCTGCAAGGCGGCACCACCAGGGCTGAGCGTGAGGAGCGCGCCGCGCAGATCATCGGGGAGTTCGGGCTCACCCACGTGGTCGAGAGCCTGGGCGAGACGCTCTCAGGCGGAGAGCGCCGCCGCGCCGAGATCGCCCGCAGCCTGCTCCCCAAACCGCGCTTCATTCTCTTCGATGAGCCCTTCGCCGGCGTCGACCCCATCAACGTCGGCGAGCTCCAGAAAGAGATCGCCCGCCTGCGCACCAGGGGCCTGGGGGTGCTGATTACCGATCACAACGTGCGCGACACCCTGCAGATTTGTGATCGGGCGTACATCATCGCCATGGGGCAGATCCTCGAAGAGGGCTCCCCCACCGCCATCGCCCAGTCGCCCCGCGCGCGGTCGGTGTACCTGGGCGAGAACTTCACCCTCGGCTGATTCCCGCCGAGCACGTCAGCACGCCGAATGCCAGCGTCAGGAACCTGACCAATTCCTGAATAACGGCGCCCATCTCGATTGATCGGGTTGTGTCTGCTCGACCATTCCCTTACCCTTGGCACGGCTTTTGACCGAAGGGGACCGACGACATGGGCATGGAGCTGAAACAGAGCCTCAAGATGTCTCAGTCGCTGGTGATGACGCCGCAGCTGCAGCAGGCGATCAAGCTCCTCCAGCTCTCGCGCATGGAGCTGATCGAGCAGGTGCGGGAAGAGATGGAGCAGAACCCGCTCCTCGAGACCCCCGACGACACCGTCGAAGGCGACATGGCCGACAAGGCCCCCGGCGAGGCCTCGCTCGAGGCCGACACCAGCGAGCAGCGCGCCGACTACGAGACGCCCATTCCCGAGAAGGCCCAGGAGGTCACCCCCGAGAAGGGCCCGGGCGAAGACATCGACTGGGATCAGTACCTCAACAGCTACCAGTTCAACGAGCCCACCAGCCCCTCCAACAAGGGCAACGTCGACCTCGAAGACCTGCCCTCCTTCGAGGCCAACATGGTCAAGAAGGAGGACCTGGTCGATCACCTGCACGAGCAGCTGGCCGGCGTGCGCCTCAACGACGCCGAGCTGCGCGTGGCCGAGCTGATCATCGGCAACCTCGACGACGACGGGTACCTCAAGCTGCCCGACGTCGAGGGCGACCCGCTCATCCGCCTGGCCAACGAAGCCGACGTGCCCATGTCGGTGGCCGAGCGCACCCTGCGCCGCATCCAGGCGCTCGACCCCAAGGGCTGCGGCAGCCGCGATCTGCAGGAGTGCCTGTTGGTGCAGCTCCAGGGCCTGCACGATCACTGCGCGGCGCTGCTGGGCACCATCCTCAAGAAGCACATGAAGCTCCTGGAGTCGAAGAACTACCCGGCCATCGCGCGCGACCTGAAGGTGACGCTCGAAGAGGTCGTCGAGGCGGCGCGGCTCTTGCCGAAGCTCGACCCCAAGCCCGGCCGCAACTTCTCGGGCGACGACGCGCAGTACATCACCCCCGACGTCTACGTGTACAAGATGGGCGACGAGTACACGGTGGTGCTCAACGACGACGGCCTGTCGAAGCTGCGCATCTCGGGCGCGTACGCCCAGGCGCTGCGCGGCGGCCGGCTCCCCTCGGGGCAGACCAAGGAGTTCGTGCAGGAGAAGCTCCGCTCGGCGATGTGGCTGATCCGCTCCATCCACCAGCGCCAGCGCACCATTCACAAGGTGACCGAGAGCATCGTGAAGTTCCAGCGCGACTTCTTCGATCGCGGCATCGCCCACCTCAAGCCGCTCATCTTGCGCGACGTGGCCGAAGACATCGGCATGCACGAGTCGACCGTCTCGCGCGTCACCACCTCGAAGTACGTGCACACGCCGCAGGGCATCTTCGAGCTGAAGTACTTCTTCAACTCGTCCATCGCGCGCACCGGCGGCGACGACATCGCCAGCGAGGCGGTGAAGAACCACATCAAGCAGATCGTGGGCCAGGAAGACGCGAAGAACCCGTACTCGGACCAGAAGATCGTCGAGCTGCTCAAGGCCCAGGGCATCGAGATCGCCCGCCGCACGGTCGCCAAGTACCGCGAGGTGCTGGGCGTGCTGCCGTCGAGCAAGCGCAAGAAGTACTTCTAAGAGAAATTGCGGAGCGCCTCGCTTCGTGGGGGAGTCACCTCATGTCTACGCCTGACGTGTTGATCGTCGACGACGATCGCCTGCTGCGCACCATGCTGAAAGACGCGCTCGACGACGTGCCCTGTCACGTGCGCGAGGCCGACTCGGGAGACGCCGCGCTCGCCGCCGTGGCCGAGAAGGCGCCCCAGGTGATCCTCCTCGACCTGATCATGCCCGGGAAGAGCGGGCTCGATCTGCTCAAGACCTTCGCCGCCCACCGGCCGCCGATGCGCATCGTCGTCATCTCGAGCCTCGACACCGAGTCGCTGGTGCAGCAGGCGCTCAAGGACGGCGCCCACGGCTTCCTGGCCAAGCCCTTCCACCCGCTCGACGTGCAGAGCGTGGTGCGCGCGGCCCTCGAGGCCGCCGAGGGCGCTCCATGACGACCCAGTACTGGCTCGCCGACAGCGAGGCCCGCGTGCTGGGCCCGGTGAGCCTCGACGTGGTCCGTGATCTCGCGATGCGCGGCAAGCTCAACGACGTGCGCGCGGTGTCGCGCGACGGCCGCCAGTTCGTGCCCCTGCGCGAGGTGCCCGAGATCCAGGCCGCCCTCGCGCCGCCCCAGGGCGACGAGGTGGCCCGCGCCCAGTACGACGCCACCCGGCAGATCCGCGAGTGGCTCGAGTCGATCAAGGACCGGCAGACCCACGAGGTGCTCCGGGTGCCCTCCACCGCCTCGAAGGAGGCCGCCCGCGCCGCCTTCTTCGCCCTGGTGCACCGCTACCTGCCCAGCCGGCTCCCCCCCGAGGCCACCCCCGAGCTCCGCCTGGCCTGCGAAGACGCCTTCCTCGTGCTGGCCGAGCGCATGGTCGAGTTCGAGAAGAAGACGCGCACGCCCCCGCCCTCGGTCGCGCCCCGCGCCCAGCCGCTGCCCAACACCACCGCCAGCGTCACCTGGCGAGGGGGCATGATTCACGTGAAGCTCACGCTCCCGCGCGGCGACGCCCGCCCCTTCACCATGGACACCGAGGCCAGCTGGAAGGCCGACGCGCTCTTCGTCGTCTCGGCCGAGCGGGTGATGGTGGGCACCCCCGTCGAGATCACCCTCACCTTCGAGGGCCACGTCACCCAGATTCACGCCACCGGGCGCGTCATCGGCGTCACCCCGAACGTCGGCTTCGGCGTCAAGATGCTCGACCTCGGCGAGCACCAGCGCAGCATCATTCGCACCTGGGTCGCCCGCGCGCAGGGCTGACCCGTCTCGAAGCAATTGCCTTTGCCGCCCGCGTGGCGTGGAATCAGCGACGAGGTCGCGGGTTTCTTCGGCTCACCCTTCCCCGGACCCCAGGAGGTCAAACCCATGCAGATGAACATCACCTTCCGGCACGTCGACCCGATCGAATCGCTCAAGACGTACTCGCAGGAGAAGGTGGACAAGGTGGACAAGTACCTCGACCAGGCCAGCGAGGCGCACGTCGTGCTCTCGGTCGAGAAGCACCACCACCAGGCCGACATCACCATCCACTCCGGCCCGTACATGCTGCGCGGCAAGGAGCGCAGCCAGGACATGTACGCGTCGATCGACCTGGCCATGGACAAGATCGAGCGCCAGCTCAAGCGCTACAAGGAGCGCCTCAAGGAGAAGCACGGGCGCGACCGCGTGCACCACCGCCAGGAGCTGGTGGAGCAGATGAAGTGGCGCCACCAGGTCTTCGAGTCGGCCCACGACGAGGCCGCCGACCAGACGCCGAAGATCATCAAGAAGAACGAGTTCCTCGCCCGGCCGATGTCGATCGAAGAGGCCGTCGTGCAGATGGACCTCATCAACAACGACTTCTACGTCTTCACCAACAGCACCTCGATGGAGATGAACGTCGTCTACCGCCGCAAGGATCACACCTTCGGGTTGATCGAAGCGTCGGCCGTCGATCGCCGCTCGCTGGTCGGCTGACGACCGCGGCGCGTCAGGGTTGGCCCGGGGTGCTGGCCGGCAGCGACGCGCGCTCGGCCTGCACCGCCTCGGGCAACCGACGCCCGTTGACGTCGAGGCCGAAGCCGAACGGCATGCGCGGCATCGCCACCGGGAGCCTCCCGGTGGGCGCGAGCTCGCCCACCAGCGCCCGCACCGCCGCCTTGGCCATCGACGCCTGGTACGAATAGACGCTCAGCACCGCGGCCGCCGCCGGCAGCTGGGCGCTCAGGTACGGCGCCCCCATCAGCACCACCACCACCGGCTTGCCCGACAGCTGCGCCAGCGTGGCCAGCTCGATCTGGTGCGAGTTCACCACGCCCACCACCACCACGTCGGCGCCGGCGGCCAGCGCCATCACCTGGCGCTTGAGGGCCAGGCGCTCCTTCGACTTCGGCCAGGCCGGCACCACCAGGGTCTGCAGCCCTGGCACCTTGAGGCCGAGCTGCGTCGAGAGCGCCGCCTCGGCCGTCACCACCGCCACCCTCCGGTGCTTCGGCAGGGGGAAGACCCGCGCGTCGGTGCGCAGCAGCGTGACGGCGGCGCTCGCGATGCGGGTCACCACGTCGTGATCACGGCCCAGCGCCGCCAGCCGCTCCTCGCGCGGAGGCAGCGGCTCGAAGACGCCCCGCGCCTGCTTGGCGCGCAGCACCCGCGCCACCGCCTGATCGAGGCGCGCGCGCGACAGCCCCCCCGACGAGACCGCCAGCAGGAGCTCGCTGCGCACCTCGGCCACCTTCTCGGCGCGCCAGGGCACCAGCACCATGTCGGCGCCCGCGTTGATGGCCAGCACCGCCGCGTGCCCGACGCCGTAGCGCGCGTCGATGGCGTCCATCTCGAGCTCGTCGGTCAGCACCAGGCCGTCGAAGCCCAGCTCGTCGCGCAGCACGTCGCCCAGCACGTGCCGAGACAACGTCGCCGGCGTGGAGTCTCCATTCGAGAGCGTGGGCGTCGCGATGTGGGCCGTCATCATGCCGTCGAGGCCCGCTTGCATCGCCGCCACGAAGGGCCGCAGCTGGCCCCGCAGCACCGCCTCGGGCGCCGTCACCACCGGCAGCCCCTTGTGCGAGTCGGCCTCGACCGCGCCGTGCCCGGGGAAGTGCTTGGCCACGGTGACGATGCGCGCCGCCTGTTGCCCGCGGACGAACTGCCCCCCCAGCTCGCTCACCAGCCCCACGTCGTCGGAGAACGCGCGAACGCCGATGACGGGGTTGCGCGGGTTCGAGTTGACGTCGAGCACCGGCGCCAGGTTCATGTTGAAGCCCAGCCGGCGCAGATCGTCGCCCTGCGCCCGGCCCGCCTCGTAGGCCAGGTGCGCGTCGCGGGTCGCCCCCAGCACCATGTTGCCCGGGAGCACCACGTTGCGGTCCGACAGGCGCACCACGTTGCCGCCCTCTTGATCGACCGCGATGAACGGCTGCACCGAGGGGAAGAGCGCGCGCAGGTCGTCGTTGAGCTTGGCCACCTGCTCGGCCGAGGCGATGTTGCGCTTGAAGAGGCAGACGCCGCCGACCTGGCCCTTCACCAACTCCGACACCGAGCCGTCGACGGTCAGCCCCGGGAAGCCGACCATCATCACCTGGCCGACCTTCTCTTCGAGCGACATCGCGGCCAACAGCGCGGCCTCGGGTGACGCCTTCGAAGGCGGCGCGACGGCGGGCGGCGCCGCGGCGGGGAGCGCGTGCTGCACGGGCTTCGCGGCCGTCGCCGGCGCCCGCCTGGGCGTCTCCCAGTAGGGGCGGTCGGCCGCGGGCACGGGCGCTCGCTCGTGTGCGCACGACACCAGTACCAGGAGCCCCACCAGCGCTCGACGAGTCAGCATCGGTCGCGTCGCCACGAGGCCGGCAGGCTACACGCGGGGGCCCACGGACGCACGAGAATGGCGCCGGTGGTGCTCGCGTGCCTTGCAGGTCACCGTGCGCCTCAGCTATCAGCCGCCAACGATGCCCATCGCGGAGTTCCTCAAGGTCGAGGCTGTCACCCCGGCGATGAGCGCCACGACCAAGCCCGAGGTGCTTCACGAGCTGGCGAGGGCGCTGGCCCGCGCGTGGCCCGAGGTGAGCGTCGAGCGCTTCCTCCACGTGCTCGAGGAGCGCGAGAAGCTGGGCTCGACGGGCATGGAGAAGGGCGTGGCGATTCCGCACGGGCGCCTGGCCGAGCTGCCCACCCTCATCGCGTGCTTCGGCGTCTCGCGCGAAGGCGTGGACTTCGAGGCGCGCGACGGCCGCCCCTCTCAGTTCTTCTTCGCCCTGGTGGCCCCCGAGAACTCGGCGGGGCTGCACCTCAAGGCGCTCTCGCGCCTGTCGCGCCTGTTCCGCTCCGATGCCCTCAAAGAGAACATCTTGTCGGCGGGCGACGCGGCGACCGTGCACGCCCTGCTGCTCCAGGAAGACGCGAAAGCGTAGCCCGCGGCCACTCGTCGGATGACGGCGAGGCCCCCGGCCCCCTACACTTCGGTCGGCTCATGGAAGTCGTCCTTCGCCCGATCAACGATCAGTTTCTGAGGCAGGTGGTGTTCCCCGCGTTCGAGCTGGGCGTGGTCGACGCCGTGCCCGCCATCGAACACCTGCTGCGCCACCTCAACGACGAAGGCACCCGGGTGCTGCTGGAGCTGGTGCTCGAGCACTCGGCCGACGGCAGCTTCTTCGGGTTGACCGACGAGCGCTGGAGCGAGGCCGTCTACCGCCTGCTCTTCCACGAGTGGTTCCGGGACAGCGACGGGTGGAGCATCTCGCACCAGTACGTCGGCTACGCGGGCCCCTGGGAAGAGACGTTTCACCTCGCGCTGATGCTCGAAGACCCGCAGTACCCCTACGCCGAAGACGACAAGGCCGACCAGTTTCGCCGCGCCTTCTGGGGCACCCCTCGCAAGAAGTTCGGGCTGGCGACGCTCCTGACCGGCACGTGGGACCCGCTGCCGACCTTCCCCCCCGACCAGGTGCTCACCGTCGACGGCAACGGCCTGTACAACCCCAAGGCCGGCCTCGCGCGCGCCGACTGGGCGTGGCGGCCGATGATCACCGTCAGCGAGTGGGCCGCGCGCATGCCCTCGGCGCTCAACAACCTGCTCGATCGCGAGTCGCGGCGCCTGCGCCCGGTGTCGGCCCCCGAGAAGCACGAGGTGCTCGACTACTGGCTCGGCCGCACCCGTGAGCCGCCCCTGTTGGCGGTCAGCTTCTCGGGCCTGGGCCCCCGCGCCCACGAGTGGATTCGAGAGATCGGCGCGCTGGCCCACGTGGTGCGCGACGCCGCCGACGCCCAGCAGGGCCTCACCGCCGTCATCAGCCGCAAGGGCAAGACCATGGACAACCTGGTGGACGATCGCTGATCAGTTCGCGCGTGAAGTTGGGTATACGCAGCCCACCATGAAGCGCGTCTACGACTCCGTCCTCGATGCCATCGGCAACACCCCGATGGTCAAGCTCAACCACGTCGTCGGTCCCAACGACGCGACCATCTACGTGAAGCTCGAGTTCATGAACCCGGGCGGCGCCGTCAAAGATCGCATGGCCGTTCACATCGTGAACAAGGCCGAGAAGGACGGGCGCCTCAAGCCGGGCGGCACCATCGTCGAGAACACCTCGGGCAACACCGGCTTCGGCCTGGCGATGGTGGCCGCGGTGCGCGGCTACAAGACGATCTTCACGATGCCGGACAAGATGTCGTCCGAGAAGATCAACCGCCTCAAGGGCATGGGCGCGCAGGTGGTGGTGACGCCGACCAACGTGCCGGCCGAAGACCCGCGCAGCTACTACGAGACGGCCAAGCGCATCGTCAAAGAGACGCCCAACTCGTTCTACCCGAACCAGTACCACACGCCCGACAACATCGAGGCGCACTACCTCTCGACCGGCCCCGAGATCTGGGACCAGCTCGACGGCAAGATCGACTACTTCGTCGCGGGCCTGGGCACCGGCGGCACCATGAGCGGCGCCGGCAAGTACCTCAAAGAGAAGAACCCCAAAGTGCAGAACATCGGCGTCGACCCGATCGGCTCCATCTACACGGGCTTCTTCAAGACCGGCAAAGTCGGCGACTCGCACGTCTACAAGGTCGAGGGCATCGGCGAAGACATGGTGTGCGGCGCGATGGACTTCAAGGTGGTCGATCAGGTGCGCCAGGTGGACGATCGCCAGAGCTTCGTGATGGCCCGCCGCCTCGCGCGTGAAGAGGGCATCTTCGCGGGTGGCTCCTCGGGGTCGGCGGTGCACGTCGCGGTCGAGCTCGCGAAGGAGCTCGGCAAGGGCAAGACCATCGTCGTGGTGCTGCCCGACTCGGGCAACTCGTACGTCACCAAGTACTTCTCCGACGAGTGGATGCGCGACAACGGCTTCCTCGAAGAGAAGGGCCCCGGCACCGTCGGCGACATTCTGGCGAAGAAGCCGCAGACGCTGGTGACCGCGAAGAAGGGCGAGCCCATCGGCCGCGTCATCGAAGACATGAAGCGCCACGGCATCTCGCAGATGCCGGTGCTCAAGGACGACGGCTCGGCGCTCGGCATGATCCACGAGTACGATCTGCTCAACGGCCTGGTGAGCGGCGCGGTGAAGAAGGCCGACAGCATCGACGCGCTCATCGCCCCGCTCGACGGCGTGGTGACCAAAGAGATGACCATTCCCCAGCTGCGGCAGGTCTTCGCGCAGGACAACGTGGCGGTGGTGCGCGACGGCCAGAAGATCGTGGCGGTCGTCACCAAGCTCGACCTGATCGAGTTCCTCGCGGGCTGACGTCGCGGGCGCCTGGGCCCTCGCGCTCGGGGTGAAGCCGTCGGGGCTCCACAGCCCCCACCCGCGGGGGTCAAGAGAGGCGTCGCACCGCCACCCGCCAGTCCACCGAGCCGCGCGGGTCTCCGTCGAACGGCGCCGCGTGTTCGCCCACCGCCACGAAGTCGGCGGGCAGGCCGACCCGGCCGGCGTCACCCACCAGCACCTCGCGCCCCAGCGCGCGGTGGGCCCGGAGCCAGGGCACCAGCCGTGCGGTGATCGCCTCGTCGAAGGTGAGATCGCCGACGAGCACCACCGCGCACGCCACCGCGCCGGCGGGCCGCGAGAGCAGGTCGTCCGTGAGCGTCTCGATGGTGACGCCGTTCGCCGCCGCGTTCAGCCGCGCGCACACGTTCGCGACGGGGTCGACGTCGGCGCAGGTGACGCTGAGCGCGCCGGCCCGCAGCGCCGCGAGGCCCTCGAGCGCCCCGCCGCTGCCCACGTCGAGCACGGGCTTTCCGCGCACCGCCTCGGGGTGGTCGAGCACCCAGCGCGCGAGCGCCTGCCCGCCAGGCCAGGCGAAGGCCCAGTACGGCTGCTCGAGCCCGTGCGCCCTGGCCTCCTCGGGCGTGGCGGTCCACAGCGGGTGGGTCGGCGGCAGCAGGTGGAGCCGCACCTCGGGGACCAGCGGCACCGAAGCCACCTGCGTCACCGAGCGCACCAGCGCCTCGGCGGCCGCGGTCACGCGATGAAGCCCGCCAATCGCAGCTGGGCCTCGGTCAGGCCGCCGCGCTGGCCGATCATCTTCGCGACGAACTTGCCTACGATGTCGGCCTCGAGGTTCACTTGGGCGCCGACGCGCTTGGTCGACAGCGACGTCTTCTCCCAGGTCTCGGGGATCAGCATCACGCCGAAGCGGGTGGCGTCGACCGTGGTGAGCGTCAACGAGACGCCGTCGATGCAGACCGACCCCTTCTCGACGAAGAAGGGCGAGAGCGCCGGCGGGAGGGACACCGAGAGCCGCCACGAGCCCCCGTCCGCCGTCACCGCGAGCACCTCGCCTACGCCATCGACGTGGCCCTGCACCCAGTGCCCGCCGAGCCGGTCGCCGACCTTCAGCGCCTTCTCGAGGTTCACCGTCGTGCCGGTGCGCCACCCCGACAGGGTGGTGCGCGCCAGGGTCTCGGGCGCCGCCTGCACCCGAAACGACGCGCCCTTCGACTCGACCACCGTCAGGCACACGCCGTCACAGCTGATCGACTCGCCGTGCTGGTACCCCGGCGTCTCGAAGGCCGCGCGGATCCACACATCGACGACCCCGCCGACGGGCGTCACGCGCTCCACGGTGCCCTGCGCCTGCACGAGCCCGGTGAACATGGGCTACTTCTTCTTGCTCTTCGGCTTGCTCTTCTTCGCCTTCGAGACGCCGGCCTCGTCGAGCATGTCGAGGAACTCCACGATGCGCCCGTCGGCCTTGCGCAGGCGGCGCGAGAGCATGCGGCAGATGTTCTGGAGGATGATGATGTAGGCGTAGTTGTCGGCCTTGTAGAGGTTCCACAGGTCGAGGTTGGTGAGCGCGTAGGTGGTGGTCTTCTTCTTCACCAGGCACGTCGCGCTGCGCGGCTGCAATTCGACCAGCGTCATCTCGCCGAAGGTCTCTCCGGGGCCCAGGCGCACGATGGGCACCTCGTTGCCGCGGCTCGACTTGCGGGCCACCTCGACCTCGCCGTCGCGAATCACGTACATCGTCCGACCCAGCTCGCCCTCGCTGAAGATGGTGTCGCCGGGGCCCCACGTGCGCTCTTCGAGGAAGTCGAAGAGGATGTCGAGGCTGGCGCCCTTCAGATCATGAAACACGGGCACGCTGCGCAGGAAGGTCGCTACCGAGGCGTCGCGTTTGACGTTCATGCGCGCGAAGCTGCCACAGCCCCCCGGCGCCACCTACCGGATTTCGACGAGCGCCAAGCCGCTGAAAACGCTCCAGTCTTCGGCGGGCGCAACCGGGGCGCCAGCTGTGAGACAATGTAGGCAGATTCTTATTTCACCCTCAAAAATCCCTACGCTTCTGCTTAGCTCCTGCGGTCTCCCTCGAGGAACTCCGACATGCCGATTCGTTTCAACGACGCGAAGTTGGGCTCGCTCTACACGAACTTCGAAGCGCAGCGGCGCACCAACCCGAACCTCAAGCTCGGGCAAGAGCAGGTGCTGCAGCTGGTCGCGCTGGTCGGCGACGGCAACCGGGGCTGGTCGGCGTCGAAGGTGGCGACCGAGCTCCAGAAGCCGGGCATGTCGCGCGAGCAGCAGATCGCCCTCGTCAAGGGCGGCATGACGGCGAACGAGAAGAAAGACCTCGCCGCCATCCTCGACCAGGGCTCGGTGCCGCTCGACCCGAGCGCCAAGCAGTTCCTCGAGGCGGTGCTCGATCGCAGCGCTCCGCTCCCGCCACCGCCTCCCGTGAACGGCCTCTCGATCTCCGGCGACCAGAAGAACGGGCTCTCGGGCCTCGCGAAGGCCGGCGCCAGCATCGAGGCCATCAACATCTCGACCGCGCCCGGCGGCCGCCTGCACATGGACGACACCACCGTCATCGGCAAGGCCGACGCCAACGGCGCCTTCACCATGGCGAAGCTCACCGGCGACCAGGCCATGCGCGAGGGCGACCTCATTCGCATGCGCGCGCGCAACGCCGACGGCACCACCACCGACTGGGTGACCATCAAGGCCACGGGCATCGCCAGCAAAGACACCAACAACGCCACCGTCGCGCTCTTCCGCATCGGCCTGGCCGACGCCGGCAACGGCAAGATCTCGGTTAGCAACATCAACGCCAGCCGCCAGGTCTCGGAGCCCGGCGCCCAGCTCGAGCTCACCAACAAGCGCACCGGCGAGAAGACGAAGGTCACCATCACCGAGACCGGCGGCTTCCCCGAGGGCTTCACGGTCAACGGCAAGCCGGGCGACTCGTTCTCGGTGGCGGCCTCGGACGGCGTCAACAACACCTCGTTCACCCAGTCGGTCGGCAACGTCACCGTGCCCGGCGGCGCGCCCTCGAACACCGACCTCATCCCCGACCCCGCGCTCCACAAGGACGAGCTCGACTCGGCCGGCAAGCCCCGCTTCAGCAAGGTCAACTTCACCGGGCCGCTCTTCGTCGACGGCGCCAAGCCCGAAGACGTGCAGCAGGGCCAGATCGGCGACTGCTACTTCCCCGCCGCCATCGCGGCCATCGCCAAGGCCAACCCCGAGGCCATCAACAAGCTCATCAAGGACAACGGCGACGGCACCTACACGGTGACCTTCAAGCAGCGCGACTGGAACAGCCAGGGCTTCAAGGACGTCGCGGTGAAGGTCGACGGCGATCTCTGGGCGCGCTCCTACGGCGGGGCGCTCTACGGGCGCAGCGCGAACAGCTCCGACCCCAGGAAGATGGAGCTGTGGTTCCCGCTCGTCGAGAAGGCCTACGCCCAGTGGCAGGGCAGCTACGACACCATCGGCAACGGCGGGCACTCGAGCGACGTCTTCGAGGCGGTGCTCGGCCGCGACGGCGCCAGCATCAACATCTCGGCGGGAAACCTCAACCGGGTGTTCGACACCATCAAGCGCAACATCGACGCCAACCAGCCGGTCGCGGCGGGCACTTACCACGACGAGGCGCGCTACACGAACACCGGCGTCTACGGCGACCACGCGTACTCGGTGCTCGGCTACGAGCAGCAGGGCAACGACCGCTTCGTCATCCTCCGCAACCCGTGGGGCGAGTCGGAGCCGGCGGGCAACGGCGCCAACGACGGCGTCTTCAAGCTCAAGCTCGAAGAGTTCGCGAAGCTCTACCAGAACCTGATGTACACGAATTGAGCGTGCCCCATGGCCAAGCCTCCTGAACCAATCGAAGAAGTGATGCCGAACGCCGCCTGGGTCGTCGAGGCCGAGGTGAAAGAGGTCGTCTCGACCGGCCCGACGCCGCCGCAGCCCGCCAACGCCAAGCCCGGCGCCACCAGCGTCGGCTACACCTCGGCGTCGCAGACGGTGAAGCTCACCATCACCAACGTGCTCAAGGGCGACCAGGCGACCGAGCTGGTCGTCGAGAAGCCGGTGGGCCCCTACTCGCTGCGCCCAGGCAACAAGGGCCCGTTCCTCATCGACAAGAGCCGCACCATTCTGGGCCGCTACGGCCCCGACAGCTGGCACCTCGACCGCGTCAAGGGCGCCCTCGAGTAGTCGACGGACGACCGAACGACGCGCCAGGGCCACGCCGCCCTACCAGGGTCGCGTGGCCGTCGTGTTTTCTAGAGCGCGAACTTCGAGACGAAGGCCTCGTTCGAGGTGCGCGCCGCGAAGGCCTCACGCACCAGGACGGCGGGCGCGCGCCCGCTTGCCACGACGGCCTCGAGCGGCTCGAGCAGCGGCACGTCTTCGGGGTCGAGCCGGGTGAGGCCTGCCTTGGCGATGCCCACGACGTCGCGGGCCAGCTCGAGCAGGCCTTCGGCCTGGAGCCCGTCTCGCTGGGCGGCGCGGTGCAGCGCGTGGTGCTGCTCCACCGACATGGCGGTCGCGCGGGTGAGCGCGTCGAGCGCCTGGGCGTCGTAGAGCAGCCCGCGCATCATCGCCGCCAGCGCGCCCGTCATCGGCCCGTCCACCGCGTCGGCGCTGCGCACCTCGAGCACCCGCTTGATGCGCACCTCGGGGAAGAGCGTCGAGAGGTGATCGACCCAGTCGGTGCCGAGGGCCGGCTGGCCATCGAAGCCCTGCTCGAGCAGCTGGCCGAAGGTGAGCTTCGGCGTCAGGTAGCGGCCGTCGCGGCGCAAGAAGAGCAGCGGCGCCGCCAGGGCCCACTCGACGTAGCGGCGGTACGAGAAGGAGCCGTCAATCATGAAGGCCGGCGTGCCACAGCGGGCGGGGTCGACGTCGTTCCACACCCGGCTGCGAAACGACTGAAAGCCGCTGTCGGCGCCCTCGACGATGGGGCTGTTGGCGAAGAGCGCCACCGTCACCGGCGTCATGCGCGCCGCCGCCGTCACCTTGCGCGCGCAGTCGGCCTCGTCGCGCCAGTCGAGCGAGACCTGCGCGGTCGTCGTCATCAACATCATGTTGAAGGCGTGGGAGCCGCGGGCGCCCAGGGTCTGCTTCATCGCGCCGTAGCGCGACTTCGGCATCCACGGCATCTGGTCGAGCGAGAGGAAGGGCCGATAGCCCAGCCCCACCACCTGCTGCCCCAGCGCCGCGGCGTGCGCCTTCAGCCGCGCGAGGTGGGCGAGGTTCTCGAGGTGCCCTTCGCGCGCCGTCGGGTGGGGCGCGCCCGAGAGCTCGAACTGCCCGCCCGGCTCGAGCGAGACGGTGACGCGGCCCTTCACCAGCGCGATGATCGGGAGCCCGGGGCCTTCGTGAAAGGCCTCCCACCCCTCGGGGAGGAAGGCCTCGAGCAGCGCGCCGACGCCCGAGGGCCCGTCATAGGGCACCGCGCCCGCGCCGCCGGCGGGGAAGAGCAGCTTCTCGTGCTCGAGGCCCACCAGGCCCGGCCCGTCCCGGCGCTCCGCCGAGCGGAAGGTGTCTTCGAGCGCCTGGGCCGTGGTCATCGGCTGCACTTCGGTCTGGCGAGCGTCGAGCGACATGCAATGGGGGCGGCTCTATAACGTGGCCTCCCTGCGTGCCCACCTAAACAACGCCGCGCCCGAGGTGCCGTGAGCTCCGTGATCCCCACCCTCCCCGCCGAGGCCCGACTCGGTGACTTCTTCCGCGGCCTGGCCCTGCCCTTCCGCGCGGTGAAGGTGATGGTGGCGTCGCCGCGGCTGGTCGGCCTGTCGCTCCTGTCGGGGCTGGTGACGGCCGGGGTGCTGGTCGGCCTCGTGGTGTTCTGGTGGCCCCGCGCGTTCGGGTGGGCCGAGGCGCTGATCGGCACCGGCTCGTGGCGCACGGCGCTCTCGGCGGTCGTCGGCTTCCTCTTCTTCGGCCTGACCTACTTCCTCAGCGCGCTCACCGTGCCCAACCTCGTGCTGGCGCCGCTGCAAGACCCGCTCTCCGAGGGCACCGAGGTGCAGTGTGGCGGCTTCACCGCGACGCCGTTCACCGTCAGCGCGACCGCGCGCGGCACGCTCCACTCGCTGGGCCACACGCTGCTGCGCCTCTCGACGCAGCTGGTCGGGGTCGGCCTGCTGCTGCCGCTCAACCTGGTCCCCGGGGCGGGGAGCGTGCTCTTCGCGATCGCCGGCTCGCTGTGGAGCATGTTCTGCCTCTCCATCGAGCACCTCTCGAACCCCATGGCCCGCCACCTCTACCCCTTCGGACAGGTGGTGCTGGTGCTCCGGCGCAGGCTGACGCTGGCGCTGGGCTTCGGCGCGGCGCTGTACGTGATGCTATGGGTGCCGGTGCTCAACTTCTTCCTGATGCCGGTGGCCGTCGTCTCGGGCACGCTCTTGTTCCGGGCCCTGCGCGCCGTCGAGGCCCTCGGCCCTCCGCCGCCCGTCACGCCCTGACGACCCTCTCCAGTCGGCCTGTGTCCGCCAGGGAACGTGGAGCGCCCGCCTCGTGTTGGGCTTCCTTGAAGGGCCAGACCCCGGTGATTAGGCTCGCGCCCATCGCTTCGCAGGATTCATCGAGGAAACTCCACATCATGCACATGCTCCGCAGGGTCGTCGTCGTCGCCGCGCTGATCGTCGCGTGGGCGCTGGCGGGCAACGACCGCGCACCGCTCACCCTCACGATGGTCAAGCAGGTCGAGGCCGCGCCGACCAGGGCCGGCAGCGACGACGGAGCCAAGGCGCCGCACGAGCTGTCGGCGCTGCGGGTGCTCACCAAGGTCATCCTCTACGTGAAGGACAACTACGTCGACCCCAAGCGCGTGCGCCCCAAAGAGATGATGGTGGCGGCCCTCGAGGCGGTCGAGAAGTCGGTGCCCGAGGTGATGGTCGACGGCTCGGCCGAGTCGGGCAAGCTGCGCCTCAACGTCAACGGCAAGGCCAAGGAGTTCGACATCTCTCACGTCGACACGCTCTGGCGCATGTCGTTCACCATGAAAGACGTCTTCGACTTCATCGCCAGGAACATGCGGCCCACCGACGACACCCGCGAGATCGAATACGCGGCCGTCAACGGCATGCTCAACACCCTCGACCCGCACTCCATTCTGCTGCGGCCCGAGATGTACCGCGAGATGAAGCTCTCGACGAAGGGCGAGTTCGGCGGCCTCGGCTTCGTCATTCAGATGCGCGAGGGCATTCTCACCGTCGTCAAGGTGCTCCCCAAGACGCCCGCCTTCCGCGCCGGCATCAAGAAGGACGATCAGATCACCCGCATCGGTGAAGAGTCGACCGTCAACATGGACCTCAACGAGGCGGTCGGGAAGCTGCGCGGGCCCGTCGACTCGCGCGTCACCATCACCGTCAACCGCAAGGGCTGGGACAAGGCGCAGGCGATGACCCTGACCCGCGGCATGATCACCATCGACTCGGTGCAGTCGAAGCTGCTGTCCTCGGGCGTCGGCTACGTGCGGGTGAAGAACTTCCAGGGCAACACCACCAAGGACCTCAGCCAGGCGCTGCAGCAGCTGACCACCGAGGCGAAGGCGGGCGGGAGCCCTGGCGGCCTCAAGGGCGTGGTGCTCGACCTCCGCGGCAACCCCGGCGGCCTGCTCGACCAGGCCATTCAGGTGTCTGACCTCTTCGTCAGCAGCGGCACCATCGTCGCCACCGTCGGCCTCTCGGACAAGCTCCGCGAAGAGAAGCGCGCGCACGAAGACGACAACGACGAGGCCTACCCGGTGGCGGTGCTGGTCAACGCCGGCAGCGCCTCGGCCTCTGAGATCGTCGCGGGCGCGCTCAAGAACCTCAACCGCGCCGTCATCATCGGCCGGCAGACCTTCGGCAAGGGCTCGGTGCAGGTGCTCTACGACTTCCCCGACGAGAGCGCGCTCAAGCTCACCATCGCCAAGTACCTCACGCCCGGCGACATCTCGATTCAAGAGATCGGCATCACGCCCGACATCCAGCTCATCCCCACCCGGGTCTCGAAAGATCGCGTCGACGTGTTCGCGCCGCGGCGCTCGATGGGCGAGGCCGACCTCGATCACCACTTCGGCAACCCGTCGAACGACAAGGCCGCCAAGAAGCGTGAAGAGGTGGTGGTGCGCGAGAAGCCCGCGATGACGCTCAAGTACCTCAAGGAGGAGAAGGAGAAGGTCGCGGTCGCGCCCAGGCCCGACGAGAAGAAGGACCCCAAGGCCCCCGCGACGAAGGGGAAGGCGCCGGCGGGCAAGACCCCCCTCACCGACGCCGACGCCGCGCCCCCCGAGGAAGACCTCGACGACCAGCTCGACGCCGAGTCGCAAGACGAGGTGCGCGAAGACTTCGAGGTGTCGTTCGCGCGCGACTTCCTCTTGAGCGCGCCGCAGCTGCGCCGCGACAAGATGCTCGAGGCCGGCGCGAAGTTCGTCGCCCAGAAGAGCAAGTCGGAGGAGGAGCGAATCGCCGGCGCGATCTCGAACCTCGGCATCGACTGGAGCCCCGGCGAGACCCCGAAGAAGATCTCGATCGAGAGCAGCCTCAAGCCCAACGCCGAGCGGAAGATCTCGGCCGGCGAGACCGTGGAGCTCGAGCTCACCGCCGAGAACAAGGGCGCCGAGCCCCTCAAGCGCCTGCGCGCGTGGGTCGAGAGCGAGAACGGCTTCCTCGACCGCCGCGAGTTCCTCTTCGGCGCGCTCAAGCCCGGTGAGAAGCGCGCGTGGACCGTCAGCGTGAAGCTCCCGAAAGACCTGATCTCGCGCCGCGACGGCGTCACCGTGAAGTTCCAGGACGACTCGGGCGACGTGCTCCAGGACACCGTGGCCGGCGAGCTGAACTTCGTCGAGCTGCCCCGGCCCCGCTTCGCCTACACCTACCAGCTCGTCGACGACTGCCAGGCCTGCAACCAGGACGGCCAGGCCCAGCGCAACGAGACGGTGTCGCTGCTCCTCGACGTCACCAACGTCGGCACCGGCAAGGCCCTCGACACCTTCACCATCATTCGCAACACCGGCGAGCCCAACATCTTCATCGAGAAGGGCCGCTTCAAGCTCGGCGAGCTCGACGTCGGAGAGACCAAGACGGCCCGGTTCAGCCTCGGCGTGAAGAAGGGCCTGAAGAACGACGAGTTCGCCCTGCGCATCAACGTCATCGACGAGCCGCTCGAAGAGTTCCTCGCCGACAAGCTGATGGTGCCGGTCGCGCCCGAGGGCGCGGCGCCGTTCGTGCTCGAGCCCCGCAAGGGCGTGGCCCGCGTCGCCGACAAGGCCGAGCTGTTCAGCAGCGTCGACCCGCGCTCCAACGTGATCGCGAAGCTCCCCAAAGGCGCGGTGGTGAACGAGCAGGCCCGCGGCGCCAACATGGCCCGCGTCGAGTGGGGCGAGGGCCGGTTCGCCTTCGTCAGGGTCTCTGATCTGCGCGACGCGCGCGGCCAGAAGGCGGCGCTCCCCAAAGGCAAGGACTTCGAGTCGGTGCCCTTCCGCGCCCCGGCGCAGATCAGCGTCAACGTCGACTCGGCCACCGGCGGCACCGCCGTGGACTCGCCCACCTTCACCCTCTCGAGCGTCATCACCGACCCGTCGCTCCTCGACGTCTTCGTGCTGGTGAACGACCAGAAGGTCTTCTTCAAGAGCCGCTCGGCCGACGACGGCGACAAGCTGAAGTTCACCACCGAGTTCCCGCTCAAGGAGGGCAACAACTTCGTCACCGTCGTCGCGCGCGAGACCGCCGACTTCGCCAGCCGCAAGACGGTGGTGATTCGTCGCCGCGCGCCGGCCGTCGCCCAGAAGGTGAGCGACGAGCCGCCCCGCTCGGCCAAGCCCTGAGGCCTTTGGGCCATCGGTTTTGGGCCATCGGTTTGTTGCCCCTGCGAGGGGCGGCGGGTAGCGTCGGCGCCATGCAGACGCGCCTCTTCGCGTGCGCTTTCACGCTCGCCGCCCTGTTGGCCGCTGGTCCTGCCCTGGCGCAGGGCTTCTCCAACGACTTTCAGATCTCGAAGCTGGGCAACCCGCAACCCGACGGCACCGGGTTCGACCCGCGCGCCAACGGGAACTTCCGCGTCTTCGCGCGCCAGTTCGCCGCGGTGATGACCTCGGTCAACGGCATGCCGCCCGAGACGCTGGGGCACTCGGGCTTCGCCTTCAGCGCCGACTTCACCTACTACGCCGTGGACACGGCCTCGCTCCCCACCCTGGGCTCGTTCCGCGGCGCCACCTGGTTCCCCAGCGTGCACCTGCGCAAGGGCCTGCCGTTCTCGTTCGAGGTGGGCGCCCGCGCCTCGTGGCTCCCCGAGAGCCGCATGGGCACCGGCGGGCTCGAGCTGAAGTGGGCCCTCAATGAGGGCTTCACCTACCTGCCCGACATCGGCGTGCGCGGGTTCGTGAACAAGATCGTCAACTCGCGCGACTTCGATCTCACCGCCGGCGGCCTGGACCTCGGCATCGGCAAGCAGTTCGCCATCGCCGGCATGATCACCCTGACGCCGTACGCCGGCTGGAGCCTGGTGTTCGTCGGCTCGTCCACCGGCAACATCGACTTCCGCCCCAGCCGCACCGTGGCCGAGGCCGACACCGAGCTCTTCAAGGACTACTACGTCTTCACCTCGCTGCAGGCGGTGCAGAACACCCACAACCGCTTCTACGGCGGCCTGCGCTTCATCGGCGGCCACGCGCTCATCAACGCCGAGGTCTCGTACTCGGTGTTCCCCAGCTTCCGCGACACTGGCGCCAACGAGACCCGCACCATTCCAGGGGTGCTGGCGGTCACCGGCTCGCTGGGCCTCGACTTCTAGGCCACCCCTCCCGAGAGGGCCCGCTTCATCGCGGCCGGCCGGTTGGTGATGAGCCACTCGACGCCCATGGCGCGAAGGCTCCGCGCCTCGTTGCCGTCATCCACCGTCCACGCGGCCACCTGCCAGCCCCGCTCGTGCCAGCCGTTGACGCGCGCCTGGGTGCAGGCGCTGAAGTGCGGGTGCACCGAGGTCTTCGCCACCACCGGCAACCACCCGTAGGCCTGGGGCCACCACGCCTTGTCGGGGTCGAGCAGCAGCCCGCGCGGGCAGTCGGGGTACGCGCGCGCCAGGCGCACCAGACACAGCGGGTTGAAGCTCGAGACGAACGCCCGCGCCCCCGCCTGGCGCTGGTGCAGCAGCGCGCCCACCGCCACGGCGAGCCCCCGGTCGTCGACCGTCTCGCACTTGAGCTCGACGTTGACGACGAAATCCGAAGGCAGCGCGTCGAACACCTCGGTCAGCAACGGAATGCGCGCGGGCGCGAAGCCCAGCCTGGTGCCCACGTCGGCCTGCCGCAGCTTCCGCCAGGGCGTGGTCGCCACCTCCCAGGCCTTGCCCGCCAGGCGCTCGAGCCGCTCGTCGTGACACACCACCAGCTCCCCCGAGCCGCACACCATCACGTCGAGCTCGACGCCATCGGCGCCCTGCGCCACGGCCCCCTCGAAGGCCTCGAGCGTGTTCTCGGGAAAGTCGGCGCTCGCGCCGCGGTGCCCCAGGATGCGCATGACCGGGTGATGCTGCCCTCAGGGCCAGTCGTCAAGTTGCGCCGCCGCCGGTCTTCAGACAGGGTGAAGGCCATGGGCCCGTTCGGTGTCGGCGAAGTGGCGATGATCGCCGCGATTCTGGTGATCGTGTTCTCGGCCTCGCGCATGGGGCAGCTCGGCAACTCGCTCGGCAAGTTCGTCTATTCCTTCAAGAAGGCCTCGAAGGGCGACGATCTGGTCGACGGCAAGGCGAAGCGGCTGGAGCGCGGCGACGAAGACGCCCAGGTCGTCGACGGGCGCGTCAAGCGCGACTGAGGCCTCAGCGCCTCGCGGCAGCCAGCAGCACCAGGGCCTGCTCCTTGAGGCTCGGGTGAACGCTGGAGTCCTTCGAGAGCTCGAGCAGATCGGCGCGCGAGAGCAGCGGCACGATGCGCGCCCCCACGTCGACCGGCAGGTACGGGTTGAACACCAGCGCGCGCCGCACCCCGGGCCGCGTCGTCCACCGGTCGGAGCGCCAGATCTCGACCAGCGGCTCCGGGCGCGCGGGCCGGCGGGCCGCGATGCGCACCACCACCTCTTCGGTGAGGCGCGCGTTCCGCAACAGCTCCCGCACCACCGCGGCGTTCGAGGCCACCGCGAAGCGCGCCATCTCGTCGGGGTTCTGGGTCAACCGCGCGCGTGACTTGAGCACCCCCAGCGGCTGGTTGAAGAGCTTGGCGTCGGCGCGCGCCGCGGCGTTGGCGTCGTAGGCCATGGCGGCCTCGCCCTCGGAGAACAGCAGCTCGACCGTGGTGGCGCCCATCAGGCTCGCCGCGCGGCGGAGCAGCTCGACGTGGGGAATCGTCAGCGCCTCGAGCTCGAGGGCCCGCGAGAACGCCAGCATCGCCTCGGCGGCGGCGGCGCTCCCGGTGCGCGCCAGCACCTGCACCTCGTGCAGCAACATCGTCGCGCCGGTCGGGTCGAGCTGCGCGAGCAGGCGCGCCGCGGCCTTGCGTCGAATGTCGTCGCCGCCCGACAGCACCACCAGGCGCTGCACCACCTGCAGCGTCGGCTCGCGCTCGCTCACGGCGTCGCGGGCACGACCGCCGCCGTCGGAGCGCCTTCGGGCGTGGCGGTGACGCGCACCCGAAACGCCTTCAGGTCGGGCGGGTACTCCGAGAACGCCACCAAGAACGGCACCGCGCCCCGGGGCTCGACGGGCGGCGCCTTGGTCGAGGTGCGCTCCATCAGCGTCTCGAGCTGAGACACCTCGGCCAGGCGGTAGAGCTCTTCGGGGCTCGGCGGGGCGCCGGCGGTCACCTCGGCGGCGCGCACCAGCGTCGCCCCGTCGAGGATCTCGGCGCGCACCCTCACCCGGGTCGCGGCCGCGCTGCGGTTCGTCACCACGCCGCGCACGAAGAACACCGGCCGGCCCATTCGCGTCTCGTAGAGCCCGTTCGAGATGTCCTCGGCGGTGAACTCGCTCTCGGGCGTCACCAGGGTCTTGAGCGTCGCCACCACCGACTGGAGGTCGAGCTTGCCTTCGTTGAGGGTGGCGGTGCCGACGACGACCAGGCCGATCACCAGCACCGCGGCGATCAGCACGTTCACCACGATGCCGAGCACCCGCCGGCCGCGCTCGGTCGCCGGGTCCGGCGGGCGGGGCACGGCCACGACGTTCGACGGGCTCGACGCGGGGAAGTGTGGCGGCAGCGGCTCGGGGGCCGGCGCGGGCATCACCGGCGCGGGCGCCTCGGGCGGCGCGGCCACGCTCATGTCGAAGAGCGCGTTGCGGGCCTCTTCTTTCGTCGCGTCGGGCGCGACCGACGGCAGCGGGCCGGTCTGGTGCTGCGCGGGGCCCGACGCGAAGAAGTCGTCGCCCAGCGGTGGCGGCGCCGCTGGCCCCTGGGGGGGAAACGCGTCTTGCAGATCCGGCAGCATCGCCACCTGCGCGGTCGGCGCCTGGCTGGGCTCCGGCGCGCCCAGCGAAGAGAAGTCGAACGACATCGCCGGCGCGTCGACGGGCCGCGCGGGCGCCGACATGCGCGGCGCGGGCGCGGGGGCCGCGGGCGGCTCCACCGGAGCCGGCGCGGTGAGGGCCGAGAAGTCGAAGGGGGCCGGCCCGGGCGGGCGCGCCGCGGCCGCCGGCGGTCCACCCGGAGGCGGGCCCATCAGGCTCGCGAAGTCGAACGGCGACGCCTCCGCTCCGGGCGCGGCGGCTGGTCCGGCCGGCGGCGCGAGGCTCCCGAAGTCGAACGGTGAGGCGCCTCCTTGGGGCGCGGCGGGCGGCGCGGGAGGCGCGGGGACCGGGCGCCCGAGCTCGGGCATTCGCGAGGCCTCGACCCCGAGGGCGAAGACGCCGGGGCGGGTCTGCTCCTCTTTGGGCACGCGCTGCGTCTCGCCGAACTTGCTGAACGGGTCGGCGCTGTCGAGCGTCACCGGCTTCGCCAGCGGAGGCACCCGCACCGTGGCCGCGTCAGCAGGCGCCGCAGGGTGCGCCCCCGAGGGTGTGCCCGAGGCCCTCGTCACCCGGAACGTGTGGCTGCACTTGGTGCAGCGCACCTTCACGCCCTTGTCCGTGACCTTGTCGTCAGGGATCTTGAACTTGGTCTCGCACTGCTCGCACTTGACGATCATGGGGCGCCGACCCGGGGCGGCCGCGCAAGTATACGTCATTCAAGGTGCTTGCCCCGTTCCTTGCTCGGGTGGTAGGGCCGTTTCGCACTGCGTCAGATTTCCGGGGAAGCCGATGAGCGAAGCCGAGCAGACCACGCGCGAGCCGAAGGTCATCAAGCGCTACACGAACCGCAAGCTCTACGACACCGTCGAGAGCCGCTACGTCACGCTCGACGAGATCGCCGAGATGGTGAAGCAGGGCGTCGAGGTGCAGATCGTCGACAACCGCACCAAGGAAGACCTGACGTCGGTGACGCTGGCGCAGATCGTCTTCGAAGAAGAGAAGAAGAAGAACCAGATGCCGCTGTCGGTGCTGCGCGAGATCATTCGCCGCCCGCAGGACTCGCTCAACGAGATCACCGCCACCGTCACCCAGCGGGTCGCCACCTTCCGTGAAGAGGCCACCAACCGCATCGACAAGCTGCTGGGCCGCGAGGCCGAGGCCGAGCCGCTGACGCCCGCGGCGCTGCTGACGCAGTCGCAGAAGGTGGTCGAGGCGTGGCAGGCGAAGATCGACGAGCGGGTGAAGCACGCCATCGAGAACGTGCTGGGCAACCTGCCGGCGCTGGGCCGCGACCTCAACACCCTGGTGCAGCGCATCGAGCAGATGGAGAAGCGGATCTCGGAGATCGAAGAGAACCGCCGGTCTGACGAGCCCCGCAAGCGCGACCGCGAGCGCTGAGGCGGGCGCTACCGGCCGGCCTTGTCGACGGCCTCGGCGATGGACTGCAGCATCGTCGCGCCGCGGCTCCACGGCGCGTACTCCCAGATGGTCTTGCCGTGGCTCTGCGCCTCGTCGACGGTGACGCTCAGCGCGAAGGGCTCGGCCGTGCGCCGCGGGAAGTACTGCCGGAGCTTGGCCAGCACCTCGTCGGCCAGCTGCGTCTTGCGATAGAGGGTCGGCACCACCAGGGTGATGCGCAGCGCCTGGTGGCCGTAGGTGGCCTTGACGTCGTCAACGGTGGCCACCATCTCGGCGCAGCCGTCGAGCGCCAGGTAGGTCGTCGCCACCGGCACCACCACCTCTTCGGCGGCCAGCAAGATGTTGGTGGTGGTGAGCCCCAGCGACGGCGGCGCATCGAAGAGGACGAAGTCGTAGTGGTCGAGCGCGGGGCGCAGCCGGCGGGCGAGCAGGCGGGCGCGCTCGGGGTCGCTCGCCGCCAGCGTGGGGAACTCGGCCATCTCTTTCCACGACGGCACCAGGCTGAGGTTGGCGGTCGCGGTCGGGAGCGTCACCTGCTCGAGCGTGACGGCGGCGTCGGTCAGCAGGTGAAAGACGTTCTTCGAGAGGCCGCGCGGGTCGACGCCCAGCGACTTGCCGGCGTGCCCCTGGGTGTCGAGGTCGACCAGCAGCACCCGCTTCTTCTTCTTCTCGGCCAGGTACGCCGCGACGTTGACCGCCAGGGTCGTCTTGCAGGTGCCACCCTTCTCATTGATGAAGGCGACGCGACGGGCAGACATCAGCGCGTCACTTCTTCTTCTGCTCGACCAGCACGTCGATCTTCGACTCGAGCTGCGCGAGCACGCCCTCGAGGTCGTCGATCTTCTCTCGCAGGGTGTCGAGATCGCCGGTCGACGGCAGGTTCATCGCCGACAGGGTGCTCTTGATCGACTTGTCGAGGGTGCCCTTGGCCGAGAGCGCGCGCGAGACGAGCGTCTGCACGCCGGCGACGAACTTCTCGTTCGACATCAGCTGCTGAACGAGCTTGCCGACGCGCTCCTCGCCGGTCGCGACGAGCTTCTTCATCACAGGGTTGTCTTTCAGCATGGGCCAGAGGCTTTTCCGCGCGCGGCGACAAGTCAACGAATGCCTGATGCTCCCCTGCCCGCGGGTTGATAGAGCCCTGTCGCAAAGGACCGTCCGTCGTGAACCCCGCCCTGCTCGACAAGCGACTGCTGATCGTCACCGGCAAGGGTGGCGTCGGGAAGACGACGATCGCCACCGCGCTGGCCCTCGAGAGCGCGCGCTCGGGCAAGCGCACGCTGATCTGCGAGGTGAACACCAAGGAGCGCGTCACCCAGCTCCTCGGCAAGCCCGAGGCCGGGCCCACGGTGACCTCGCTGGAAGAGAACCTGTGGGCGGTGAACGTGCGGCCCGAAGAGGCGATGCGGGAGTACGCCCTCATGGTGCTCAAGTTCGAGAGCATCTACAGCGCGGTCTTCGAGAACCGGGTGGTGCGCTACTTCCTGCGCTTCATCCCCTCGCTGCAGGAGCTGGTGCTGCTGGGCAAGATCCTCTTCCACCTCAAAGAGAAGCGGCCCGACGGCTCGTTCAGGTTCGATCGGGTGATCATCGACGCGCCCGCGACCGGCCACGCCATCACCTTCCTCTCGGTGCCCCAGGTGATCGTCGACACCGTGCCGCCGGGCGCGATGTCCACCGACGCCCAGTGGATGCGCGATCTGCTGGTGGACGCGAAGACGACCGCAGTGGTGCTGGTGTCGTTGCCCGAGGAGCTGCCCGTCAACGAGACGCTGGAGCTGCACCAGGCGCTGAAGGACCGGGTGAAGCTCACCTCGCAGCTGGTGGTGCTCAACGGCTTCATTCCCACCCGCTTCACCGACGCCGAGCTCGCCGCTGAGCAGTCGTCGCTGGTGTTCGACACCATGCGCGCCCACCAGGCCCGCTCGAAGCTCTCGCTGGCGTCGCTGCAGACGCTCGAGAAGCTCGGCCTGCCGGTGCAGCTGGTGCCGCGCATCTTCAACGGCGAGTTCGGGCGCAGCGCCATCGAGCAGGTGGTGGCGAAGCTGAGCGGAGCCGACGCATGAGCACGCCCATTCGCGACGCCATGGCCAGCGCCGACGTGCTCATCACCGTCGGCTCGGGCGGCGTGGGCAAGACGACCGTGGCCGCCACCCTCGCCCTGCGCGCGGCCATGGAGGGCACCGGCTCGATGGTGTGCACCATCGACCCCGCCAAGCGCCTGGCGAACGCGCTCGGCCTCGAGGCGCTGGGCAACAAAGAGGCGCGCATTCCCGCCGAGACGTTCGCGGCCGCCGGGCTGAGCCCGCGGGCGCCGATGTACGCGATGATGCTCGACATCAAGCGCAGCTGGGACGAGCTGGTCGAGCGCCGGGCGCCGGCCGACAAGCGCGAGAAGATCCTCAACAACCGGTTCTACCAGGCGCTCTCCACCGCCCTGGCCGGCTCGCAGGAGTACATCGCGATGGAGAAGATGTGGGAGCTGCACGGCCAGGCGAAGTACCCGCTGCTGGTCGTGGACACGCCGCCCACCGCGCACGCCCTCGACTTCCTCGACGCGCCCAACCGCATCCTCGACTTCCTCGACAACGACGCCGCCAAGTGGCTGCTGACGCCGGCGCTGGCGGCGGGGAAGTTCGGGCTCAAGCTCTTCAACCTCGGGGGCAGCTACGTCGCCAAGACGATCGCCCGCTTCACCGGCACCGAGACCCTGCAGCAGCTCGCCGACTTCATGCTCAACATCACGAGCCTGACCGAGAGCTTCCGGGAGCGCGCGCACCAGACGCGCAGCCTGCTCCAGGCGCCGACGACGGCCTTCGTGCTCGTCACCGGCCCCATGCCCGAGCGCCTCGACGAGGCCGTCTACTTCCACACCCTCTTGCAGCAGAACAAGATGCGGGTGGCGGCGGTGGTGGTGAACCGCATTCACGCCCCGGTGCCCGCCGCGCTGTGGGACGAGGTCGCCCGAATGAGCGGGCCGCTCCAGGCGAAGCTGGAGCAGACGCTGAAAGAGAACGACCTCCTGGCGACCCAGGACGCGAAGGGAATCGAGCGGTTGCGCGAGCTGTGCGCCCCCACGCCGCTGGTGCTGGTGCCCCGCTTCGAGCTCGACGTGCACGACCTGAAGGGCGTGTGGGAGACCAGCCGATACCTCTGGGGAGACGCCCAGGTCGATGCGGCGAAGGCCACGCGTTAGAGTCGGGAACCCCCCGCACCTCGCCGCTGTCCCTTCTGCCCATGCGCCTCCACTCGTTGCTCGCCCCCACCGCCGCGCTGCTCCTGAGCGCGGGCTGCGCGCACGTTCGCTCGCCCCCGGTCGTGCAGCAGGTCCGCTTCGACGACGTCGTGATCACCGGCGACCTCGAGCTCGACAAGCTCAACGACGAGGAGCTCTTCGCCGCCGGCACCAGCTTCTACGCCGCCGAAGACTGGGCCCAGGCCGCGCGCTACTTCTCGCGCATCTGCGACTTCCACCCCGACAGCAAGCACCGCCGGCTCGCGCTCTACAACGCGGGGCTCTCGTTCGAGAAGCTCAAGGCCTGGGACGAGGCGTACGCGAAGTTCCTCGAGCTGTCAGACCCCGCAAAGGGCACCGGCGACACGCTCGACGCGGCCTTCCGCGTGGCCGAGGTGCTCTACCACATGGAGCGCTTCGCCGACGCCGCCGAGGTGCTGCAGGTGCTGGGCGATCGCACCGATCTCTCGGTCGACAAGCGCATCGAGGCGCGCACCCAGCAGGGCATCTGCCAGCTCGAGACCGGCGACCTCGACGCCGCCGAGAAGACGCTGCGCTCGGTGCTCACGCTGTACTCGGAGCACCCCGACAAGGATCTGATCGACGAGTACTTCCCCGGCCAGGCGCAGTTCTTCGTCGGTGAGATCTTCAGGCTCCGCTACGAGTCGATCGTGCTCGACGCGAACAAGAGCACCGAGAAGCTGGCCGAAGACCTCGAGTACAAGTCCGAGCTCCTGCTGTCGGCGCAGGGCCACTACCTGCGCGCCATTCGCCTGGGCAACGGCTACTGGGCCACCGCGGCGGGCCAGCGCATCGGGCAGCTCTACGAGAACCTGTACGAGCACATGGTGAACGCGCCCGCGCCGGCCGACCTCGCCACCGACGAGCAGGAGATCTACCGGAGCGAGCTGCGAAAGAAGATCCGGGTGCTCATCGCCAAGGCCATCACGGTCTACGAGCGCACCCTCGAGGCGGCCGAGCGCATCGGCTCGCAGAGCCCGTTCGTGGAGGAGACGCGCGCGAGCCTCAAGCGCATGAAGGAGCTGCTGCTGGCAGAGGCCAAGGCCGAAGAGGACGCCCCGCAGCCGCCGCCACCTCCCCCGCCGGCGACGAACGGCAAGGCCAGGGGCAAGGGCAAGCCGCACAGCTGAACCTCGAGCGGCTAAGGTCGCTCGCGCGTGGAGCCCCTCTACACGGCCGAGCAGCTCGCCGAGGTGAAGGCCTACCACCAGCCTCGCTACGTCGCGTCCTTCGTGGACTTCGTGCTGACGCCGCTGGTGCTGGCGCTGATGGTGCGGTTCGCGACCCGGCCGCTGTGGCGGCTGAGCGAGCGCGTGGGCGGGGCGGTCGATCGCCTGGGGTTGAAGCTCCCGACGCGGCTGTGGGGCGGCACCGGGTGGGCCGCGGCCCTGGCCTTCGCGACGCTCTTCTTCGGCGCCTACGGCCTCCTCGACGTGCCGCTCGAGATCGGCTTCGGGTACTTCCACGAGCACGCCTACGGCCTGTCGCGCACCAGCCCCGCGGTGTTCATCGTCGACTTCCTGAAGGGGAAGCTGTTGTTCGCCGGCGCGGTCGGCGCGCTGGTGTTCGGGCTCTTCGGGCTCGCCCGGCGCACACGGCACTGGTGGTGGCTGCTCGGCGTGACGGCCTCGGTGTTGATGCTGCTGTCGACGGCGATCGACCCGTACCGCAGCCGCGTCTACGTGGAGCAGACGCCGTTGACTGAGGGCTCGCTGCGGGAGCGGATCACCTCGTTGATGGCGAAGGCCGACATCGACTTTCGTGACGTGCTGGTGGAGCACACCGCGTCACGCTCGGTGCGCCTGCAGGCGTACTTCGCCGGCTCGGGCCCGACGCGCACCATCGTGTTGAACGACGCGTTGCTCGCCGCGCTGACGGAGGACGAGGTGCTGGCGTCGGTGGCGCACGAGGCCGGGCACGTGAACGAGCCCCGGTGGCCGGGGCGGCTGGCGTCTTCAGGGGTGTTGGTCGCGTTCTTGTTCGCGGTGGAGCGCCTGTTCCGTCGCGCCGTCGCCCGTGGGTGGTTCGGCATCACCGAGCGCGCCGACGTGCGCACCCTGCCGGTGATCGTGTTGACGTTCACCCTGGGGCTGATGCTGGGTAACCCGGTGAGCGGCGCGGTCAGCCGGGAGCGGGAGTACGCCGCCGATCGCTACGGCGTCGCGCTCACCCAGGACGTGGGGGCCTTTCGCGCGATGCTGGTGAAGGCCGCGCGCACCAACAAGATGGACCCGGACCCGCCGCGGTGGGCGGTGCTGCGCGGCATGTCACACCCGCCCATCGGAGAGCGCATCGCGGCGCTCGAGTTCTTGAAACCTTGAGCCGCGCGCGGCGCCGTGACGAGCGCCCCCCGCCCGTCACGTGCCGCGCACGGCTCCCCGCCCATCACGCCGCCCGAGACGTCGCGAGGATCGACTTCGCACGCGCGACCAGCTCAGCGTTGTCTGCGCGCGCGTCGTTGGCGACCTTGCGCAGCGCCTCCAGCCCCGCCCCGTCCCCCCGCTTCAGCTTCAGCAGCCCCAGGCGCATCCACGCGTCGAGGTTGCGCGGGTCGCGCGCGGTGGCCTGCGAGAAGGCCTGCTCCGCGTCGTCCACCAGCTCCTGCTTCTCGTACACGGCGCCCAGCGCGTACCAGTAGCCCGGGCTGCGCGGGTTGAGCGTCACCAGCCCTTCGAGGATGACGCGCGCTTCGTCGAGCCGCCCTTCACGCGCCATCTCGAGCCCCTGCTCGGCCCACTCGACGCCCTGGTCGAAGGTGATGCCGTAGGTCTGCGCGAAGGTGGGGCCGTTGCCGTCGAGACCGATGAGGTTCTTGAGATCGAGTCGCATGGTGGCCTCGGTCACCGCATGTTGCGGATGGCGGAGCTGGCCATCTCGGAGAACATCTTCGACATGTTCGACTGCATCTCCTGCAGCTGTTTCATCATCTGCATGATGGCGGAGAACGCGTTCTGGACTTGCTGCATCTTGTACTGGATCGCCATGATCTCGGCCTGGTTCGGCGGGGTAGCCGTCGATGCCGCGATGAGATCCTCCTGCAAGCCGTCGATGCCCTTCTGAATGTGGCTTGCCGCACTCTGCAGCCGACCCTCTGGAGATGTCGCATCAGACGTGAACGCGCCGACCTTGTTGTAGTTCGCGAAGATCCGGGCCTCGGCTTCAGTAGGAGTCTTCGGCGTGCCGGTCTGATCGTTACTCGCCGTGCTTGGCTGCGGCGGCGTTCCACCATTGGTGCCGGTGGCAGCCGATTGGGTCGACTGAGGCGCAGGCACCTCGATGAGCGGCTTGAGCATCTTCTTCTGTGCGGAGATCTGAGCAGCAAGCCCTGCCACGAAGTTCGCGGAGGCATCGACGTCGATGCCCGTGCCTCCGAAACCGGCGATTGCACCGTCCCCGCCCAACGCCGTCCCCTTCTTGGGAAGCGTCGGGTAGATGTCGCCTCGCCCGAGCAGCCAGAGCGCTGCTTCTCTCTGAGCCGGGTCTGTGGACTTATTGGCGAGCCACCGCAATTCGGCTTGAGTCAGGACCCCATCGCCCCTCGCCAAGTCGTGGGAGAAGAGCTTCTGGAGGTGCCTCTGTTGCGTCTCCAGTTCGGCGATCGCGGCCTCGGTCGGTGCATTGCTCGCCCGAATCGCGGCGTTCTGCTGCTCCGGGGTGAGCTCAGCGTGACCTGCGTCGCTCATCGCAGCCTTCACCAGGGCGGCGTCAGCAGAGCGTCGACCAATCGGTCCGATGAAGGCGCCGGCCTGATTTCCAGAGTCGGTTGGTTCTTGCTGGACGTTCTTGAGCGGCACCAGCGGGGCAGTCTGCGGCGAGCCCAAGAGTAGTGACGGTACTGTTCCAAGAATTCCGAGACCCATTGTTGCCTCACGGGGTGAGTCGGCGTGATTGCCGGTGCCATGCCCTTGTGCAGCGAGCAGGCCAGCGGGCGTCACCACTCGATTCGCCCGCTTAGGCGACGCAATCCCCCCCGCGAGACGCCGCGCTCGATCCCCGGTCCTCGAGCCGAGACGCGCGGGTCCACTCGCGCAGGCAACCACTCGATTCCTCTCTCCTCACCGTCTGGCACTGCGCTCGCTCATGCGCCCTCCAACTCGACTTCTCCCTGGAGGCCTCATGTCCGTCGGCGCCGTTGGACCCGCAGCTCCCGTTGCTCCTCAGCAAGACACCACCACGCAGTCGCCTGGCCGCTCCAACGCCCAGTCCGACGCCTTCCTGAACAGCGTCGCTCCTCACCTCGCACAGTCGGCGCTCGAGGCCGCCACAGCGAAGCCGTTCGATCTCGCGAGCCTCGGCGCTGATGCCCCCCGGCTCCTCCTCGGGCTGATTCCAATCGTCGGGCCGTTCATTCTCCTCGGGCCGCTGTTCTCGAAGGTGGCTGGCTTCGCCTCGCAGCACGACGCGAAGCCGGCGAACCCGAACGCTCCCGTCATTCCCAACCGCGCGCCCGCTGCAGGCCAGAAGGACGGCGAGCTGCGCGCCTCGGCGAAAGAAGAGACCTCCGTCGAGCACACCGAGAGCGGCAGCTTCGGCGACGAGAAGAACGGCGGCAGCGGCAAGCTGACGGCGCGCGCTCGAGCGGGGGCGCGCGCTGACGCCGTCGCCACCACCACCGCGACCGGCGCGCGCGCCGCGGCCGGAGCCGTCGTCGAGGCCGAGGCCCGGTGCGTGGTCGAGGGCGAGATTCACGGCTCCGCCGGAAAGGCGAAGGGCAAGGCCCAGGCGTACGTGCGCGCCCACGCCGAGGCCCAGGGGTCCGCCGAAGTCGATGTGACCAAGGGTGCCACCCTCAAGGCCGGAGCCTCGAGCGGCGCCGAAGCCGGAGCCGACGCGTTGGTCTGCGCTGAGACTGCGCCCATCGCCTCGCTCGGCGGCTACGACCTGAAGGCCGGCGCCAACGCCTCGGGGTACGCCGTCAGCGGCACCGGGGCGAGCTGCAGCGCCGAGGCGACCGCGACCTTCAACCCGCCCGAGGTCGTCGGCCAGGTCGGCGCGCGCGCCTTCGCGGGCGCCCGCGCGGGAGCCCACGCCAGCATCGGCACCGGCCCCTTCAAGCTCGACGTGGGCATCGACGCACGGGCGGGCGCGGGCGCCGAGTACGGCCTCGACTTCAGCTTCAAGGACGGGAAGCTCAGCATGAAGGGCTTCGCCGGCGTCGCGGCGGCCGTCGGCCTCGGCACCAACTTCAACCTCGCCATCGACTTCAACGACCTCGGCGCGCTCGTCGCCGGCATCTTCGGCCAGGTCGCGATGGACGCCCCCAAAGGGAGCCCCGGTCAGGCCGTCGCGTCAGGCATCTCCGACTTCGTGAAGCTGGCCACGCCCTTCGTGGCCAGGGCCGCCGACAAGTACTCCAACTTCGATCTCCTCAACGGCACTGGCGGCGCCACGGAGGAGCGCACCGGCTCGGTGCGGCGCGACGACCCCGACTCGGCGCAGCTGAGCCAGAGAGACCGCGACGCGCGTCAGGAGGCCGATCTGAAGCGCGGCCAGCAGCGGCTCCAGAGCGACTTGAACAACCTCGGCGCCAACAGCGGCTCGCGCCTCGACCGCTCCGTCGTCTGACGCACGAAAGGACCCACGCCCGTGAACCTCACGCCCGCCATGAACGCCCTGATGTCCCAGGCCGAGACGTACGTCACCCAGCGAGACTTCGACCGCGCCGTCGCCATCGTCGCCGAGGCCAAGAAGCTCGAGCCGCAGTCGCTCGAGCCCGACGTGATGATGGCCAGCCTCGCGCTGCACCTCGGCAAGTTGAACGACTCGAAGACCATTCTCGACGGGGTCATTCAGCGCCAACCGAAGCACGCCCGGGCCCGCATGCTGCGCGGCCTGGTGCACGAGGCCCAGGAGGAGTTCCCCGACGCCCTCGACGCCTTCGAGCTGGCGACCCGCTTCGCGCCCGACTCGATGCCGGCGTGGTTCAACCGCGGCCGGCTGATGCTCAAGCGCGACCGCACCGCCGAGGCCGCCATCGCGTTCGAGAAGGCCGCCGACCTGGCGCCCGACAACGTCGCGGTGCTGGCGGCCTGGGCGCAGTCGCTGGCGAAGCTGGGCCACGCGCGCCGCGCCGCGAACGTCTACCTGCGCTGCGTCGAGCAGAACGTCGCCAACCCGTTCTTCCTCGTCGAGCTCGCCGATCTGCTGGTGAACGCCGGAGAGCGCCCGCTCGCCGAAGAGGTGCTGGCCGCTGGCTCCCGCGCCTACGAGAGCCAGGGGTTGTTCGAATCGAAGCTCGCCGCGCTGGCCCTCCAGCGCTCCGAGCCCGAGACGGCCTCGCGCCACGCCAAAGAGGCGGTGCGGCGCCAGCCCGACTGCGTCGAGTTCCTCCTCGCCGTGGCCGCCATCGAGACCATGCGCCTGAAGCTGGACGACGCCCGGCTGGCGGCCGAGCGGGTGCTCAAGCTCGAGCCCACCAACTGGCGCGCCCACCACCAGCTGGGCATCGTCTTCGAGGCCGCGAAGCTGAAGGAGAAGGCCATGTCGTTCTACCGGCGCGCGGTCGAGCTGGCGCCTGGCGAGTGGGCGCCGCGCAACAACCTCGCGGTGCTATTGCTCGAGCAGGGGAGCCTCACCGCGAAGCACGAGGCGCGCGCGCTGCTCGAGGAGGCCGTGAAGCTGGGCATGCGCGAGGCGGCGGCGCACTTCAACCTGGCGCTGGCGCAGCTGGCGACCGGGCAGAGACAGCAGGCGCAGGTCACCGCGAAGCGGGCTGCGACGCTCGTGGTGCGGGGCCGCGTCACCCTGCCCGCAGGTGAGCTGGCGGCCGCCCTGGCCTGAACGGGAATCGTCGCCAGCCGCACGCCTCAGGGTAAGGTCGCCGGGCGTGCGTGCGATGGGCCTCGACGTCGGGACGAAGACCGTGGGCGTCGCGGTGGCCGACGAGCTGGGCATCACCGCGCAGCCCATCACCGTGGTGCGCCGCTCCAACCTGAAGGCCGACCTCGCCGAGCTGATGCGCCTGGCCGCGGACCGGTCAGTCGATCGCTTCGTGCTCGGCCTGCCCCTCAACATGGACGGCTCGGAAGGCCCGCGCGCGGCCGCGACCCGGAAGTTCGGCGACGCGCTCGCGAAGGCCTCGAACCTGCTCATCATCTACCAGGACGAGCGGCTCACGACGGTCGCCGCTGAGCGCTCACTCCTCGAGGCCGATGTCTCTCGGCAGAAGCGCCGCGAGGTGATCGACCAGGTCGCGGCTTCCCTCATCTTGCAGGGCTGGCTCGACGCCCAGCCAAGGAGTCCTTGAGCCGTGAAGAAGGTCCTCATCGGGTTGGTGGTCGTCCTCGTGTTGGGAGCCGTCGGCGCCGCGGGCGTCTGGTACGTGCTCGAGCAGCGCCTCACCGCGTTCTCGCAGACGGCCTTCGGAGCGCCGGCGCCGAAGGTGGTCGAGATTCCACCAGGCACCAACCCCAGGGGCGTCGCCACGCTGCTGGCCAGGGCCGGCGTCGTCAGCGACGGTGACCTGCTCTACGGCTGGCTGCGCCGCGAGAAGCTCGGCCCGAAGCTCAAGGCCGGGGAGTACGAGTTCGTCGGGCCGCTCACGCCGCCTCAGGCCGTCGAGAAGCTCATCAAGGGCGAGGTGAAGGTCTACCGCTTCACCATCGCCGAGGGCCTGCGGTGGGATGAGATTCTGCCCCTGGTGGCCGAGAGCGAGCTCAAGCTCGACCTCGCGAAGCTCAAGCTGCTGGCCACCGACAGGGCCTTCCTCAAGCGCGCGGGCGTGCCCGCCGACGTCATCGAGGGCTTCCTCTTCCCCGACACCTACACGTTCCCTCGCACCGCCACCGAGGAGCAGGTGCTGCGCAAGATGGTCGAGAGCACGCTCGAGGCGGTGAAGAAGTCGCCGCGAAAGGCCGGCGTCACGCTCGACCTGCTGCAGACCGTCACGCTGGCGTCGATCATCGAGAAAGAGACCGGCGCCGTCGAAGAGCGCCCGCGCATCTCGTGTGTGTTCCACAACCGGCTCAAGCAGGGCGGCAAGCTCGAGACCGACCCGACGGTCATCTACGCGAAGATGCTCCGCACCGGCACGTACTCGAAGAGCATCACCCGCGACGACCTGTTCACGCCGCACCCGTACAACACCTACAAGATCAAGGGGCTCCCCCCCGGGCCGATCGCCAGCCCCGGCGGCGCCGCCATCACCGCCGCGCTCAACCCGCTCGACTGCCCCGACTTCTTCTTCGTCTCGCGCAACGACGGCACGCACGTCTTCTGCCCCGACTTCGAGTGCCACACCGCGCAGGTGCAGAAGTGGCAGGTCGAGTTCCACCGCAAGAAGTAGTCAGGGCGCCCGCTCCAGCAGCGTGATGGGCCCCGCGCGCTCGACGGTGAGCCAGCGCCCCTCACCAAACGAGGGGGTCAAGACGCCGCCCTCGAACAGCACCAACCAGCGGGGGCCGCGGGCGGCGACCACCTCGAACGACGGGCTCCGGCGCCGCGCCAGTTGGGCCAGCGGGAGCCGCGACTCGAAGGCCAGCTGCAGGTCGTCGAAGCCCCGGGGGTCCACGTCCACCGCGATGACGTCGCCGGGCTGCGCGCGCGCGCGGAGCACCTTCGCCACCGCCCGCACCTCGTCGGGGTTGAGCGACAGGGCGCTCACCGCGCGAAACGAGTTCGCCCAGCGCCACGGCGCGCGGGCCGCGAATTCACCCAGCGGCAGCCACAGCAGCAGCGCCAGCGCGCTCGCCCTCGCCGCCCACCGCCAGCGGACCTCGAGCGCGGCGAGGCCGGCGCCGACAAAGACCACGAAGACCGACAGCTCCTTCATGGTGAAGCGGGACAGCGGCACGAAGGAGCCGAGCACCGCGCCGCGCAGCGAGAGCACCACGATGGGCACCACCGTCAACACCACCAGCCACCGCGCCGGCGTGCGCCACGCGCGAACCAGGGCCACGGCGCCGACCGCGGCCACCATGGGCGTGAACGTCACCGCCGCCGTGAGCGGCCAGAAGCCCAGCACGATGAAGCGGTAGGCCGGCTCGCCCCACAGCGCCAGCTCCGAGCGGAACCAGCCGCGGTGGTAGTCGTCGATGAGCCGCAGCGGCGAGAGCCAGTCGCCGGTGTCGACCAGGTGCCCCGCCAGCCACGCGACCGGAAACGACGCCGCGATGGCGCCGAAGACGAAGGCCCGGCCGAAGGAGCCCGTGCGCCACCACACCAGGAGCGCCAGCAGCGGCACCCACAGCCACACGTCGTACCGGACGGCCGCGGCGAGCGTCAGCGACAGCCCGCCGAGCAAGAGCACCTGCCGCTCCCCGGTGCCGAAGGCCCGCGCGATGGCCGCGACCGCCACCAGGACCAACAGCCCGCTGAGCGCCTCGCTGGCCGCCGTCGTCGAGGCCTGGAGGTGGAGCGGCCAGAGCGCGAAGACGACGACGCTCCACCACGCCGCGCGCACGCCGACCAGCCGCTGGGCCAACGCGAACAGCGGCCACGCCGAGAGCGTTCCGACGACGAGGCTCGAGAGCCGACCTGCGAGGTGCACGCTCCCCGTCAGCCACTCCACGAACGCCACCAGCACCAGGTGCAGCGGGCCGAACTGAAGGCAGCCCTGGGAAGAGGCGCCGATGAGGTGCGGGTGCTCGAGCCACGCGTGTGCGAGCCAGCTGCGCACCACCGCGTCACCGGCGACGTTCTCCGCGAAGGGAAAGAGAAGGAGCCTGGGCGCGGCCGCGAGCGCGAGCACCAGGAGCACCGTCTGCCGAGCCGTCATCGCAGCCGGCCTCACGTCGCCGGGAACCGCGCCATGGTGGCCTTGAGCGTGCGCAGCGCGGCGCGAACGTGCTCGCTGCGATCGGCTGGGCTGGGCGCGCCGCTGGGGTGCCGGTCGTCGGCGGGCCCTGCGCGGGTGGCGTGCTCGATGCGCTTGTTGACGCGCGTCTCGAGGGTGCGCGCCTGCGCCGGCGAGCGGGTGTGCACGATGTGCCCCCACTCGACCAGGCCCCGATAGACGTCCACCGCGTCGAGCAACCCCACGTCGTTCACCTCGGTCAGGCGCGCGGTCGCGTCGGCGATCAGCCCCTCGGCCTGCCCCAGGCGCCCGCGCAGCGCCTCCACCGCGGCCAGCCCCGCCAACGCCAGCCCCGCGTAGCGGGACTCCTCCAGCGCTTCGAGCACCTCGAGCGCGCTGGTGTAGTGGGCGGCCGCGGCGGGCAGCTCGATGAGCTCCTGGTGCAGCGCCCCCAGCGAGACGAGCGCGATGCCCTCGTGACGGCGCGCGCCGACCTCTCGGAGGATCTTCAGCGCCTGCTCGTACTCGGCCAGCGCGGGCCCGGGCTGCTCCTGATCGCGGAAGAGGTCACCGAGGTTGATGCGTGAGATGCCCTCGGAGCGCCGGTTGCCGAGCTCGCGGTGAATCGCGAGCGCCTGGCTGTAGTTCGCGCGCGCCTGCTTGAGCAGCCCCATGGCCTGCTGGGTGACGCCCATGTTCGCCAGCGAGATGCCCTCGTAGCGGCGGTCGCCCACCTCGCGGTGAATCTCGATGGCGCGCTCGTACGACTCGAGCGCCTCGTTCTCGAGCCCCAGCTCGTTGAGGAGCGTCCCCTGGGTGGACAGGCAGCGGCCCTCCATGCGCCGGTCGCCAGCCTTCTTCAGGAGCGTCAGCCCCCTGGCGAAGTGCCGCCGGCTCTCGCCGCGGTGGCCGAGCAGCCGGTAGACGACGCCGAGGAACGACTCGATGCGGCCCTCGCGCGAGAGGTCGCCGAGGTCGCGCGAGAGGCGCCAGGCCTCTTCGAAGTCGAGCAGCGCCTCGGCGGGCTTTCCACGCGCGAGCCTCGCCTTCGCGCGCGCCTCGAGCCCCTCGGAGCGCCGCGCGGCGTCGTCGCCACACCTCTCGAGCGCGGCGTCGAGCATGGGCAGGTGGGGCTTGAAGGGCCCGCGCAGCGACAGCAGCGGGTCGAGCGCCAGCACCGCGTGGAGCGAGACGGACGACGGCGCCGGCTCGAGCAGCCCCCGCTGATAGACGCCCAGCAGGTTCTCGCGCTCCAGGTCGAGCCGCGACAGCTGCGCGGCGCTCGACTCGGCGCCGTCTGACAGCTTCGCGCCCAGCGAGAGGAAGTAGCGGGTGTGCCGCCGGGCGGCGTCGCCCTCGGCCTGCAGCTGGCCCAGCTTCTCCTTCGCGTACTCCCGAATGCTCTCGTAGAGCCCGAAGCGGGTCTGCGCCTCGTCGCCCAGTGGAAAGTACGCGCGCACCAGGGACTTGGCGCGCAACGTCATCAAGACGTTCAGCGTCGACGCCGCCGGGTCGAGGTGCTCGAGCCTGACGACCGCCTCGGCGGCCTCGGTGGTGAAGCCGCCGCTGAAGACCGAGAGCTGCCCGAGCATCGACTGCTCGGTCTGGCCCAGCGTCGTCCACGACCAGTCGATGGCCCCGCGCAGCGTCGCCTGTCGGTCGGTCACACCCTTCTTGCCGACGAGCAGCTCGAACCGGCGCGGCAGGCGCTGCACCAGCTGGCCTGGGCTCAGCAGCGACATGCGGGCGGCCGCGAGCTCGATGGCCAGGGGCATGCCGTCGAGCTGACGCACGATCTCGGCGATGGCCTCTTCGTCGGCGGGGGTCGGCTCCCAGCCGGCGCGCACCGCGCGGGAGCGCTCGATGAACAGCTCGACCGCCTCGGCCGAGCGCACCGCCTCGTTGGGCCTGGGGGTGCGCAGCGGCGGCACCTCGTAGACGGTCTCGTGCGGCACGCGCAGGAGCTCGCGCGACGACACCATCACCCGCGCGTTGGGCGCGGCGCGCATCCACTTCTCGACGGTGTCGGGGGCGTGCTCGACGACCTGCTCGAAGTTGTCGAGCACCAGCAGCGTCTCGCCCTTCGACGCGATGACGTGGCCGAGCTGGGCGACGGCGTCTCCGGGCGACAGGGGCACGTCGAGCCCCCGTGACATGGCCGCGCAGATGCCGTCGACGTCGCGCGCTTCGGTCAGGTCGACGAACCACACCCCACCGCGAGGGCGCCCTCGCTCGTCGGCCGCTTGAAAGTGGCTCACCAGCTGGGTGCCGAACTGGAGCGACAGGCGCGTCTTGCCCGTGCCGCCCGGCCCGAGGAGCGTGACCAGGCGCGTGCCCTGCCGGAAGAGCTGGTGCAGGTCGGCGAGCTCTGCGACACGGCCGACGAAGCTGGTCGCCTGGGGGCCGATGTTGGTGGGGCGCTGCGAGAGCTGGCCCAGCAGCTTCTTGGTCTCTTCGATGCGCTCACTCGAGACGTTGGCGCGCAGGCGGTCGGAGCGGGTCAGCGGGCTCTGCGAGACGACCGCGCCCTCGTGCGAAAGGTCGTCGCCCTCGATGACGGTCTGCTCTTCGGCGCCTTCGCTCGGCGCCGAGTCGACGTGGAGCTCGAACAGCCCTGAGTCGTCGAGCCCGGGAATGTCGTCGTACTCGCGGAACCACCGCTGAAAGTCGAAGGGCTCGAGGCCGGCGCACACCACGGCGAGGGCGTCGTGCAGCTCGCGCGCCGACTGGTAGCGCTCGCTGGGCCCCTTCCGCAGCGCCTTCATCACGATGCGCTCGAGCGCCGGCGGGCAGTCGAGGCGCCGCTCCGTCACCAAGGGCACCTCGCACGCGCGCACGGCCTTCACCGTCATCGCGTCGGTCTTCCCGCGGAACAGGTAGCTGCCGGTGAGCGCCTCCCACATCACGATGCCGAGCGCGAAGACGTCGGTGCGACCGTCGACCGCCTTGGCGCTCGCCTGCTCCGGCGCCATGTAGGGGAACTTGCCCTTCAAGATGCCGGTGGCGGTGTGCATCGACTTGTTCGCCGCCTTGGCGACGCCGAAGTCGATCAGCTTCACCGTGCCGTCGGGCGTGACGAGGATGTTGTGGGGCGAGACGTCGCGATGGACGATGCGCAGGCTCCGGCCCTGGGCGTCGGTGGCCGCGTGCGCGTGCTCGAGGGCGGCGGCGATCTGCAGCGCCATCTTCGCCACCACCTGCACCGGAATCGGGTGCTCGACGTCGCGGGCGCGCTTGAGCAGCTCGCGCAGGTCCTTCCCCGGCACGTACTCCATGGCCACGAACCAGGTGCCGTCGACCTCGTTGAACTCGGTGATGCGCGCGATGTTGGGGTGCACCAGCCGCGAGGCGATGCGCGTCTCGTCGAGAAAGAGCCTGAGGAAGCGCGGGTTCTCGGTGAGGTGCGGGAGAATTCGCTTCAGGGTGACGAGCTCGCCGCCCCGCTGCTTGGCCAGAAACACCTCGCCCATGCCGCCGGCTCCGAGGCGCTTGAGCAGCGAGAAGTGGCCGAAGGTCTCCAACGCAGGGCGCACGCTACCGGAAACAGCCGTGATTCCAGACGTTTTCCCCACGCAACCTGCACCCCCAAGCGTGCGACAATGTGGGCATGCCCTACCGCGTTCGTGGGAACTTCAACCTGCCTCCCGTCGTCACCACGCCCGTCAACCAGCCGGTGACGACGCCGGTCGTCGACCCGAACGCGCCCAAGAACCTCTCCATCGACCCCGGCACCTTCAAGCCGCTCGCGCCCAAGCCCGAGAGCAGCTTCGAGAGCATTCGCAGCACCATCAAGCGCACCGGCACCGACGACGACTCGTTGGGCGGCGGGGCGGTGCTCAAGCAGAAGGGCATCTACGACGCGGTGAACGACGGCGTGGTGGGGCCCGATCGCGACGCCGACCGCCTCGCGCTGCGCGACGCCATCTGGGACCGCCTCGAGACGCCGTCGTACCTGCGCGAGTCGGCGCCGGCGCAAGCGGTGGACGGCAAGAAGCTCGCGGCGTCGTTGTCGGCGACGACCTCGAGCAAGCAGGCCGCGACGCTGACGAAGCTGGCGCAGACGAAGCCCGAGGTGGGCGCGCGCCTGGCCTCGCTCCTGGAGCACACCAGCGCGCTGCCTGGCGCGACGAGGGCTTCGCTCCTGCAGACCCTCGCCACCGACCCGGGCGGCGTGGCGGGCGCCGTCACCGCGGGCATCGCGGGCTCGAAGGCCTTCTCGAGCTTGAACGCCGAGCAGCAGGCGCAGCTGGCGACGGTGCTCGCGCGCCTCGACGAGAAGGGCCTGAAGGTGCTGGGCGCGCTCGTCGAGAACGTGCCCGAGGCGCTGACGGAGCACGACACCGCCGGGGGCACGCTGCTGTCGAACCTCTCGACCCTCGCGGCGCAGCCCCTCAACGCCACCCTCACCGGCCACACCACCACCGAGGAGCTGCTCTCGAGCGTGCTGGCCGACGTGATGAACCCCAACCGCGTCGAGCAGGGCACCGCCTCCACCTGCACCGTGGCCTCGATGCAGTTCGAGTTGGTGGCTGACGAGCCGGCCGAGTACGCGCGGCTGATGGCGGGGCTCTCGGGCCCCAAGGGCTCGGTGGCCATGCGCGGCGGCGGCGTGCTGCGCATCGGCCCCGGTGATGCCGATGAGCGCGCGCGCGAAGGCCGCTCGGTCAGCCAGACGCTCTTCCAGTCGGCGGCCATGGAGTACGCGAACGGCCGCTTCTCGAACTACGACCCGGTGCTCGGGGTGTCGGTGAACACCCGCACCGGCGAAGAGCGCATGGGCCTCAAGCCCGACAACCAGCAGGCGCTCCTCGAGAAGCTCTTCGGCGTGAACTACTCGATCAACCGGCTCTTCACCGAGAAGGAAGCGGCGGGCGCGCTGGCGAAGCTGGTCGGCTGGGACTCGCGCGGCTATCGCAACCGGCCCATCGTGGTGGACATCGACCAGGGCAAGTTCAACCACGCGGTGACGCTCGAGTCGGTCACCAAAGAGAAGGTCGTCTTCCGCGACCCGTACGGCGTGCTGCGCTCGATGTCGGCCAGCGCCTTCCCCAGGGTGGCGGTCGCGCTGCACATGCCGATGGACGTGAAGCGAGACGGCGTCGGCTGACCGCGCCCTCGTGGTGAGGCGCGACCTCTTCATTCTGCTCGCGCTGCTGCTGGTGACGTCGTGTCAGCGCTGCCGCGGCGCGCACCAGGCCGACGCAGGCGCGCCGCTCTCGACCGCGTGGCTGGAGGGCCGGGTCGAGCCCGAGGCGCTGGAGCCTCGCCGCGGCGGAGCGCTCACCGTTCGCGCCATGGTGGAGCCGGCGACGCTCAACGGCCTCGAGGGGGCCACCTCGCGCGAGACGTGGACGCTGCGCATCACCCGCAACCTCGTCACCGAGTCGTTGATCGCCATCGATCCTTCGACGCTCGCGCTGGTGCCGCAGCTCGCCGAGCGCTGGAGCGACTCGCAGGACCACCGCACCACGACCTTCCACCTGCGCCGCGACGCGAAGTTCCACGACGGCACGCCCTTCACCGCCCGCGACGTCCTCGCCACCTTCGCGGCGGTGATGGACACCAGCCGGCCGACCGGCGCCGTGCGGCAGGACTTCGGGGCGCTCGAGGCGTTCGAGGCGCCTGACGACTTCACCGTGGTGCTCCGGTGGCGGGCGCCCTCGCCCTTCGCGCTGCGGCAGGTGGCCAAGCTGCCGATGCTCTCGGCGGCGCAGCTGGCCGGCGACTGGAGGGCGCTGGCGAAGGCGCCCCTGGGCACCGGGCCCTACCGCGTCGAGGGCTGGGACAAGGGCGCGCAGGTGACGCTCGCGCGGGTCGGCGACGCCTCTCTCGACCGCATCGTGTTTCGCTTCGTGAAGGACCACACCCTCGCGGCCAGCATGTTGGAGCGCGGCGAGTTCGACCTGATGACGACGGTGCAGCCGACGTTGTGGCGGGCGCTCGAGGCACCGACGACGCAGAACGCCTGGGCGCAGCGGGGCTATCGGCGGCTGGTCTCGGTGGACAACAGCTACTCGTACGTCGCGTGGAACCAGGCGCGGCCCGTCTTCGCCGACCTGCAGGTGCGGCGCGGGCTGGCCCACCTCTACCCCTCGGAGCTGATCGCCCGCAGCGTCGATCTCGGCCTCGAGCCGCCCACCACCTGCCCGTACTGGGTGCTGGGGCCGCAGTGCGCGCCCGACGTGCAGCCGCTGCCCTTCTCGATCGACGCGGCGCGCGCGCTCTTTCAAGACGCCGGCTTCATCGACGCCGACGGTGACGGGGTGCGTGAGCGCGACGGGGTGCCGCTGCGCTTCTCGTTCCTGGTGCCCTCGAGCTCGGTGCGGCTGGGCAAGGTGGTGCCGCTGCTGCAGGAGCAGGCCAGGCAGGCGGGCGCCGAGCTCGTCATCGAGCAGGTCGACGTCGCGACCTTGAGCGCGCGCGTCAACGCCCGAGACTTCGACGTGGTGTCGCGGGTGTGGACCGAGTCGGATCTCGAGAGCGATCAGTTCGGCACCTTCCACTCGTCGGCGCGCGACGGCGGCAGCAACTTCGTCGGGTACGCCAGCGCAGAGGCCGACCGGCTGATGGAGGCCATTCGCAGCGAGTGGGACGAGCCCAGGCGCCGCGAGCTCGAGCGCGCGCTCCACCGCCGGCTCTACGCCGACCAGCCGTACCTGTTCATGACGTCACGACGTTCGCTCGACCTGGCCAGGCGCCGCGTGCACGGGCTGGCGCCTTCGCTCATCTGGTACGACCTGCGCCGTGTGTGGGTCGACGACTGACAAGGGCCCGCTGTCAAGTCGCCGCCCCCATTCGGTCCGGTCAAGCCCGGTCGAGGGCATGCGCGCTCGAGGCGGTGTGACATACTCGCGGTGACGTCGCTGGCCCTGAGCAGCACTTTGAATCCGCGGTCCGAGTCCGCGGCGGGGGCAGACGCCGGTTTCCTGGCCACGAACCCTCACCCTTTCTTCGAGGATTGAAGGACACCATGACGACAGCCTGGTCGCAGAAGATCGCGGCGCTGCAGAACAAGAAGGAGTACCAGGAGCTCAACTGGGAGGGCAGCTTCGACGAGTACCTCGAGCTGGTCCGCGCCAACCCACGCGTCACGCGCACGGCGTACCAGCGCGTGTACGACATGATCTTGAGCTACGGGAAGACCGAGTACATCGACAACAAGAAGCGGCTGGTTCGCTACCACTTCTTCAGCGACGAGAAGAACGGCGCGCGTGACGCGGTGTTCGGCCTCGACGTGCCGTTGATGAAGCTGGTGAACGTCTTCAAGGCCGCCGCGCACGGGTACGGCGCCGAGAAGCGCGTCATCCTGCTCCACGGCCCCGTCGGCTCGTCGAAGTCGACCATCGCGCGTGTGCTCAAGCGCGGCCTCGAAGACTACTCGCGCACGCCCGAGGGCGCCGTCTACACCTTCTCGTGGCACTTCGAAGAGAAGGTGACGCTCGCCGACGGGTCGCTCCTCCAGGGGCGCATCAAGTCGCCGCTGCACGAGGAGCCGCTCAAGCTCATTCCGTCGGACCTGCGCGCGAAGTTCTTCGCCGAGCTGTGCCCACCCGACGCGGGCTTCACCATTCCCGACCTGGGCGAGCTCAACCCCCACTGCCGCTTCATCTTCCAGCGGCTGCTGGCGCACTACGGCGGCGACGTCGGCAAGGTGTACCAGCACGTGCGCGTGCACCGGCTCGTCTTCTCCGAGAAGGACCGGGTGGGCATCGGCACCTTCCAGCCCAAGGACGAGAAGAACCAGGACTCGACCGAGCTCACCGGCGACATCAACTACCGGAAGATCGCCGAGTACGGCTCGGACTCCGACCCGCGCGCCTTCAACTTCGACGGCGAGTTCTGCGTCGCCAACCGCGGCCTCATCGAGTTCGTCGAGATGCTCAAGCTCGACGTCGCGTTCCTCTACGATCTGCTCGGCGCGACGCAGGAGCACCGCATCAAGCCCAAGAAGTTCCCCCAGACCGACATCGACGAGGTGATCATCGGGCACACCAACGAGCCCGAGTTCAAGAAGCTCGAGTCGAACGAGTTCATGGAGGCGCTGCGCGATCGCACCATCAAGATCGACATCCCGTACATCACGAAGCTGTCTGAAGAGATCAAGATCTACGAGAAGGAGTTCAACCCGCGGCGCATTCGCGGCAAGCACATCGCGCCGCACACGCTCGAGATGGCCGCGATGTGGGCGGTGCTCACGCGCCTCGAGGAGCCCAAGAAGCACAACCTCTCGGTCCTGCAGAAGCTGAAGCTCTACAACGGCAAGACGCTGCCCAACTTCACCGAAGACAACATCAAAGAGCTGCGCAAGGAGTCCACGCGTGAAGGCCTCGAGGGCATCAGCCCCCGCTTCGTGCAGGACAAGATCTCGAACGCCCTGGTGAGCGACAAGTCGGAGCTGTCGATCAACCCCTTCATGGTGCTCAACGAGCTCGAGGCGGGCCTGAAGGCGCACTCGCTCATCTCGAACGAAGAGACCCGCAAGCGGTACCGCGAGCTCCTGAACGTGGTGAAGCAGGAATACGAAGACATCGTGAAGAACGAGGTGCAGCGCGCGATCTCGGCCGACGAAGAGGCCATCGCCAAGCTGTGCTCCAACTTCATCGACAACGTGAAGGCCTATACGCAGAAAGAGAAGATCAAGAACAAGTACACGGGCCTCTACGAAGAGCCAGATGAGCGGCTGATGCGGTCGATCGAAGAGAAGATCGACATCCCCGACAGCCGCAAGGACGACTTCCGGCGCGAGATCATGAACTACATCGGCGCGCTCGCCATCGAGGGCAAGACGTTCAACTGGCGCACCAACGAGCGGCTGCAGAAGGCGCTCGAGCTCAAGCTGTTCGAGGACCAGAAGGACTCGATCAAGCTCAAGACGCTGGTCAGCTCGGTGGTCGATCGCGAGACGCAAGAGAAGATCGACATCGTGAAGTCACGCCTCATCAAGAACTTCGGGTACGACGAAGAGAGCGCGACCGACGTGTTGAACTTCGTGGCCAGCATCTTCGCGCGCGGTGACGCCAAGGAGTGACACGTGGGGCTGCGCATCGACCAGGACCACACGCGCTTCAAGGCGATCGTCCGCGGGAAGATCAAACAGAACCTGCGCAAGTACGTGCAGCAGGGCGAGATGCTCGGCAAGAAGGGCAAGGAGTTCATCTCCATTCCCGTGCCGTTCATCGACGTGCCCCGCTTCAAGCACGGCTCGCGACAGGGCGGCGTGGGTCAAGGCGACGGCGACCCTGGCGATGCCATCGGCCAGGGTCAGCCGCAGCCCGGCGACGGCAGCGGCAAGGCGGGTGAAGGCGAAGGCCAGCACGTGCTCGAGGTGGACGTCAGCCTCGAGGAGCTCGCGCAGATCTTGAGCGAAGAGCTGCAGCTGCCCAACATCGAGAACAAGGGCAACGACAAGATCGTCACCAGCCGCATCAAGTACACCGGCATCAACACCGTAGGGCCGCAGTCGCTGCGGCACTTCAAGCGCACCTTCAAAGAGGCGCTCAAGCGGCAGATCGCCACCGGCACCTACGACCCGAACAACCCGGTCATCGTGCCCCGCAAGCAGGACCAGCGGTACCGCACCTACCGCATGGAGAGCCTGCCGCAGACCAACGCCGTCATCATCTACATGATGGACGTGTCGGGCTCGATGGGTGACGAGCAGAAGGAGATCGTGCGCATCGAGAGCTTCTGGCTCGATACGTGGCTGCGCAATCAATACAAAGGCCTCGAGACGCGCTTCATCATTCACGACGCGGTGGCGCGCGAGGTCGATCGCGAGACGTTCTTCCACACGCGGGAGTCGGGCGGCACGATGATCTCGAGCGCCTACAAGCTGTGCCGCGACATCATCAAGGCCGACTACCCGGCGGCGAGCTGGAACATCTACCCGTTCCACTTCTCTGACGGCGACAACTGGTCGGCCGACGACACCCGCTCCTGCATCGAGCTGCTCAAGGGCGACATCCTCCCCGACGTGAACCAGTTCGCGTACGGGCAGGTCGAGTCACCCTACGGCTCGGGCCAGTTCATCAAGGACCTGCGCGAGCACCTGGGCGATCACGCGAAGGTCGCCTTGAGCGAGGTGGCCGACAAAGACGCCATCTACGGCTCCATCAAAGACTTCCTCGGGAAGGGTCGCTGACGCCATGCCCAAGTCACTCACGCCGCGCCTGATGGATCTCAAGAACGAGATCGAGGGCTACGCGCGCTCCTTCGGCCTCGACTTCTTCGAGCAGGTCTTCGAGGTGCTCACCACCGAAGAGCTGAACATGGTGGCCGCCTACGGCGGCTTCCCCACCCGCTACCCCCACTGGCGCTGGGGCATGGACTACGAGCAGCTCTCGAAGTCGTCGGAGTACGGGCTCTCGAAGATCTACGAGCTCGTCATCAACAACGACCCCTGCTTCGCGTACCTGCTCGAGGCCAACGCCGAGGTCGATCAGAAGCTGGTGATGGCCCACGTCTACGGCCACAACGACTTCTTCAAGAACAACTTCACCTTCAAGTTCACCAACCGGAAGATGGTGGACGAGATGGCGAACCACGCGACGCGCGTGCGCCGGTGGATCGACAAGCTGGGTGTCGAGAAGGTCGAGGAGTTCATCGACGTCGCCCTCTCGCTCGAGAACCTGATCGACCAGCACGCGCCGCACATCAAGCGCAACCCCGACCCGCGGGTGGCCGAGCAGCAGCAGAACGTGCGGGCCGAGGGCTTCAAGGTCGCCAAGGACTACATGCGGCCGTACGTGAACCCGACCGAGTTCATCGAGAAGGAGCGCAAGAAGCTCGAGGAGGAGAAGAAGCAGTCGAAGAAGTTCCCCGAGCGACCGCAGCGCGACGTGCTGGCCTTCCTCCTCGACGAGGCCCCGCTCGAAGACTGGGAGCGCGAGATCCTCTCGCTGGTGCGTGAAGAGGCCTACTACTTCGCGCCCCAGGCCCAGACGAAGATCATGAACGAGGGCTGGGCCAGCTACTGGCACTCCACCATCATGACGACGCGGGCCCTGCGCGATCACGAGATCGTGGACTACGCCGACCACCACGCCGGCACCATGGCGATGCAGCAGGGCAAGCTGAACCCGTACAAGGTGGGCATCGAGCTGTACCGCGACATCGAAGATCGGTGGAACAGGGGCCGCTTCGGCAAGGACTGGGACGAGTGCGACGACCTGCGCGTGCGCCGCTCGTGGGACAAGCAGCTCGGCGCGGGCCGCGAGAAGATCTTCGAGGTGCGCAAGCACTACAACGACGTCACCTTCATCGACGAGTTCCTCACGCCCGAGTTCGCGATCGAGCAGAAGCTCTTCACCTTCAACTTCAACGACAAGAAGAACACCTGGGAGATCGCAACCCGTGAGTTCAAGAAGGTGAAGGACAAGCTGCTCCAGTCGCTCACCAACTTCGGCCAGCCCGTCATCGACGTCGTCGACGCCAACTACGAGAACAAGGGCGAGCTGGTGCTCTCGCACAAGCACGACGGCGTCGACCTCGACCCCGGCTACGCCAGAGAGACGCTCAAGAACCTGCAGAGCATCTGGCGCCGCCCCGTCGGCATCATCACCAGGGCCGAGGGCAAGAGCATCATGATGCGGCACGACGGCACCACCTTCGCCGAGAAGAAGCTCGAGCTGTAGCGCGCGCCGGTCGAGGCCGTTACGTCTTCGAGGTGGCGACGCTCAAGCTCACCCTCACCGACGTCTCGGCCCACCTCGAGGTGCCGCTGGCGCAGCTCGACGCCCTGGCCGCTCGGCTGGGGTGCGCGGTGAAGACCTCGAGCCGTGAGGTGACGCTGCTCGCCGACGACGTCAACTGCGCGCTCACCTTCGATCGCGTCGACGCGCTGCTGCTGCTGCGCGAGGCCCGGGTCATCGACGACGAGAACGGGCTCTTCGCGGTGAACGTGCTGGGGCGCCTGCTGTCGATCTTCGAGGGCGACCTCGAGGCCGCCGTCGTCACCACGCCCGCCAACCTCTACCCCACGCTGCTGTCGGTGCAGAGCGGCGAGTCGAGCCACCCGCTCTTCGCCACCATCATGCCCGCCCTGACGCCGGTGCTGAGCGACGCCGAGGTGGAGCGCGTGGAGCGGCTCCTCGACGAGGCGAGCGCCGCCTGGGCCCAGTGGCAGCGCTCGAAGGACCCCAGCTCGCCCTCGCCCCGCTCTTCTGGCTGACGGCTCCCCTCGCCGGAGTAACCTGCGCGCCTCATGGCGACCTACAAGAACCCCACGCCGACGGTGGACTGCATCGTCGAGCTGACCGGCGACCGCATCGTGCTCATCAAGCGCAAGAACGAGCCCATCGGCTGGGCCCTGCCGGGCGGCTTCGTCGACGAGGGCGAGCCGCTGCACGCCGCCTGTATTCGGGAGGTGCGCGAAGAGACCGGCCTCGAGGTGGACCTCTCGGAGCAGTTCTTCACCTACTCCGACCCGTCGCGCGACCCCCGCAAGCACACCATCTCGACCGTCTACATCGGCTGGGCCCAGGGCGAGCCGGTGGGCACCGACGACGCCGCCGAGGCGAGGGCCTTCGCCCTCGACGCCCTGCCCAGGGAGCTCGTCTTCGACCACGGCACCATCGTCGCCGACTACCTCGCGTACAAACGCACCGGAAAGCGCCGGAAGATCTGAGGCGGGGCCTGGAAGATTTGGTGGCGTTTGCCGCGACGCGTCGTAGATACGGAGGGTGACCGCCGTCGTCGACTCTGCTCGCGCTCGCACGCTCAAGACCCTCGCCAACGAGCCCTTCGATCTCCTCGTCATCGGAGGCGGCATCACCGGGGCCGGCATCGCGCGCGACGCGGTGCTGCGCGGCCTCAAGGTGGCGCTGGTGGAGAAAGACGACTTCGCCTCGGGCACCTCGTCGAAGTCCACCAAGCTGATCCACGGCGGCCTTCGCTACCTCGAGCAGGGTGAGCTGAAGCTGGTGTTCGAGTCGGTCAACGAGCGCAACCGCCTCATGCGGCTGGCGCGGCACCTGGTGCGGCCGCTGCCCTTCCTGGTGGCCCGCTACCGGGGCGACCGCCGGTGGCTGGTGACGCTCGATCTCGGGCTGTGGCTGTACGAGGCCCTGTGCTTCTTCGGCGGGTACAAGAACCACCGCACCTACCGCACCCAGAAGACGCTCGAGCTCGAGCCGGCGCTGCGCAGCGAGGGGCTGTCGGGCGGGGTGCTCTACTACGACGCGATGACCGACGACGCGCGGCTGACGCTCGAGAACGCGCTCGACGCCAGCGCCAGCGGCGCGGTGCTGTTGAACCACGCGCGCGCGGGCAGGCTCGTCACCGAGGGCGACACCATCTCAGGCGTGACGGTGACCGACGAGCTGTCTCGAGCCTCGTTCGACGTGCGCGCGAAGCTGGTGGTGAACGCCACCGGCCCGTGGAGCGACGAGGTGCGCGCCCTGGCCGGTGAGCCGCCGCTGCTCAAGCCCACCAAGGGCATTCACCTGGTGGTCGACGCGAAGCGGCTGCCGGTGAACAACGCGCTGGTGATGACGCACCCGAAGGACAAGCGGGTGATGTTCACCATTCCCTGGGGGCTGGGGCGCACCGCCATCGGCACCACCGACACCTTCTTCGACGGCAAGCCCGACACCGTCGAGCCGACGGCCGACGACGTGGCCTACCTGCTCGAGGCGGGCAACCACTACTACCCCGACGCGAAGCTCACGACCGCCGACGTCATCAGCACCTGGTCGGGGCTGCGGCCGCTCCTCAAGCCGCCCGACGCCGGCGCCGGCGCCTCGCAGGTGTCTCGTGAGCACGTCATCGTCGAGCGGCCCGGCTTCATCACCATCGCCGGCGGCAAGCTGACGACCTACCGCACCATGGCGGCCGAGGTCGTCGATCGGGTCGTCGCGCAGCTGGGCCTCAAGCAGGCCTCGACGACCGACGATCGGCCGCTCCCGGGCGCGGCGGGCTTCATGGAGTCGGACGAGGCGCTCCACGCCTTCACCCGCAGCCTCGAGGGCCCCAGCGTCGACGCCGCCACCGCCCGCGCCTTCGTCGAGATGTACGGCGGCCGCGCGAAGCAGGTGCTCGCGCGCTGCCACCAGGCCCCCGACACGGCCGCGAGGCTCGACGACGAGCTCCCGTGGATGATGGGCCAGGTGGACGAGGCCTTGGACCACGAGCTGGCCGAGACGCTCGACGACGTGCTGTCGCGCCGCCTCACCCTGGTGCTGCGCGCGAAGGATCAAGGCCTGGGCATCGCGCCTGCGGTCGCCGCGCGCATGGCCAGCCGCCGCGGGTGGACGGCGGAGCGCACCGCGGCCGAGCTCGAGGGCTACCGCGCGGCCGTCGCGTCCTCCCGCCGCTGGCAGCGCTGAGCCCGCGCTCGCACACCACGACAAAGCCGCCGGGAGCGCGAGGGCTCCACGGCGGCTTCGAGGGTTCAGCCCGCGCGACGCGCCTTACGGGGCCGGCAGCCCGCAGCCGAAGCCGCCATCACGCGGCTCGACGTACCGGGTGCCGGGGAAGACGCACACGTACGACTCGATGCAGACGCTGGGGCCGCCCGACACGCCGTCGAGGCACTCCGACTCGATGCCCGCGTCGAAGTCATTCGGGCAGTTCGTCTTGAGCGAACCCGCGGGGCACAAGCACGCCTTGATGGGGCCACCGTCGGGCAGGCGGCGCATCGGGTCGGGGCCGCAGCGGCCCATCGGCGCGCCCACCTGGCAGTCGGAGTCCACCGCGCAGCTGTCGGCCCCCATGCCGTTGCGGTTGATGCGAATCGGCTGCTCGTCGTAGTTCACCGGACAGCCGCGGTCCGCCTTGGTGCGGGTGGTGCTGGCCGAGACCGCCGAGCGGTCGTTCACCGTGGCGGGCGCGCAGACCTGGAGCTGGCCGTTCATCGTCTGCAGGCCGACGATGCACTTCATCGGCAGCGGGCTGCAGCTGGGCGAGAGGCTGCCGTTGGCGCAGGCGTTCGCGCCGGTGAGCCACGCGGGCAGCGGCTTGTTGTTGCAGTCCTGGTCGCTCATGCAGGTCGAGCAGAACGGCGGCTCGGGCGCGCGGTAGCAGCCGACGTCGTTCTGCTCCGACAGCGGGGGGCACGGGTCGGCGTTGCCGTCGCCGTTCTTGTCTTCGCCGCAGCAGTACTCGCCGGTGCTGCAGGCGTTGCCGGCGCCGCCCTGCTCCACGCAGGTCTGCTTCTTACAGACGCGGTTGCCCGCCTCGAGCGCGCACGCGAACGGCGAGCGGCAGTCACGGTACGGCTGGCCCGAGACCGGGTCGTCGCCCGTGCGGCAGGTGTTGTCTTCGCAGGTGAAGGCCGCGCGGTCGCAGTACCCGAGGTACGGATCGTCGGGGTTGGCCTTCTCGGGGCACTCCGCGTTGTCCATGCAGGCGCCGTTGGCGCGGCAGCGCTTGGCGGTGTCGCCGCCCGAGCGGTCCTTCTCGGCGCGGCAGGTGAGGTTCATGCCGCCGAAGGGGTTCGAGGCGCCGCGGCAGTCGTTGTCGTCGTTGCAGGGCGGCTTGCAGCGGCCCGAGCCGTAGAAGATGGAGTTGGGGTCGAGGTTCTTCGAGTCGACCCAGCACACCTCGCCAGGGCGGCAGCCGGGGGCGACCAGCTCCTTCTGGATGAAGTCCCAGCGGCAGCGGGGCACGCAGATGCCGCCGCACGAGCCCGCGCCGGCGTCGGGTTGGTTGACGGTGCAGACCGAGCCCGAGGGGCAGTTCTTGTCTTCGTTGCAGCCGACCTGGGTGCAGCTGTTGGACTGCGGCGCGCAGAAGCCGGTGCCGTCGTCGATGGTGCCGCAGGGGCACTGGCCGACCTTCTGGTAGCGGCAGAACTTGTCGCCCGAGACGTCGCCCATGAAGGCGGAGCACTTGCCCACGCCGATGCCGCCCGGCGGCCCGAAGATGATGCCGTCGTTGCCGCACTGGTCGTCGGTGGTGCACTTCTCACAGGCCTGCAGGCGCCGACGACAGGTGCCCAGCGCGTTGGTGGCCGCGGGCGCGTCGCCCTTGTGGCAGATGCAGCCGGGGCCGCCGCTGAAGCAGGGGTCGTCGGAGTCGAAGCCCTCCTGGCACTCGGCGTCTGCCCCCGTCGGATTCTGCGGGTTGCCGCAGCCCTGGCCCAGGCGGGTGCCGATGAGCGCGGGGCCGCACTTCCCGGTGGTGAAGTCGCAGATCGACCCGTTCTTGTAGCGGGCGCACTCGATGTCGGTGGCGCACTTGGGAATGCAGGCGCCGCCGTCGGCCTCACAGATGGGGCCGCGCGGATCGTTGAGGCAGTCGCGCTCCACCTTGCAGGGCGGCGGGCCGGCGTCGACCACCATCATCATCGGCGTCACGCAGGCGTTGTCGGTGCAGACCTGGCCCTCGGGGCACGCGCCGCACATGGCGCCGCCCTTGCCGCAGGCCGTGAGGGAGTCGCCCCCCTGGCACTTGCCCATGGTGTCGCAGCAGCCCGTCGCGCAGGTGTCGGCGTTACAGGGCTTGGTGCAGGCCGGCGTCAGCGCCGTGATGAACCCCACAAGGGCGCCGAGCAGCGCCATCCGCATTTCAACTCGCATGAATCGTTTCCTCGTATGGACAAACGTCGGCCCGAAAAGAGGCTTTAGGCGTAGCAGACTTCAGGGGCCGAGGCCTACCCAGACCGCGCCGTCGGTGGTGGTTTCCTTCTTCCAGATGGGCACGTCCTGCTTGAGGCGGTCGATGGCGTGCTCGCAGGCCAGGAAGGCCTCTTTGCGGTGGGGCGCCGAGGCGGCGATGACGACGGCCAGCTCTCCGGGCTGGAGCAGCCCCACCCGGTGCACGATGGCCAGCTGCACCCCGGGCCACCGCGCCTGGGCCTCGGCGGCGATGACGGCCATCTGCTTCTCGGCCATCGGTGGAAAGGCCTCGTACTCGAGGTGGGCCACCTCTTTGCCCTTCGAGACGCGGCGCACCGCGCCCGAGAACGAGACCAGGCCGCCCTGGGTGGGCCCGCTGACGGCCTCGATGACCTCGTTGACCGAGAGCGGGCGATCGACGACCTGAAAGCAGCCGGGGGCCCCTCCGGCGACGGGCGGGATGAGCGCGACCTCGACGCCGTCGGTGAGGGGCGTCTCGGGCGGCGCGAACTCCTGGTCGACGGCGACGCGCAGGTGCTTCTCGAGGCCCTTGAGCGCAGGCGACGACGCGAAGAGCTGGGCCAGCAGCGTGGCGACGGTGGCGCCCTCGGGCAGCGTGACGCGCTCCTGCGTCTTCTGCGCCTTCTCGCGGGCGGCGGCGAAGTACCGAACGGTGACGGTGAGGGGCATGGCCCGGTCGGTCTACTCCCGGCCCGGGCGCTTCGACAGCTTCACCTCGATGAAGACGGTGGCCCCAGCCGGGCTCGGGGCGAGATCGAAGAACACCTCGTCGAGGGCGGTGACCTGCGCGAGGAAGGTCGAGGTGAGCGCCTGGGTGGTGAGCACCCTGCGGGGGTCGACGCCCGGCACCATGCGCGGCTCCCGCAGATCGCGGCCGAGCTGCCCGACGTCGAGCAGGGCGGTGAGGTGGCCCGGGCCGCAGGCGCCCTCGGCGCGACGTGACAGCTGCGCCACCAGATCGATCGGCGTGGTCTCGACCAGCGGCCGGCCCCAGCGGGCGAAGAGCGTGTCGGGGCCCAGGGCGAGCTCGAGCGGCTGGTCCTCCAGCTGGGTGCGCCACACCGTGACGCCGCCCTCGGTCACCGCGTCGAGCGGGCCGCGGCGCCGGGCCAGCGCGCGCTCCAGCACGGCGCGCACCGCCAGGCGGTCGGGCACCAGCGCCTCGGCGAGCACCGTGAAGCGGGGCGCCGGCCGGCCGGTGCGGACGGTGGCCCGGAGGAACGCCTCGACGTCGAACGAGATGGTGAGATCGAGCCGGCGGCTGAGCACCGAGAGGGCGGCGCGCAGCTCGTCGTCTTCGGTGTCTTCGGGGCGCGAAAGGCCCAGCGCCTGGAGCACCTCGGCCACGGGCACGTCGAGCGAGAGCGCCGCGGTGAGCCCCTCGGGCGCGTGCGCGAGCAGCCGGGCCGGACGAGACGGCGGCGGCGAGGGCCACAGCGGGTGGCCGGCGACGATGCGGCCCACCAGGCGCGCGTCGTCTTCGCCGAACTTGAGCGCCGCGAGGGCCAGGCTCCACGCGGCAGGCTTCACCGCGCCCGGCAGGCGCGCCGACAGCTCGCGCCTGACCAAGAGGGCGACGCCCCCGCTCGCCAGCTCCGCGAGCGCCGCGGCCATCGTCGGGTCCGCCTCGAGCCCGCGCGAGGGCGCCTCGATGACGTGGCGCGCGGCCTGCTCGACGGCGGCGACCTCGGGCGCGGTGATGAGGAAGAGCGTGCCGCGATCGACGAACAGCCGGGCGTTCAGCTGACCCGCGACGAAGCTGTGCCCCGCGGCGCCCGCGCCGGCGCGCCAGCCACGCTCCAGCATGCGCTCGCCCACCGCCCGCGCGGCCGCGGGCCCATCGCTGACGCCCACGAAGCTCACCAGCGCCGGGGCCGCGCTGGGCAGGTAGACGCCCGCCCCTTCCGCGCGATCGAGCGCCGCCGCCGCAGCGCCCGGCTCGAGGATGAAGTGGAGCAGCGGCGACCGCTCGAGCAGCTGCTGCGCCGAGGCCCCCGAGCCCACCCGCTCGACGAAGTCGATGGCGGGCGCGACGTCGTCGAGGGTGCGGAACACGAGCACCGCCTCGGCGTCGGGCGCGACCGCGCGGAACACGTCTCGCGGCTGCACCAGCACCGAGACGCGATCGCTGACCCTTTCGCCGTCGAGCGCCCGCACCTCGTACCGCCCGGCCTTCGCGAAGGCGTGCTCGACGACCTGCCCTTCGGCGTTGGTGCCGTCGCCGAAGTCCCAGCGGCGGGGGCCCTCGGCCGAGAACGAGACGGCGTGCCCGGTGTCGATGGGCTGCTCGCGCCGCTCTTCACGCACCGCGCGCGCGCACGCGGACGCGCACAGACACCAGACGACCAGGACGACGAAGCCGCGCACGCGTGGGGCGCAGTCTGTCAGAGATCGAACGCGAGGCCGAACAGCCAGTGCCGGCTCGAGAGCAGCAGCGGCACGGTGCTGGAGCGGAACATCTCCTGGAAGTTGAACTCGCCGAAGATGTACGTGTGGTTGACGCCCACGCTCGAGTCGAAGTCGCGCGCGAGCCGCTCATCGAGGATGTCGATCATCAGCGACAAGCCGACGGTGCCCGCCAGGCCGAAGGCCGTGCCCTGCCCCGGCAGCCCGTCGGCGTACTCCAGGGTTCCGCCGTTGACGACCCACCACGGCATGGTGACGAAATGCCCCTTCACGTACGGCACCAGGGGAATGCGGTGCTTCAGCGCGAGCACGTCGAAGCGGTACGAGACGCCGGGCCGAATGGTGAGGATGCGCAGGCCCGTCGACTGGGCGGCCTTCTCGCCCGACTCGGCGTCGACGGCCTTGCCGAACTTCTCGGCGTACGCCACCGACACGCCGGCCGAGATGGTGCCGAACTTCTGCCAGATCATGTACTCGAGGCCGATCTCACCCATCAGCATCGGCGTGCCGCCGAAGACGCGCGCGTAGGGGCGCTGGTCGTCGGGCCCCAGGTTGGGGAAGGCGGCGCTGTCGATGAGCGGCGTGTAGGGCCCGAGCTTCAGCTCGAGGATGAAGGTGCGGGGGCTCTCGCCGGCCTTGCCCGAGGTGTTCACCACGCCCGGCATCTGAGAGAGCAACGCGAGACTCAAGGCAGCGAACATCATCGGGAACGTCTCCTGAAGAACCAGCTCAGGGCGAGCAGCGGCGCGAGGCCCGCCCCTGTCGAGCAGCCACCGGTGTCGGTGCCCCCAGCCGCTCGGTAGGTGCCCCAGAAGCCGACGGTGCGGCGGGGCGTGCCCGAGTCGAGCTCACTGTCGGCGCTCTCGTTGCCCGCCCCGTCGATGGCGCGCAGCTTCACGTCGTAGGTGGTGCCGTTGAGCAGCCCGTCGATCACCAGCTCGCGGCCGGCGCCCAGGCTGACGGTGGACCGCTGAGAGAAGTCGGTCGCGCCCTGGGGGCGAACGAAGGGCACCACCTGCGCGGTGTCGGAGGACACCGAGAACGCCACCTTGAGCGCCTTGTCCTGGGCCAGCACCTCGCTGATGATCGGCGCGTTGGGCGGTTGGGCGTCGTAGATGACGCGCAGCGCGCTGGCGGTGACGGTCTGCGGGGTCTGCAGGCCGAAGCACTGCAGCGAGGCCGGCACCGCGGCGCAGATCTTGTGCTCCAGCGTCAGCGTCGAGGCGCCGCCGCACGGGGTGGTGGTGCCCTCCTTGAACCCCGGCAGCTCGTCGATGTTCACCGTGAAGGAGCCCGCGCGCGTCGAGGTGATGATCAGCGGGTTCACCGCGGCGTACTCGAAGTCGGCGGCCGCGGGCTCGTTGCCGCACGAGCCCGATGTGGCCCAGATGCGCATGTTGTTGCAGGGCTGGGTGCCCAGCTGGTTCCACAGCCAGTACACGATGCGGCTGGTGCCGCACGACGACGCGCCGATGACCAGCTGGTCGCTCGTCGCGGTGGGCGTCTCGCGAATGCCGAAGGTGACGGTGGTGGTGGCGGTGGTCTGCGCGAACGCAGACGAGGCCACCAGGAGGAGCGCGAGGGAACGCATGAGCGAAGGGTGTCGTAGCAACCCGTCTGCCACCCCGCCAGCGCCCGCTTTCCCAATCGTTCCAGCCAGATGCCGGCCTCGACGTGGGCGGTGAAGTGACAAAATGTCAGTCGCGATCGGCGAGCTCGAAGGCGATGTCGAGGGCGGCGTCGGCGGTGCGGAAGGCGTTGTCGATGGCGGCGACCAGCTGAACCCGCTCACCCAGCACCCGGACGCGGCCGACGTGCACGGTGGCGTCGTCGGTGGCGAGCATGGGCATGGGGTAGATGTTCTCGGCCGGCTCATAGAGCAGCTTGAGGCCCGAGTCGGCCTTGAGCACCGCGCGCACCCCGTCGGCGTCGGCCCGCCGCGCCAGGTGCGCCGAGAGCACGAGGGTGAAGCCGTGGTAGGTCGGCACCAGCACCGAGGTGGTGGTGACGGCGGGCATCTTCTCGCCGCCCCACACGCGGGCCGTCTCGATGAGGAGCGCGCGCTCCTGCTGCGACAGGCCGCCCTCGATGGCCCCGACCGAGGGGATCACGTTGAAGCCGAGCCGGTGCGGAAACACCTCGAGGTCGGGGTCCTTCGCGTTCATCAGCTCGGCCGTCTGCTTCGACAGCTGCGCGACGCCAGGGCTGCCGTAGACCGCCGAGCCGCACAGCACGGTGGCGTCGGCGAACAGCAGGCCGAAGGCCGCGCGCAGCGGCTCCAGCGCCCGGGTGAAGGCCTGGGTCGAGGCGTGGGCGAGCGAGACGATGCGGCCAGGGAAGGGGCGATCGAGCACCCCGTCGTTCACGCCGGGCACCACCAGCGGCACCTTGTCGTCGACGCGGAAGGAGCCCGAGAGATCGACGACCCACAGCCCCAGCGCCTGGGCGCGCTCGGCGACGGGCCGGGCCACCTCGGGTGGGGCCGCGACGATCACCACGTTCGCGCCGCGCAGCGAGTCGTCGCCGTACTTCTCGATGACGATGGAGTCGTCGCCGAAGTCGAGCTCCTCTCCGGCCCCGCGCTCGCTGGCGAAGGCGCGCACGTGATCGGCCGGGTGATCTCGCATCAAGAGCCCTTGAACGACCTGGCGCCCCACGACGCCTGAGGCTCCGACGACGGCGATGATGGGCTCGGACATGGTCAGGGCTCTTTCGGGTTCAGCAGGCGGGCCTTCGACTCGACGCCCGGCAGGGGAGGAAACTTCGGGTTCTCTTCGGCGCCGCTGCCGCGCAGGTAGTGCGGCTCGAGCGAGAAGGTGGCCTGCGCGTCGTACGCCGCGGGCATGGTGCACAGCCGCGCGAGCGCGACGGCAGAAGGCACGTGCGGGTGGGCGAGCAGCTGCGCGGGTGGAACGCCCAGGGCCTCGAGCGCCGCCCGGTAGTCGGGAATCGCGGGCCCGCAGGCGCGCGCGTCGGGGGTGGCGAGGAGCCGCGTCGCGAAGGCCTCGAGCGTCAACGACGTCTCGGGCTCGAGCGCCGTCACCACGTCTCCACCGCGTCGGTAGCGCCCCAGGTACAGCTCGTTCTTCTTCACCACCGAGACGCACAGCAGCTCGGTCTCGTCGGGCCCGTCGAGGGCGAGCGCCTGCAACGACGACACGCCCACCAGCGGAACCCGGAGCGCGTACGACAGGCCCTTGAGGCACGAGAGCCCGATGCGCAGGCCGGTGAAGGAGCCGGGCCCCAGGCCGCTGACGAGGCCGGTGACCTCTTTCATGGTGAGGCCGTGCTTCGAGAGCAGCGCCTCGATGACGCCGGGGAGCGCGTCACTCTGCTTGGTGGGCGGCGGCACCAGCACGTGCTCCACCAGCTCGCCCGTGGGGCGAACGAGCGCGAGCGACAGCGTCAAGCAGGAGGAGTCGAGGGCCAGCCACATCGAGCGACGGCTCTACCGGAAGAGCTTGGTGATGTCGTTCTTGAACACCAACACCAGCAGCATGGCGATGACGACCAGCCCGAACATGTTGGCGTACTCCCGCACCCGCAGCGGAATGGGGCGGCGGCGAATGCCCTCCCACAGGGCGGCCAGCAGCGCGAAGCCGTCGAAGATGGGAATGGGCAGCAGGTTCACCAGCCCCAGGTTCACCGACACCAGGGCCATGTTCATCAGGTAGGTGTCGAGGCCGGCCTCGGCGCTCTTGGTGGCGACCTGGAAGACGGCGATGGGGCCGCCCACCGCGTCGAGGGGCACGCCGCCGGTGAAGAGCTTCACCAGCACCAGGCCGATCATGCGCACCGCCTTGGGCACCTCTTTCACCGCCATCACCAGCGCCTGCTGGGGCCCCACGTAGACGGTCTTCGTCTCGGCCGGCGTGGGGTCGGCGACGAGCGAGAAGAACGGCATGGTGCCGAACACCAGCGCTCTGCGCTCGTTCTTGAGCTCGTCGTACGAGGTCTCGAGCGTGCGCTGCACCTGGGCCGACTTCAGCTCGCCGCCGCTCTGCCAGGTGAGCTTGAAGGCGCGCGCCTCCTGGGCCTTCAGCTTGATGTTGTAGAGGAAGTACGACTTCACCACCGCGTCGTTGATGGCCACGAAGCGGTCGCCGCGCTTGAGGCCCGCCTTGTCGGCCGCGCTGCCGGGCACCACGCCGCCGACGTAGAGGTCGCTGCCTTCGGCGCCGAGCGCCGCGAAGCCCTCGCCCGCTTGCTTCTCCACCGTCACCGTCAGCGTCCTGGGCGTGGTGAAGGGCGTGCCACCCACGAAGCGGGTCTCGAGTCGAATGACCTCGAGGCTCAGCGCGCCCGAGAGCTTCTCGAGCACCTGAATCAGCTGCACCTCGTCGGCGACGGGCTGGGCGTTGACGCTGACGATGCGGTCGAAGGTCTGCAGCCCCGCCTGCTCCGCGACCGAGCCCGCCGGCACGCCCACCACCGGGGCCGAGGCCTGCGCGCTGATGCCCAGCATGCCGCGGCGGGTGGTCTCGACGGGGCTCGACTCGTCGATGGTCAGCACCGGGTCGAGCTGGAAGGTGAGCTCCTGCTCGCCGCGCTTGACGGTGACGGGGATGGCCTGGGTCGCGCCGGCGATCGCCTCGGAGATCTCCTCGAAGCGGACGATCTCCACCCCGTTGACGCGGGTGATGAGGTCGCCCGCCTTGATGCCCGCGAGGGCCGCCGGCATGTCGGGCGCGACGCTGCCGACGCGGGGCGTGAGGTAGGTGACGTCGCCGAGCATCGCGAAGAAGTACGCGAACACCGGGAAGATGAGGTTGAAGGCAGGGCCCGCCGACATGATCACCGCGCGCTTCCACCAGGGCGCGGCGTAGAGGCCGCGGTGGCGATCGGGGTCGTCGAGGTCGTGCTCTTCGCCGGGGTAGTCGCCGTGCATCTTCACGTACCCGCCCAGCGGCACCCACGCGACCTGGTACTCGGTCTCGCCGCGCTTGAAGCCGAAGATGCGCGGGCCGAAGCCCACCGAGAACTTCACCACCTTCACGCCCGCCCACTTCGCCGCCAGGAAGTGCCCGAGCTCGTGCACCGTCACCAGGACGCCGAGGAAGACGATGAAGACGATGGCTTGTTGGGGGCCGGACATGTGCGGGTGACGTTAACCAACGATGGGCACCCGCGCATCCCGCCCGTCAGGGGCGGGCGCGGGTGGGCCGCTGCTTCGCGGCGTTCAGCGCCACGGCGGCCTTCACGAGCGCCTTGAAGGCGCCGGCGTCGATCTTCGCCCCCTCGGAGAGATCGATGGCCCGGCGGGTGTTGCCCTCGAGGCTCGCGTTGAAGAGCCGCGCCGGGTCAGCCAGGCTCGCGCCGCGCGCGAAGGTGAGCTTCACGGCCTTCGTGTAGCGCTCGCCGGTGCAGACGATGCCGTCGCGCGACCAGACGGGCACCCCCACCATGCCGTTCGACGGCTTGCGCCACTTGCGCTCTTCAATCATCTCGGGGCACGCCTCGAAGATCAGCGCCCGCATGCGGCCCAGGAGCTCGTCGCGCCAATCGGCCGCGCTGGATGCCGGGCTCGGCTTCGACGCCTTCTTCTTCGCCTTCGCAGTCGCTCCGCGCGCCGCTGTTCGTGACGCCATGTGCACCTCTCCCGACGCCCTCACGTAGCACTTCTGGAGCACCACGGCGCGGCGCATAGAGTCCGCCGCCCGTGAGCTCCGCCACCCTCCTTCACCTCTCTGACGTTCACCTCGGCGCCGACGATCGCCCCTTGCTGTGGGAGAACTTCTCGCGCGCGCTGAGCAAGGTGGCCTCGGAGGCGACCGGGCCAGTCGCCGTCGCGGTGACGGGTGATCTCATCGACACCCCGACGGCCAGAGCAGACGAGCTCGAGCGCCTGGTCCGCGGCTTCGTCGGGCGCATCGCGTCCGCGCTGGCCGCGGCCGGCCATGCTGGCGCGCCCATCGTGCTGCTGCCGGGGAACCACGACCGCCGCGCCGATGGCGTGATGGCGCCCTGGAGGCATCGGGCCATGCGGCTCATCACCGAATGGACGGCAGGCGCGGCGACGGTGGTGGCGGCCGACGAGCATCAGCCGCTGGCGACCTGCGTTCGCTCGCTCGAGCAGGTGCTGGGCATGAACGTGGTGGCCTACGACTCCACGCACACGGTGGCGGGGTTCATCTCGGCCGGAGGGCTCATTCGCGTCGAAGATCTGCTCGCGGTGTCGATCCACCAGAACGACCGCCCCACCCTCGTGCTCACCCACCACCACCTCGTGCCCACGCCCGTCACCGACGTCGGCGTCACCGACACCCGGAAGAAGGGCCTGCTCAAGCGCGTGCTGGTCGGCGCCGTGCTGCCCCGCGCGGTGAGCTTCGGAGATCGCGAAGAGCTCTTCATGACGGCCCTCGGCGCAGGCACGGGGCTCAGCGCGCTCGCGGCCCTCGAGCGGCCCGTCGTGGTGCTCCACGGGCACAAGCACTACCCGACCGCGCGGCTGATGGCCGCGACGACGCCCAGAGACGGCGACGTGTTGATCGCCTCGGCCGGGAGCCTCGGTCTCCTCGAGCCCTTCAGCGTGACCGGTCGTGAGCCCGACGACGAGCCAGCCTCGGACAAGTCCGCGGCGCAAACGAGGCGGCTGTACCTCTGGCCGTCCTTCAACGTGCTCACCTTCAACGACGGCGTTCGCCTCGACATCTCGACCTGCTTCTTCAAGCCCGATCTTCCGAGCCAGAGCGTGCCGCAGACCCAGCGCCAGGCGCTCGCTGCCGTGCAACGACAGGGGCGCCGCTGGGTTCCGCGAACCCGTCGCCGTCATCGAGCGCCCTATGAGAAGGTGATCGACCGTGACGAGGCCGTCTACGCGCTCACGTCGGCGCCGGGCGGCTACTGGACCGCCACCTGCACCCGCCTGGTGGTGGGCGGGCCCGACGCCACCGTCTCGGAGCCGATCGATCCGCTCGCCAGGGCCCAGGTGATCGGCGACGGCTACGACGAACGGCACGGCCTCTTCGCATTTCCCCGCGGCGTCCCGTCGTCCTACGCGCTCGAGCGCGGCGTCTTCAGGACGGTGGCTGAGCGGGCGCGGCGCGCCAGGGCCGACCACTTCTCGCCCTTCGAGTCCGTCGGGCTGATCGTGCGGCGCGGCGCGCAGCTGGCGCGGCTCGAGGTGCGCGGTCTCGGCCCGTCACTGGCGACGTGCTTCGCGTCACGCACCGATCTGCACACCGGCGAGGTTCGCCCCCTGCGGCTCGACAAGACCGGGGGCGCCGCGATCGTTGAGCTGAGGGAGTGCCCCGCGCGACGGCTGATCCGCATCCACTGGCAGCTCGAGGCCGGGTGACGGCTCACCCCAGGTTGGGGCGCATGAACTGCACGTAGAGCAGCACCATGGGCGCGTTGAAGATCAGCGCGTCGATGCGATCGAGCATGCCGCCGTGACCGGGAATGATGTTGCCCGAGTCCTTCACGCCGTACGCGCGCTTGAGCATCGACTCGCAGAGATCGCCGGCGGGCCCCAGCAGGCTGCCGCAGACCCCGAGGAAGATGCAGTCGGTGACGGTGAGGAACGGCGCGAAGAACTGCCGCTGCAGGAACATAAAGCCGATGGCGCCGACGAAGCCGCCGAAGAAGCCCTCCCAGCTCTTGCCCGGGCTGACCTCGGGGTAGAGCTTGTGCTTCCCGAGGAAGCGGCCGAAGAAATACGCCGCGGTGTCGTTGCCCCAGGTGATGACGAGCGCCGCCACCACCCACCAGCCGCCCTCGTCGAGGTTGCGAATGGCCATCAGCGCGGTGAGGCCGCCGTGGCCGTAGATGAAGGCCGTCAACACCTGCGCGGTGCGCTGCGGGCCGTCCTGGAGCGGGCCGTTGAGCAGGTGCCAGATCCACCCTGCGAAGAGCACCACGCCGGTCGCCGCCGAGATCAACGCGGTCGCGTCGTGCGGCCGCCACACCACCACCGCCGGCATCAGGCCCGCGGCGATCACCGTGCCCCACCCCAGCGGGTTGAGCTCCTTGAGGGTGATCAGCAGGTACTCGCGCACGCACGCGGCGGCCGCGAAGCCGAGCAGGCCCGCGGTGAGGTACCCGCCCCGGTACAAGAGGTAGAGCACGACGGGCAGCAGCACCAGGGCGCTGATCACCCGCAACAACAGGTTCCGGTTCTTGTCGGTCACGCGTTCACGTCCCGGCCTGACGCAGCTGCGCTCCGGTGAGCCCGAAGCGACGCTCACGCGTCTGAAAGTGGAGCAGCGCCTCGGCGAACTCTTTCGCCCGGAAGTCGGGCCACGCGATGGGGCTGAAGAGGAACTCGGCGTACGAGCTCTGCCACACCAGGAAGTTCGAGAGCCGGTGCTCGCCGCTGGAGCGGATCACCAGATCGACCGGCGGCAGATCGTTCGTCCACAGCGCCGCGGTCACCGCCTCTTCGGTGATGTCGTCGAGCGCCATCGCGCCGGTGGCCACCCTCGCGGCCAGCGCCCGCATGGCGTGCAGCAGCTCTTCGCGGCCTCCGTACGAGAGGGCGAGCGTCAACACCAGCCCCTGGTTCTTCGCGCTCTCGGCCCGGAGCGCGTCGAGCGGCTCCTTCACGTACTTCGGCAGCTTCTCGAGCTCGCCGATGGCGTTGAGCTTGACGCCGTTGTCCATGATCTCGTCGCGCTCCTTGAGCAGGTAGTCGCGCAGCAGCTCCATCAAGCCGGCCACCTCGTCGGGCGGCCGCGACCAGTTCTGCGACGAGAAGGCGTAGAGCGTGAGCGCCTGGAGCCCGAGGCGCCGCGCCGAGCGGGTGACCTCACGCACGCTGGTGGAGCCCTCGCGGTGCCCTTCGAGGCGTGGGAGCCCGCGCGCCTCGGCCCAGCGGCCGTTGCCGTCCATGATGATGCCGACGTGCTTCGGCACTGCGCCCTGTTTGACCTTCCGCTCGAGCTCTTCGATCGCTTCCATGTCGTCTCGTGGGGCGCGCACCGTAGTCAGATGTGGCCGCGCCTCAAAGCCTCCTCTGGCGGTAGAGCACCTGCGGTGGGTCAACCGGCCACCTCGCGGGTGAACGGTCACGCGGGCGCGCCGGGCCGTCGCCCTGCCCCGCTGATCAGCGACGTCACTTGGTTAGACGAACCCCGGGTTCTTCCCTAGGCTGCGCGCCGTCAATGCCCCCCAAGGTGATCGGCCCCTACCGTGTGCTCGAGACGCTGGGGAGCGGCGGCGCAGGCACCGTCTACCGCGCCGTCGATCGACGCACCGGTGACGACGCCGCGCTGAAGCTGTTGTCCACCGGCCCCGCGCTCGACCCCCGCGCCACCCGGCGCCTCGCGCGCGAGTTCGAGACCCTCCAGAACCTGTCGCACCCCAACGTCGTGCGCGTCTACGACACCGGCGTCTTCCAGGGCTACCCGTACCTGGCGATGGAGCTCGTCGAGGGGCTCACCCTGCGGCACTACCTCGCGCTGTCCGACGAAGATCTCGCCAGCGACCACGGCCTGGTGCGCGCGATCACCCTGCACCGGCAGGCGATGAACTCCGAGAAGGACCCGGACTCGAGCCTCGAGGCCGAGGCCGCCGACGAGAACGAAGAAGATCCCTCGGGGCTGTTCTCGCTGGCCACCTTCGGTGAAGAGGCGCCGAGCGAGGAGTACTCGGCGTCAGAGAGCGGCGACGAGGACGCGTACGAGTCAGGCCCTGACTCGGTGCGGCGGTTCGCGCAGCTGGCCGACGAGCCCGACACCAACTCCTCCTACTCGGGGTTCAACGCCCTGCCCTTCGACGTGCCGACGCCCGGGGAGCAGCGGTCCCTCGGCGCACGGCCCAGCGAGATCGAGCTGGTGGCCCTCAACCGCGGCGAGCGGGTCGGCCGCCTCAAAGACGCGATGCTCCAGCTGACCGAGGCGCTCGCGTACATTCACGGCCACGGGCTGATTCACCGCGACCTCAAGCCCACCAACATCATGGTGGACGAAGACCGCACCGTGCGCCTGATGGACTTCGGGCTCGCCAAGTTCCTCGCCGACGACAGCGCCGTCACCGCCGACGGCCGCCTGGTGGGCACCTTCCGCTACATGGCGCCCGAGCAGGTGTTGGGAGAACACCTCGACGCGCGCACCGATCTCTACGGGCTCGGCGTCATCTTGTACGAGCTGCTCTCGGGCCGGCCGCCCTTCGAGGCCAAGACGCCGTACGAGCTGTGGCAGAAGGTGCTCGAGACCGAGCCCGCGCCGCTCAACGCCTTGAACCCGAAGGTCGATCGCACCCTCGCCCGCGTGGCCATGAAGCTCATTCGCAAGGAGCCCGGCGATCGCTTCCAGACCGCCGAAGAGGTGTACGAGGCGCTGCTGCACGCATGAGCGCAACGACGCGTCACGAGCTGAAGGTGCCCGCCGAGGCCGAAGGGCAGCGGCTCGATCTCTTCATAGGCGAGAAGCTCTCGTTGTCGCGCAACCGGCTCAAGGCGCTCTTCGAGGCCGACTCGGTGCGGGTGGACGGGCGCAAGGCGAAGAAGGGCCAGCCGCTGGTGCCGGGGCAGACGGTGGCCGTCGAGGTGAGTGACGCTCCCGTCGGCGCGGTGGCCGACGCGACGCAGACCCTGGTGGTGCTCTTCGAGGACGACGCCCTCATCGCCGTGGACAAGCCCGCCGGCGTGCCGACCCAGCCCATCGACCCCGGAGAGACCGGCACCATCGCCAACGCGCTGGTGTCACGGTGGCCCGCGCTCGCGGGCGTAGGCGCTGACCCGCGCGAGGCCGGGCTCTGTCACCGGCTCGACGTCGAGACCTCGGGCGCCCTGCTGGTGGCGAAGACGCCCGAGGGGTGGGCGCGCATGCGGGCGGCCTTCAGCGAGTCGGGCGCGGTGGACAAGCGCTACCTCGCGCTGGTGCGTGGCCCGCTCGCCGACGAAGGTGAGATCGAGCTCCCGCTGGTGCACGCCGGCGATCACGTGCGGCCCGCCATCGAAGGCGAAGAGGCGCGGCCCGCGAAGTCGTCGTTCAAGGTGCTCAGGCGCAGGGGCGTCGTCTCGCTCGTCGAGGTGCGGCTCTTCACCGGCGTGCTGCACCAGGTGCGCGCCCACCTCTCGGCCATCGGCGCGCCCATCATCGGCGACCTCCGCTACGGCGGCCGGGCCGAGGCCGACCTCTCGCGCTTCTTCCTCCACGCCGCGTCGCTCACCTTCGAGCACCCGGTGTCGGGCCAGCCGACCCGCGTCGAGAGCCCGCTGCCGCCCGAGCTGACGCGCGTGCTCGAGCGCCTGGCGCCCTGAAACCGCCTTTCCTCCCGGCGCCCGCGCGCGCACACTCGTGACTCGCGATGAGCTGGGAACGGGCCATCATCCACCTCGACATGGACGCGTTCTACGCGTCGGTGGAGCAGCGCGACGCGCCCGCGCTCAAGGGCAAGCCCGTCATCGTCGGCGGCCACCCGCAGCGCGGCGTGGTGCTGGCGGCGTCGTACGAGGTGCGGCCCTTCGGTGTGCGCAGCGCGATGCCGATGGCCCGCGCGGTCAAGCTCGCGCCCGGCGCCATCGTGGTGCCGCCCCGCTTCGACGCCTACGTCGACGCCAGCGAGGCCGTCTTCCGCATCTTCGAGCGCTACACCCCGCTCATCGAGCCGCTGTCGCTCGACGAGGCCTTCCTCGACGTCACCGCGTCGCAGGCCCTCTTCGGAGACCCCATCGAGCTGGCGAAGCGCATTCGCGCCGAGATCCGCGACGAGCTGCACCTGCCGGTGTCGGCCGGCATCGCCGAGGTGAAGTTCGTCGCGAAGATCGCCTCGGACTCCGGCAAGCCCGCGGGCCAGAAGGTGGTGCTCCCCGGCACGTCGAAGGCCTTCCTCGCGCCGCTGCCCGTCTCGCGGCTGTGGGGCGTGGGCCCGAAGACCGAGGAGCAGCTGGTGCGCCTGGGCCTCCACACCATCGGCGACGTCGCCGCGAAGGACCTCGAGTGGCTGAGCCGGCACCTCGGCGCCTCGGGCCAGCACTTCTGGGAGCTCGCCAACGCCATCGACCCGCGCCCCGTCATCTCGGACCGCGAGGCGAAGAGCATCGGCGCACAAGACACCTTCGAAGACGATCTGCGCGGTGAAGAGGCGCTCGCGCCCCACCTCCACGGCCAGGCGCTCCGGGTCGGCCGGAGGCTTCGCAAGTCGCACCTCAAGAGCCGCTGCGTGCAGCTGACGGTGAAGTACGACGACTTTCAGAGCATCACCCGCCGCAAGACGCTCGAGGCGCCCACCGACGACGGCCAGGTGCTCTACCGCGAGGCGCGCGCGCTCCTGTCGAAGGTGGACCTGGGCCGGAAGATCCGCCTCACCGGCGTGTCGGCGCAGGAGCTGGTCGGCCAGGGTGAGCAGCTCGGCCTCTTCGCCCCGCAGGCGCCGCCGAAGCACGACAAGCTCAACCAGGCGCTCGACAAGATCGCCGCGAAGTTCGGCACCACCGCCGTCGTCACCGCAGACCTGGCGAACGCCGACGCCTTCAGTCAACGCGACGGCTTCTATTCGGAGGAGAAGCAGGCGCGCGCGAAGGCGGCCCAGGCGCTGCCCACAGACGCGGTGCGGGTGGTGCGCGACGACGAGTGAGGCGCGGCTACGAGCGCTTGAAGCGCGCCCGCAAGGCGGCGACCACCTTGCCGTCGGTCTTCACCGAGAACAGCTCGACGGCGGTGCGGCCCAGCGGCAGCGCGCACCACAGCACGGCCAGCGTCGCGGCGAGCCCGATGAGCGAGTTCTGCCAGCTCGCGAGGTTCCACTGCCCGCTCCACATCGTCTCTCGAGGGCTGAACGGGTACAGGTACCACAGCGGCCAGCCGGGCCCGCTGCCGGCGAGATCGCACAGCAGGTGAAGGTGGAACGCGGCGAAGCTGAGCGCGCCGACCAGCAGCCGCTGCTTCGCCAGCGCGCCGAACACCACCGCGCACGCGGTCGCCGCGACGATGCCGTGCGTGAGCAGGTGGTGCCACTTTGCGTAGGCCTCTTCGCCCGCCAGGAGCGTCAGCCCGTCGATGTCTGGCGCCACGCCCGCCAGGGTAATCAACACACGATCACGGCGGGCGCTCAGCCTGGCGCCGGTCAACCACGACAGCTCGGCGTGGACGATCGGGTTCACGCCTGGGGGCGCTCGTTGCCGCCACGACGGCGGCGACGACGGCGACGGCGCGGACCTTCAGCGTCGGACGACACGTTCGGCGCGGCGCCCACCTTCCACGAGTCGAGGGCGGCCTTGTGCTCGCCGGTGGCGCGCACCCACACCTCGAACACCGCCAGCGACTCGTTGAAGAGCGGGTGGCTGCGGAAGCCCGAGAGGCCTCCGCGACGGCGACGCAGGCCAGCCAGCGTCTTCTGCGAGAGGAGAATCATGCGGCAGCGCTCGGCGATGCGACGCGGCAGCCGCGCGGTGCGCACCAGCTCGCTCAGCAGCAGCTCGATCGCGCGGGCCACCGACGGCGGGCGATCTTGCGGGTCCACCGGCGGCGCGGCCGGCACCGCGTCGGCCAGGGCCACCTCGCCCTCGACCGGCGCCCGCGCGACGGCTTCGGTGGCGATCGGCGTCACCGCCTCGGCGGGCTCGGGCTCGTCGAGGGCGATGGGCAACAAGATGCAGGCCAGCAGCATCGAGTCGTCGAAGGCCTTGCCGGCGTTCACCAGCGAGTCCATCTCGGCGACCGACTTGAAGTACTCGGCCTTGCCCTCATCGTCCTGCTCGGCGAGGTAGTCGTTCACCGGGGGCAGCAGGTGCTTGAGGCCGTCGAGCGCGAGCAGCAGCTTGAGCGCAGGCGACGCGCCGCCACCTCGAATGAGGCGGAAGGTCTCTTCGAGCAGCCGGGGCGCGGAGCAGCGCGGCAGATCTTCGATCGCCCCCTCCATCGCGGCGTAGGTGCGGGGCTCGATGTCGAAGTTGAGCTTCCCGGCGAAGCGCACCGCGCGGAGGATGCGCACGGGGTCTTCGCGCATGCGCTGCTCGGGGTTGCCGATGGTGCGAATCTGCTCGGCGGCGAGGTCGCGCAGGCCGTTGACGTGGTCGATCACCTTGCCGGTGAGCGGATCGTAGAAGAGCCCGTTGATGGTGAAGTCGCGGCGGAGCGCGTCTTCGAGCTCGGTGCCGAAGGTGTTGTCTTCGGTGATGAGCAGGTCGCGCTCGGGCCGCGCGGCGTCGGGGTTCGGCGTCAGCGTCACCGCGGGGTCGTCGGCGTTGTCCTCCACCACGGCGTCGGGCACCGGCTGGCCAGACTCCACGGCCTCGAGCGCCTCGCGATCGGCGATCGCCATGTGCTCGGTGCCCTCGGTGTGCACCTCGCCCTCGGCGGCCTCGCTGGGCTGGGGCTCCTCGACCGCCAACGGCGTCGCGCGGAAGGTGGACACCTCGAGGATCTTGCCGCCCTTGAAGTACACGTGGGCGAGGCGGAAGCGCCTGCCGATGAGCCGGCAGTTGCGAAACAGGCTCTTGACCTGGTTCGGCGTCGCGCTGGTGGCGATGTCGAAGTCCTTCGGCTTGCGGCCGATGAGCGAGTCGCGCACGCAGCCGCCGACCAGGTAGCCCTGGTGGCCGTTCTGCTTCAGGCGCAGCAGCACGCGCACCGCGTCGGCGTCGAGGAAGACCGGGTCGATCTCGGGGCCGTCGGCGACAGCGCGCTCGCGCGAATCGGAGTCGGGGGTGGGACGGGCGTCAGACACTTCATTCGGAGCCAGGAGAGCGTGGCTGTTCCGCGCGCTGTCGTCGGGCGCGGGAGCCTGCCGCTCAGAAACCTGCTCGGTCGTGGTTTCGGTGGTCATGCGTTCTTTGTCGTCCAGCGAGACGAGGAGCCGCCTCGCGTGGTCGCCCTTGCACGTACCCGAAAGGAAGCGGTGGTGGAAGAGGTGGTTACCGCGCGCCCAGCTCCCACACGTGGACGCGGCGATCGGTGCCGGCGGCGAAGACCGAGTCAGCCCCGATGAACGAGACGCTCTTCACCTCGCCCGCGTCGGCCGGCACGTCGGCCAGCAGCACGCCGGTCGAGAGCTCCCAGACGTAGACGTGCCCGTCGTCGCTCCCGGCCGCCAGCAGGGCGCCGTCGGCGCTCACCCCGAGCGAGGTGGTTCGATCGCCAGGCTGGGTGAAGGTGCGCAGCGCGCGCTGCTCGACGCGGTCCCACACCTGCACGTGGCCGTTGGCGAGCGCGGTGACGACGCGGTCCGCCGCCCAGGCGAGGTCGAGCACCGGCGCGTCGGTCTCTTCGAGCCGGCCCTCCTCCTTGCCGTCGCGAGCGTCCACCAGCACCACGCGCTTGTCGTCGCGGCCCCAGGCCAGCCGGCGCCCGTCGAACGAGAAGCGCACCGAGCGCACCACGCCCTCGCGCACCCGCCGCACCTCGGTCGCTTCGCGCAACGCGAAGAGCACCACGGTGCCGTCTTCGAAGGCCCAGCTCGCCCGCGCGCCGTCGGCCGACACGTCGAGCGCCGTCACCTTCACGCCCGGCTTCGAGTCGAGCACCTGCACCTCGCCGCTCCAGCGCTGCGCCAGCACCTGCCCGTCGTCGCCGCCCGAGAGGTGGCGCAGCCCCTCGGCTGTCTGTGGGCCCGGCACCTGCGCCATCGCCCGCACCGCGCCAGCGTGCTTCGACTCCACGAAGTCGATGCGCCCCGAGGCGCTGTCCACCTTCCGAATGCGGCCGTCGCGCAGGCCGGTGAGGAGCCAGCCGTTGGGCCAGAAGGCCTGAAAGGTGGGCACGCCGTCGTCGGGGAGCTCGACCAACGGCGACGGCACCGACCAGGCCTCGAGCGCTCGCGTACGCGGCGCGACGAAGAGCCGCGACTCGTCGGCAGACCAGCGCATGGCCTGAACGCCGGGCTCGAAGGCCTGCCACTGTTGAAAGAGGGCCCCGTCGTCGAACCAGACGCGCACCGAGCCCTCGGCGTCACCCGAGGCGAGCCTCCGCCCGGCGGCCAGCGCCGTGACGGTGTCGCGGTGGCCCGAGAACACCTGCGTCACCACGCCCGCCTCGAGCTTCAGCACCGAGCGCTCCACGCCGGCGAACAGCGCGCCGCTCGCGCCCTGGTCGAACGCCAGCGCGGTGCGGTCGAGCGTGGCCAGGGGCTTGCCGTCGAGCGCGGCGAGCCGCAACACCGCGTCACCGCCGACGGCGTAGCGGGCGCCATCGGCGATCAACGCCTTCACCCGGCCGGGCAGGCCAGGGAGCGTCACGCGCTCCCCGTGCCTGGGCTGACGAAACAGCGCCCCGTCGCGCAGCCCGACCAGCACGCCGCCCGTCGTCGCGGCGAGGGCGGTGATGGAGTTGGGGAAGGTGATGGTCTCGGGCGCGCTCGGCTGCGTGAGCTCCCAGCGGTAGAGCACGCGGTTGTCGGCGCCGGCGACGATGACGTCGTCTGAGACGGCCGCGAGGGCCGGGAGCCACCCCGCGGCGGGGCCTGCCGAGAGCCGCCCCTTCGACGCGCCCGTCTCGACGTCGAACAGCTCGACGCCGTTCAAGGTGGAGCAGGCGACGTAGGTGGTGGTGACCGCGAGCTGCGCGCAGCCCGCCTCGACCGGCACCTTCCACGCCAGGGTGGGCGCGCCGCGCTCGCGCGTCAGCATGCGCACGCCTCGCGCGAGGGCGTTGGGGCCGTCGGCCTCGGCGGCCCGGGCGAGCTGCTCGGCCTCGAACGCGTCATTGGAGCGGAGCGCGCGCGCGGCGGCGGCGGCGAGCTGTTGGGCGGCGGCCCGCTTCGCGTCGCCCTCGCGCAGGCGCCTCGTCTCGGCCTCGGCCTCGAGCGCGGTGATGGTGGCGCGCGCGCCGAACCAGGCCACGGCGAAGGCCACCAGCACCGCGGAGAGGATGATGGGGAGCGTCACCGGCCGCGGCCCGCGCGCGCGAAGGGCATGCTCGAGGGCGACGGCGAACTCTTCGCCGCTCTGGTAGCGCGCGGCGGGGTCGCGGTGGAGCGCCTTGTTCACGACCGTCGCGAGGGCGCGCGAGAGCTTTGGCTCACGCGTCGCGATGGACGGCGCCGGCTGGGTCTTCACCTGGTTGAGCAGCTCGGTCACCGTCGGGGCGTCGAACGGCAGCGTGCCCGTCAGCAGCTCGAACGCCATCACGCCGAGCGCCCAGACGTCGCTGCGGGCGTCGAGGGCGCCGCCCTGCACCTGCTCCGGGCTCATGTACGCGGGCGTGCCGGCGACGGAGCCGTCGGCGTCGTCTTCACCCTTCACCAGCGCCAGGCCCCAGTCGACGACGAGCGTCTCGCCGAAGGGGCCGACCATGACGTTGTCTGGTTTGAGATCGCGGTGCACGACGCCGCGAGCGTGCGCGAAGCCGACGGTGTGCCCGACGTCCACGAGGTGCGGGAGCAGCGAGAGCCGGTCCTCCAGTGACGCGCAGGCCTGCAGCGCGGCGGTGAGCGGGCGCCCGCGCACCTTGCGCATCGCGTAGTACGGCGTGCCGTCGGGGCGCCGCCCGAGCTCATAGATGGGCACCACGCCGGGGTGCTCGAGCATCGCCAGCACCTGGGCCTCGCGGACGAAGAGGTTCGCGAGCATCGGGCCGTGGCTCTTCGAGGGGTGGTGCTCCGAGAGGAGCTCTTTCACCGCCACCTCACGCCTGAGGTGTACGTCTTCGAGGCGCAGCACCCGCCCCATGCCGCCGCGCCCGAGCTCGACGTCGCCGCCGGCGGTGGGCTGCTCGTATTTCCCCTGCGGTTCTACCGGGAGCCCCTCGACCTTCGACGCGCTGCCGTCGAGTCTGGGTTTCGCCAGGGTGATGTCGATGCCGTCGGAGTCTCGGGCCACGCGGGCATTGTGCACTGGTCGCCGCCCAGTTGCGCCCTCCGAGCGGCCACGCGCGCCGGTGACTGACGACCGCCTGGAGACAGCGCTGGGTGCTGCGCGGCGCCGTGAGTTCGCGCGTGGCGGTGGAGCGACGTGGGCACCCACCTGCTCTCGAGCGCCGCGGCGCCTGCGCCCGTCGACATGTGCCAGCTCGTCGGGTGACGACGCACCGAGCTTGCTCGCAGACCCAACCGCACGGCCGGGCGTCGAACCAGCTCAACCCGCTGAATTCAGGGCGGCGAACATCCGGACAGATCGAATTCAGAGGCCGGGCGTTTCCACCGACGCCATGAACCGAACGACCGCCTTCCTCGGAATCGCCGCCGCACTGCTCCTCACCGCCGTGGTCGTCGGCCTGCCGAAGAGCAGCCCGACCTCGAAGCCGCCGGCGCCGACGCCGATT
>JACSRE010000319.1 GCA_014879945.1 Myxococcus sp.
TCTGAGCGGCGGTGGCGCGTGCCCTCGCCAGCACCGAAAGCGATGCCCCGCTTCGTGATGCGCCGCGTGCAGTTCTGAGCGGCGGTGGCGCGTGCCCTCGCCAGCACCGAAAGCGATGCCCCGCTTCGTGATGCGCGGTCAGCGCGCTCGCACCACCAGCACCGAACTTGATGCGCCGGGTGAAGGTCTGAGCGGCGGTCAGCGCTTGCGCTCGCGCACCACCAGCACCGGGCAGGGCGCGTGGTGGACGACGCGATCGCTGACCGAGCCGAGCAGCCAGCGGGTGCCCGCGCTCAGGCCCCGGGCGCCGATCACCACCAGATCGACGCTCAGCCGCTCGGCCAGCTCGCAGATCACGTCGGCCGGCGACCCCAGCTCCACGCGCGTCTCGACCGGCACCGCCGCGTTCTCGGCCAGCGAGTTCAGCTCGGTGCGCGCCCGCTCGAGGTCTGCCTCGGTGCGGGGCGGCGACGTCATCACGTAGCCCGAGAGCGGCCCGACGGGGATCACGGGCGGCGCCTCGAGCACGAACAGGAGCGTCACCTTCGCCTGCGTCTGGCGCGCGAGCCCGAGGCCCTGGTTGGCGGCGTGGTGCGACGAGGGAGAGCCGTCGACGGCGATGAGGAGGTGTTGAATCATGCGGGGCACTAAAGCATCACGCGTGCCGGTGCGCTCCCCTCGACGTGCGGCGACCGGCGCAAACCCGGCGAGCCCACCGCGCGGCCACGCAGCGCTTGCGTCTACCGCTTCTGCCGCGACAGCTTCACCGTGCCCGACCAGTCGGTCCCGCCGTCCAGCCGCAGCGTGGTGTCGGCGAAGCCGCTCGCTGAGATCGTGAGGGTGGTGACGCCGCCCGCAGGGTTGTCGCCGGCCCAGGGCGTCTGCCCGACCGGCTCACCGTTGAGGGTGACGCGGGCGCCGGGCGGGGCCGACTCGACGAAGAGGGTGCCGTGGGCGGGCGCGCGGTGGGGAACGAGCTTCGAGACGCCCAGGCCCAGCAACGCCACCACGCCGATGACGGCGATCGCCAGCACCGCCCGTCGCGCCGCCCCCGAACTGGAAGCGCCCTTCGGCGGCGACGCAGCCGGTTGCGGCGGCTCGACCGCCACGGCGAGGGGCTCGACGCCGAGCTGCTCGAAGCGGCCGAGATCGGGCTGCTGCCACGCCGGGCTCTTCGGCGGCGTCTGGCTGAAGTCCATCGCCTCGCTCGCCGTGGCCTGCGCCTGCTCCTGCTCCTTCTGGGGGAGCTGTTCGCCGGGCTTCACGTGCAGGGAGCCGTCGGCCGCCAGCTCGGCGATGGGCTCGAAGGTGCTGGGCTCGAAGAGCGGGTCGTTGGGCACGTCGGTCATCGCCGGGGTGCCGGCGGCGGTGACGGTGTGCGGCTTGATCGACAGCTGCGCCAGGATCGCGCCCAGGTCGGCCGACCGCACGGGGGTGCCCGTCCACGAGACGAAGTCTTCGAGCTGCCTGCCCAGCTCCTGCGCGTCGGCCCACCGCTTCGAGAGATCGGCGGTGAGGCAGCGCGCCACGATGTCGGCCAGGCCGAGCGGGCAGTCGGGGCGCACGGCCTCGAGGCGGCGCGGCGCGCGGTGCACCGTCGCCGAGACCAGCTCGGCCTCGGTCTCGGCGACGAAGGGCCGCTGGCCGGTCAACAGCTCGAACAAGGTGACGCCGACGGCCCAGAGATCGGCCTGGCGGGTCACCACCTCGCCCATGATCTGCTCTGGCGCGGCGTAGCCCAGCTTGCCGCGGAAGGTGTCGGCCGAGGTGAGCTGCACCTCGCGCTCGATGCGCGCGATGCCGAAGTCGGCCACCTTCACCGCGCCCGATCGCGCCAACAAGATGTTCTCGGGGCTGATGTCCCGGTGCACGAGCTTGAGGGGCGCCCCGTGCTCGTCTTTCAGCTCGTGCGCCGCGTGCAGCCCCTCGCAGACCTGGGCCATCAGCTTGGCCGCCAGGCGCGGCTCGAGCGAACGGCCCGCGGCGACCGCCCGCACCACCGCGCGCAGGCTCGCGCCGTCGACCAGCTCCATCACCAGCACGAGCGCGCCGTCAGGCTCCCGCCCGAAGTCGAAGACCTGGAGCAGGTTCGGGTGATCGAGCCGCGCGGCGATGCGGGCCTCGGCCTTGAACAGCGCCTCGACGGTCGGGTCGCCCGCGAGCTGGGGGAGGATGCGCTTGATCACCACCTGCTTCTCGAAGCCGCTCGGGCCCGACGCGCGCGCCAGCCACACCTCGGCCATGCCGCCCGAGCCGAGGCGCCCCTGCAGATGATAGCGGCCCAGCACGGTGCTCATCGAGCCGTCCTCTTCAGGGTGACGGCGATGGTCGCCTCAGACGCGCCGCGCAACATGATGACGCGGGGCTGGTGCCCGCTCAACGACAACGTCAGCTCGGTGTCGATGAGGAAGGGGTTGTTGCCGGCCCACGGCGTGGTGCCGATGACGCCCGCTGCCGAGCGAATGGTCGCGCCCGCGGGCTCGCTGGTGATGATGACCGGCGGGCCGGCGAGCTGGGGCAGCGCGTCTCTCAGCGGCGCGGGGAGGGGCAGCTCGGGCACCCGGGCTGGGCTCGCCGGCGTCACCACCATCGCGGCCAGGGCGATGGCGAGGCCGGTGAGCACCGCGCCGCCGAGGGCATACGGCAACCACCGGCGCGGCGGGTTCGGGTCTGGCCGGTAGGCGGTCGGCGCGTCTGACGTCGGGTAGGGCGGGCGGCGATCGAGCTCGAGCGGCTCCTCGCGCGCGGGCGCCAGGGGCCGTGGCGCCTCGGCGTGCGGATGACTCCGAGGCCGGCCTTCGACGGTGCCGTCAGCGCGCAGCGCCGGCCCGCCCAGCAGCGCAGGCGGGGCGTCGTCGGAGTCGGGGCCGGGCGCGTCGCTCACGCCCCGAGTGTGCCCCAGCGCGACGAGGGCCCCAAGCCCTCACGCCGGCCGTTCGCACAGCTCGCGCAGGTACTCCCAGTTGAAGATGCCGGTGCGGTGGAGATCGCCGAAGGTGAAGCTGAGCGCGTAGTTCCCGGTGGGCACCACCTCGATGATCTTCATGTCCTGGGGGATCGTCTCGACCTCGTAGGTGCGCTTGCCGCTCCACTCTTCGACGCACTCGGCGCAGGGGCAGTACTGGCGCAGCCGCCGCGCGGTGACGCGGTGCTGGGCCCCGTCGGTCCAGGTGATCGACAGCGCGCGCTGATCGGCCTCCAGCTCGACGCTGGTGCCCTGCGGGCTCTTCTTTGCCGGCTTGATGCTGTCCCAGAAGCTCACGGTGGTTCCTCTTCGATCAGGCTGACGATGGCGTAGGCGAGCTTCTCGACGAAGCCCTCGACGAGCACGGCCGGGCGCGGGCCCTCGTCGGCGAACAGGCCCTCTTCGTACTCGACGTCGAGCGCGAACGGCTGCCGCTTCGGCGCCAGGCCGCTGAAGTTCACCGCGAAGTCGGGCTGGGTGGCGTACTTCACCAGGCGCTGCTGTAACGCCTTCGGGTCGAGCACCACCTTCTCGAGGAGCCCCGAGACGCGCTCGGTCTCCTCCACCGGGAAGGCGGCGAGGATCTGGAGCGGCAACAACACCAGGCCGAAGGCGAAGGCGGCGTTCTTGAGGGTGCGGTCGCTCTGCACCAGCTCGTTCTTGTCGATGACGGTCCTCACCACCACCGCCTCGCGGGTGATGGTGGGCGCCGCGCCCGGGGCCACCACTGTCCAGTGCGGGCGCAGGAGCGAGATCGCCACCAGCAGCTGCTCGTGCACCGCCACCATGGTGGGCGGCCGGGCGAACAGGGGCTTCTCGGTCACCGTGCGGGTGACGGCGATCGGCGGCGCCAGCGTGGCCGAGCCCAGCCCGGCGGGGTCGACGAAGTCAGTGCGGGTCGAGGTCTTCCATTCAGCGCGATCGAACAGCGGCTCGACCACCACCACGCGGGGCGGCCCCGCCTCGACCCGCTCTCGTGGCGCGCGCTCCCCCACCAGGTGGGCGGTCGCACAGCCGAACCCGCTGACGGTGCTCAACAGAAGGCACAGGAGCTTCATCGCCGCCTCCTATACGCCCGATTTCGGGCCCGTTGGTGCGCGGACGTGAAGGCCGGGCATGGGAGTGACGAAGGGTGTGTTGAGAGCGGAAAGTTTCAGGCACTTGTCAGCTCGTTCACGGCAGGGGCAAGGTGGGCGGCATGGCACTGGGGGGGTTGAAGATGGACTGGCGATCGAAGATTCCGTTTGCCGCGAAGAAGCGGGCCGAGCTCTCGCTGACCCCTGAGCAGCTGACCCAGCTGGCCCGGGTGTGCCTCGACGTTCAAGGGCGCACCATCGAAGCCCTCGGCACGGTGGGGGTCGGCCAGAAGCAGGTCACCCAGCTCCGGCACGAGCTCTTCATGACCTGGCTCATCACCTACCACGTCACCCTCCAGCCCAACGGCATCGAGCACCACCTCGCCGTCACCCACGACGGCACCATGCCTCCCGAGTTCCGCGATCCGATCATGAAGGACGCGCTGCGGCTGCTGGCCTTCTGTGTGCGGGTCTGTCGCTTGATGACCACGGCGCCGTTCGATCTCGAGCTGACCGGGGTGGCGGTGCGCCGCGTGCTGTTGGCCGACCAGTCGAAGAAGCTCAAGCGGTCGCCCGACATGTGCCCCTCGGCCGACGGGCTCGCCGCGCTGTGGACGGCCGCCTGCAGCGAGGCCTCGCCGCTCGAGTCGAGGCTCACCGAGCCGTTCTCGTCGTCGCCCTCGTCCTTGCGGCCCGCGCCGAGCTGAGCTCGAGTCTCTTCGATGTCGTCGTTGGCCGAGCTGGCCTTTCAGGCCCGGAGCGCGCTGCGCTGGTCCATGCCGGCGTTCAAGCGCCTGGCCTCCATCGACGAGGCGCGCGCCGCCTGTCCCGCGCCGGCCCGCTTCGACGCGCTCGCCGCCCGGTACGAGCTGACCGCCTGGAGCCGGTGCTGCGCCCTGCAGGACTGGGCTGAGAGCCTCTACGTGCTGGACGTGCTCGATCGGCTGTTGCCCACGCCGCTCCCGCCCGGGCGCGCGCTCGACGTCGGGGCGAAGAACGGGGCGATGCTCCCGGGGCTGGTGACGGCGGTGGCGCGCGGGTGTGACGCGGTCGAGCTCGACGCCCACCGGCGCTACCTGTGGGGCAGCACCCGGCGCGTCTACGGCGAGGCGATGGCCCGCGCGTTCCCCGAGTGCCGGTTCATCTCAGGCGACGTGCGCGCGCTCGAGGGCCCCTGGGCGCTGGTGACGTGGTGGCTCCCGTTTCTCACGCCGGCCCCGCTCGAGGCCTGGGGCCTGCCCGCCAGGTTCCTCGCGCCGCGGGAGCTGCTCGAGCACGTCGTCGAGCGCCTGGTGCCCGGTGGCGTGCTCTTCGTCGTCAACCAGGGCGAGGCGGAGGCCGGCGTGCAGCAGCAGCTCTTTGAGGCGCTCGGCCTCCCAGCCCGCTCCCTGGGGAGGATCGAGTCACCCCTCTCGCCGTTCCGACTGCCTCGCGTCGGGTGGCTCCTGACGCGTTGAAGGACGCCGGTGGATGGCGCGTGAAGGGCGCGCCGCCGCTCCAGCAGCAGGGGGCTCGCCTCGAGCAGCAGCCTGCGGCTGTTTGAAGAAGCGCATGACGTCAGCGCAAGCGAGGCGACGTCGATGCGCCGCCATCGGCGCGGTTGGGCGAAGGCCCTCCTCCGACGACTCAGAGCCGACGGTGCTGGAGCGCCGGGAGGTTCTTTCGCACTCGCGCCACCAGGGCGTCGTCGAACTCCGCCACCGCCAGCCCTTCGCCTTCGCTGGCGCGCGCCGTCACCAACCCCCACGGATCGACGATCATCGCGTGGCCCCACGTCAGGCGCTCTTTGGGGTGCCGACCCTGCTGCGCCGGCGCGATGACGTAGGCCTGGTTCTCGATCGCGCGGGCCCGCAGCAGCACCTCCCAGTGATCCTTCCCCGTCGCGAGCGTGAACGCAGCGGGCACCGTGAGGAGCACGGCGCCGCCCTCGGAGTGTTTTCGGTACAGCTCGGGGAAGCGCAGGTCGTAGCAGACCGACAGCCCCACCTTGCCGAGCGGGGCCTGGGCCACCACCACCTCGGCGCCGGGCGCGACGGCCGCCGACTCGCGGTAGGTCTGCCCATCGCCCACCTCGACGTCGAAGAGGTGCATCTTGCGGTAGACGCCCAGCCGCGCCCCGTCGGGGCCGAAGAGCACCGAGGTGTTGAAGAGCCGGCCGCCGGGCGCGCCCGCCTCGAGCACCGAGCCAGCCAGCAGCGTCACCCGCAGCTCCCGCGCCAGCCCCTGAAGCGTCGTCAGCGTCGCGCCGTCGAGGGTGTCGGCGTTGGCCGCGCGCTCGGCCTCCGGGCCCATCCACGCGAAGTTCTCGGGCAGCCCGACGAACGAGGCGCCGCGCATGGCGGCCTTGCGGATCAGGTCGATGGCCCGCGCGAGGTTCTGGGCCTTGTCGGCACCGCTGGTCATCTGGACGGCCGCGAGCAGGATCATTCGCTCGGTTTATCAGGGCTTAGGGCGCGCGCGAGGGCGCGGGTTTACATGCCCCCACCTGATGGCGTAGAGGGCCCTCGTCACTTTTGTGCAGTCCTCGAAAGTGGGCCTTGCGGGCCCACTTTGCATTTCTGGAGTCGAAGCCGTGGCCGAGAAGAACCAGACCATCGAAGCGCGTGCACAGGCCGTGTGCGAGCCGCTCATTGCCGCCGAGGGCCTCGAGCTGCTCGACGTCGAGTTCGTGCGCGAGCACGGCGAGTGGGTGCTGCGCCTCTTCATCGACAACCCGAAGGGCGGCGTGGGCGTCGAGGAGTGCTCGACGGCCAGCCACGCGGTCGACACCGCGCTCGACGTCGAAGACTTCATTCCGCAGGCGTACTCGCTCGAGGTCTCGAGCCCCGGCGTCAACCGCCCGCTCAAGAAGCTGGAGCACTACCAGAAGGCCGTCGGCCAGAAGGTGCGCATCAAGACGTTCGGGCCGCTGGGCGAGCCGCCGCGAAAGAACTTCCTGGGCGCGCTCAAAGACGTCGCGGGCGACGCGGTGCGCGTCGAGATCGACGGCGCCGGCCTCTTCACCATTCCCCTCAAGGACATCGCCAAGGCGAACCTCGAGTTCGAGTTCTCGTAAGTCAGCCGTCGAAGTCTGCAGTGCACATACAGGCCCTCATCCGGGGGCCGTGGAAAAGGAAGGTCACACATGACTCCCGCCGCCTCAGTTCGCCTCGATGATGTGCTCACGCAGGTCGCCAAAGACAAGGGCATCGACAAGGGCATTCTGGTCGCCACCCTCGAAGACGCGATGAAGACCGCCGCCAAGAAGCACTTTGGCCAGGACCGCAACCTCGAGGCGAAGTTCGAGGCCGAGAAGGGCGTCGTCGAGATCTTCCAGGCCATTCAGGTGGTGCAGGTCGTCGAAGACCCGATTCAGGCGGTCAACCAGATCACCGTCGACCAGGCGCAGTCGCGGGGCATGGAGGTCGAGCCCGGCGACGAGCTGGTGTTCCAGATCTTCTACCGCGACGAAGACGCCGCCGAGGCCAAGGCGCAGGACGAGCAGTACGGCGACATCCTCGGCCTCAAGACGTTCCGTCGTGGCTTCGGCCGCATCGCCGCGCAGACCGCCAAGCAGGTGCTGCTGCAGCGCACCCGCGACGTCGAGCGCGAGAACGTCTTCAACGAGTACAAGGACCGCAAGGGCGAGATCGTGACCGGCATCGCGCGGCGGCTCGAGCGCGGCAACCTGATCGTCGATCTCGGTCGCGCCGAGGCCGTGCTGCCCGTGCGCGAGCAGGTGCCCCGCGAGGTGTACCGCCCGGGCGATCGCGTGCAGGCCTTCGTGCTCGACGTGCTCCGCGAGGCCAAGGGGCCGCAGATCATCCTCTCGCGCGCCTCGGTCAACCTGCTGACCAAGCTGTTCGAGATGGAGGTGCCCGAGATCGCCGAGGGCATCGTGGTGATCGAGGCCGCCGCCCGTGAGCCGGGCCGCCGCTCGAAGATCGCCGTCTCGAGCCGTGACGGTGACGTCGACCCGGTCGGCGCCTGCGTCGGCATCAAGGGCAGCCGCGTGCAGGCGGTGGTGCAGGAGCTGCGCGGCGAGAAGATCGACATCGTCGAGTTCGACGAGGATCCCGCGCGGTTCGTGTGCGCCGCGCTCGCGCCCGCCGAGGTCAGCCGCGTCATCATCGACGAGGCCAACCACGCGATGGAGATCATCGTGCCCGACGACCAGCTCTCGCTGGCCATCGGCCGCTCGGGCCAGAACGTGCGCCTGGCGTGGCAGCTGACCGGGTGGAAGCTCGACATCAACTCCGAGAGCCGCGTCAAAGAGATGCGCGAGTTCGCCAGCCGCTCGCTCGGCTCGCTGCCCGGCGTCTCTGAGATGCTGGTCGAGACGCTCTACGCCCACGGCTTCCGCATGGCGAAGGACGTCGCCGACGCCAACCCCGAGGTGCTCGCGCAGATCCCCGGGGTCGACGCGGCCCGAATTCCGGCCATGCAGGAGACCGCCAGGTCGCGCATGGTGAACGACTCGGTCGAGCTCGAGCAGCTCGAGCGCGATCGCGAGGCCCGCCGCCTCGAGGAGCAGCGCAAGCACCCCGACGAGCTCAGCCAGGACGAGCGCCTCATTCGCGTCACCGGCATCGGCAGCTCGAACCTCGCGGCCTTCAAGCTCTCTGGCTACAACACCGTCGAAGACGTGGTGAAAGAGGCCGACCTCACCCGCCTCGGCAACGTCGCCGGCATCGGCATCAAGAAGGGCCGGCAGGTCAAGAGCGCCGCCGAGCGCTACCTGCAGGAAGAGGCCAAGAAGCGCGCCGAGCTCGACGCGCTCAAGGGCAAGCCGGCCGACGCAGGCGCCGGCATTCTGGGGTGACGTGAGAGAGCCCTCTCCGTTCGGCCGGGGTCGTCGGGTCGAGCGGCGCGGGGCGTCACCGAATGGTGTCCATTGACGAAAGGCCGAGGCCCGTTCGCACGTGCCTCGGATGCGGGAAGAAGCAGCCCAAGGGGCTGCTCCATCGACTGGTGCTGAACGCGAAGCACCAGCCAGTGCGTGACACGGCACAGACCGCCCCTGGCAGGGGGGCATACCTCTGTGGTCCGGGCTGCCTGAAAGCAGCCGTGAAACGAAAGGCCTTCCAGCGGGCCTTCAAGCAGTCAGTCGAGCTGGATGTACCCACCCTGGAGGAAGTCCTGCGAGACCCTGAAGCGACGAAGTAGCCGTCCATCTCCATCGTCCATCACGGCTCGGCGTCGTGGAGCCTCGCGCTCCCGCTCGAGCCGACAGGTCTCGCAGAACCCGGTCGGCGCTTTGGCGCCGCTCGCAGGGCTCACACCACTCGTTCGGGGCGGAAGGGTTCAACCCTTTCATCCCACACACTTCTGAAGTACGGGGGCGCCACATGTCGAAGAAGCGCGTTCATGAAATCGCAAAAGAGTTGAAGGACACCCACGGCATTGAGCTGGACAACAAGGCCATGGTCTCCACGCTGGCGGGGCTCGGGTACGACGTGAAGTCGCACTCCTCGTCGCTCGATGACGACGAGGCCAAAGAGGCCGTCAAGAAGGTCGTCGACAAGCTCAAGCCCAAGGCCGCGCCGCCCGCCGTCGCGCCCAAGGGCGTGGTGGTGCGCCGCCGCGTCGGCGAGTCGCTGCAGACCACGACCATGCACGCCAGCACGCCCGCCGAGTCCCGGCCGGTCGCGCCGCCTGCTCCTCCTGCTCCGCCGGCTGAGCCCGTCGCCGCTGCCCCGGTGGAGCCCGTCGCGGCGCCGGTCGCCGCGCCCGTCGAGGCCGTCGTCGCCGCGGCCCCGACCGTGAACCTGCCCGCCGAC
>JACSRE010000110.1 GCA_014879945.1 Myxococcus sp.
CGGCGACGGCGCGACGGCCGCGACGGTGTTGGAACCGCCGGACGAGCTCTTGAACATCGAGCCGACGGCGAAACCGACGACGCCGCCGACGATGAGGGCGATGATGACGGAGGGCTTCATGGGTGCAGGGACTCCCCTTGGTGGTGTAAACGCGCGCGTCCTCTAGCAAACGCGCGACGTGAGGTGCAATGGCAAGTGGTCATGATCCGCGTCGGCTCGAAGTTTCAGCTTTCCTGGTCGACGCGCGGGGCAAGCCGTGCCCGGTGCCCATCATCGAGCTGGCCAAGGCGCTGAGGGCCCACCCTGAGGTCGAGCTCTGGGCCGACGATCCCGCGGCCGAGGGCGACGTCAACACCTTCTGTGAGGCCACCCGGCGGGTGGTGGTGCGCCTGGACCGGGGAGGGTGGCTTCGGGTGGTGGTGCGGGGCGCCTGAGACCCGCTCAGGTGGGTTCGACCCCGGGGCGCTGGAGTCCTGTGCCCGTGCGGCTACAGTTGGCGTGAGGGCTGCAGAAGCGCTCGGCTTCCGGTTTCGAGGAGGTCGCGCATGGGTGACGGGGGTTCGTCGAGGGGTTTGGTACTGATGACCGATCAAGACGTCGAGCTGTCCCGCCGCGAGGCCGAGCAGGCGCAGGAAGAGGCCAACCTCCACGCCGAGCTCACCCGCATCATGGCCGCGACGGTGGACTACGAGCGCCGCCTCAAGCAGCTCAAGAGCACGGTCGCCGAGGCCGAGCTCAACGGCGCGCCCGACGGCCACCTCTCGGAGCGCGTGCGCTCGCTCTCTGTGCCCACCCTCGACGCCGAGTCGGCCTTCGGCCCTGCGCGCGAGGAGCGGGCCCAGGCGCTCGAGGCGCGCCGCCAGGCCATGGCCGAGGTGCGCCACCGCATCACCCAGTTCCGCGCGCAGATCGCCCAGCTGGGCCAGACGCTCACCACCGACGAGAAGCTGGCGCAGCGCGCGGTGCAGCAGGCGAAGCAGGCCGCGGCGGCGAAGGCCGAGGCGGCTGCCGAGAGCGAAGCGGCCCTCGGCGCGACGATGATCTCTGCGGCCCCGCCGCCGGGCCTCCTGCCCAAAGCGCCGCCCGCGCCCGTGCCCGTGCCCGTGCCCGTGCCCGTGCCCGCCGCGGCGGCCGCCAAGCCCGAGCCCAAGCGCCAGTCGCCGCGCGTGCGCATGCAGGCGCAGGTGGACTTCGAGAGCGACGACAACTTCTTCAACGGGTTCTCGGCCAACATCTCTGACGGCGGGGTGTTCATCGCCACCGTCAACGTGCTGCCGCTGGGCACCAGCGTGGACGTCGGCTTCACCCTGCCGACCGGCGAGCGCATCGAGTGCAAGGGCGTGGTGCGGTGGGTGCGCGAGATCGACGACAAGCAGCCCGACGTCTTCCCGGGCATGGGCGTGCAGTTCGTCGACCTCGAGGCCCGCGGCGCCAAGGCCATCGAGAACTTCATTCAGCAGCGCGAGCCGATGTTCTACGTCGAGTAGCCCTGGCCTGCTATGAAACGACCCGTGTCAAGGCACGGCGTTGGTTGTTCGTCCTGACCACTCCTTCGTTCGTTCT
>JACSRE010000343.1 GCA_014879945.1 Myxococcus sp.
TGCAGCTGGGCGCCTTCGACTTCGTGGCCGCCTTCGCGGTGGTGCGCGGCGCCGCCGTCGGCTGGGACTCGCGGGGCGACGGCGACGTCGAGGCGGTGCGACAGCTCGCGGTGCCGCTCGACGCCGCCAGCGTGTTCCGCACGGTGGCGCTCACCCGCGGCAGCTACGTCGGCCCGCTCCCGCCCGACGCGTTGACCCAGCACTACCTCGCGCTCCTGGGGCGCAGCCCACGCACCGTCTTCTTGTGGCCCGTCGAGGTGCAGTCGCGGCTGGTGGCGATGCTGTACGGCGACTGCGGCAGCAAGCCCGTCTCACAGCGCCGCCTCGCCGACTTCATCTTGTTCTGTCAGGACCTGCCGACGGCGTTCCACGACCTCATTCTCTTCCGCAAGCAGAACCCGAAGGCGCCGCAGGACTTCGCCGACGTGGCGCCGCTGCCGGCCTACGCGGGCGACGAGGCGCAGGGCGCTGAGGTGCCGACCGACGCCGACTGGTTCAACGGCCTCATCGGGCTGTTGACGGGGCCCGACGCCTCCGAGCGTTCGATGGCGATGCTCGAGCTGATGAAGACGCCCGAGGCCTCGGCGGCGGCCCTGTCGCACGCCTTCCCCGGGCCCACCGGGTGGTCGCGGCTGCCGGTCGTCGATCTGCCCGAGTCCGATGAGCTGGGGCCGATTCCGGGAGCGTTGACGCGCCTGGGCCACCCCGCCGCGGTCGCCCTGGCGCCGCTGCTCGACTCGAGCGACTCCGACGCGCGCTACCTCGCGCTCCTCACCGCCGGCAGCCTTCGCTACCCCGAGGTCATCGACGGGGTGATGCGGGGGCTGTTCGACCTCGAGCCCGACATCTCGTCGGCGGCGCGCGCGGCGGCCACCTCGCTGCGCTACCTGCCCACCTTCCAGAGCCGGCTGCACGAGCTGCGGCAGGAGCTGGCGTCGAACGATCCGCTCCGGCGCTCGCTGGCGGCGCGCGCGCTGGGCGTGCTCCACGATCGCGACGCCATCGACGGGCTCATCAACCTCACCGGCAGCGACGACGAGCTGGTGGCCACGTCGGCGGCCGAGGCGCTCAAGGAGATCACCCGCGCCAACTTCGGCCCCCAGCCCCGGGCGTGGACGGCGTGGTACGCGCGGGCCCGGTCGCAGCGCCGCATCGAGTGGCTGGTCGAGGCCCTGGCCAGCGACGACTTCGATCTGCGGCTGTCGAGCATCGAAGAGCTCTCGCGCACCTTCGGCGACAACTTCGGCTTCTTCGCCGATGGCCCGCAGGCCGAGCGCCTGGCCTCGCTGGAGCAGTGGCAGAACGTGGTGGGCTCGCGGCCCGACTTCGACGTCTGACCGCGCCTTCTCCTGGCCGCCGACGTCGCCGCCAATCGGTGTCACGAATCCGCCACGCGGGGTCGAACGGGAACGCCGGCGCTAGCGTGTGGCGAATGAACGTTCGTCTCGTGCTCTGCTCCTCGGTGCTGGTGTTGGTGGCGTGTGGTGCGTCTGTCGGCGATGACGATGGAGGCACGGCGGGGGGCGGCAGCGCCACGGCCGG
>JACSRE010000307.1 GCA_014879945.1 Myxococcus sp.
CCTGCCACACCAGCGCGGCCAGGAGCACCGCCGCCAACATGAAGTGCGCCGCCAGCCGCAGGTGGCTGACGTAGACGAGCTCCTGCAGCCCGCTGGCGACCATCACCCAGCCCATCACCCCCTGCGCGCCGCCCAGCACCAGCAACCCCACCAGCCGCGCCTTGAGCCCGTCGAGCCGCCCCTGTCGCCAGAACACCACCAGGGGAATGACGAAGAGGACCCCCAACAGCCGGCCCCAGAGGCGATGGAACCACTCCCAGAAGTAGATGAACTTGAACTCGTCGAGGGTGAGGTGCGACTTGAGCCGCTGGAACTGGGGGATCTGCTGGTACTTCGCGAACGCCTCGCCCCACGCCGCGTCATCGGTGGGCGGCACCACCCCGAGGATCGGCTTCCACTCGGTGATCGACAGCCCCGAGTCGGTCAGCCGCGTCACCCCGCCCAGCATCACCTGCACCACCACCGCCGCGGCCACCACCAGCAGCCACAGGCCGACCGCACGTTGACGGGACAGAGCGCTCATCGCGGGCGGCAGATAACGCACCCCAACGACGAGTGCATCGCTCCCGGGGAGGCAAGTCCTCCCCGCGGGTGAGCGCCAGCGCACGTGGTCCCCGGCCTCGCCTCGCCCTCCGGCGGCCCCAGCGTCTGCCCTTGACGGAACACAGGGCACGAGGCTTGCTCGCGCGCGACCCATGCTTCGTCACCCTGGTTGGCTCCTGCTCGTGCTCCTCCCGGTGTCGGCCTGCAACTGCGGCGCAGGGCGGCTGGTGGGCGCGAACGGCGGCGCGATTCGCGTCACCCTGAAGGGCGTCGACGCGAAGGCCGTCACCCTGGGCCTCCAGGCCATCGGCCCCACCTCGACCGTCGAGAAGTTCGCCTTCATCGCCACCCTGCCCCTCACCACCACCGTCGACGCGTTGATGCCGGCCACCTACGTGCTTCGGGCCAGCGCCCTCGACGCGCAGTCGGCCACGCTCCAAAGCCTCGACGTGCCGAACGTGATGGTGAGCATGGGCGGCATCACCGACGTCACCATCGACTTCACCACCGGCGGCGTCACCCCCGCGGAGCAGTGTGACGGCCTCGACAACGACGGCGACGGGCTGATCGACGAGGAGCTCGACCTGCCCGTCTGTCTCGTCTGCCTCGACGCCCAGCTGTCGGTGCCGGCCGATGACGTGCGCTGCGGGGTGGTGGCGTGCAGTGGGCTCGATCGCGTCGAGGTGCGCGGCGATCTCCAGCCCGGCGGTGAAGCGACCTGCGTGGCCACGCGACACCCGCCGCTCACCTCGATGCGCTGCGCAGGCCCCCAGGCGTGCAAGCTGGCGAACGGGCCGGCGTGTGGCACCGGGGCCGAGGTGGTGCTGGCGACGAAGACCGCCTGCCAGACGATGCTCGGCTGTGAGGCAGGCCGACCGGTGCTCGATCAGGTCGCCAACGGAACCCCGTGCGGCGCGGGCCGCACCTGTCAGGAGGGCCTCTGTCTGCGCTTCGATGGAGGGACGCCGCCGGTCGACGCAGGGGTGGACGCGGGCGTCGACGCCGGCGTGGTGGACGCAGGTGCGCCGGCCGATCCCTCAGGGTGCGCCGACGGCACGCGCGAAGGGTTCCTCGCGTTCCTCCAATACCCTGACATCGCCGGGTGCTCCGGCGGGTGGACGGTGCCGGGCGTGACGGCGAGCTCGGTGCCGGCGTGCGGCCGGGCCTCGGGCAACAGCGCGCCCAACCGTGACGGCGCGGGCTGCGCGTCGGCCGATCTCTGCGCGGTGGGCTGGCACCTCTGTCGCGGCAAGGACGAGGTGGGCCTCAAGACGAACGGCAGCTGCGTCGACGCCACCCCGTCGGGCTCGCCGCCGAGCTCCCTCTTCTTCGCCGTCGTCCAGAACAGCGCCAACGACACCACCTGCGACGGCAGCAGCAGCCACAACGACGTGTTCGGCTGCGGGAACCTCGGCACCCAGCTGACGCCGACGAAGAACTGCGGCGCACTCAACCGCGCCCTCGCCAGCACGCAGGCCGGTTCGTGCGGCTTCAACGAGGCCGAGCCGACGCTCGGGCCCTGGCAGTGCGTCGGCGGCCCGCAGAGCCACCTGGCCGAGGGCGAGGTGGTGACGAAGCAGGGCTGCCCCAACGCCAGCTGTCTGTTCAGCGGGGCGCCGATCGGCAACGCCGACAAGGGCGGCGTGCTGTGCTGTCGAGACTGAGTTCGCGCCTCAGCGTCACCTTCCCCGCCGCAGGGGCGCCCATCAACGACGTCCGCCATCATGCTCGTGCGCGCTGCGGCGGCTTCGCCCTCAGCGCTCCTGGTACCAGCCCAGGGAGCGCGCGACCTCTTCGTCCACCACCCGCACCCAGGTCGGCTCCTTCGGCGCGACGGCGGCCAGCAGCTTGTCGCCGTTCTTCACCGGCTGGCGCCGCCCGTCGGCGTTGGCGGTGACCGCGTGCTTCACGTCGTCGCGGAAGTAGTGGGCGGCGAACGAGAACGGGCCGGCCACCCGGGGCAGGGGCCCGTCGGGACTCAGCCACACCAGCAGCCCGGTTCGCAGCGGCTCGACCTCTCGCCGGGTGGCGCGGCGCAGCTCTCGCGCCAGCACCAGCACCGCCGCCACCAGCGCCGCGGCGACGATCGGGACGATGAGCGAGTTGCGGCCCGCGCGGGCCTCGGCGGTGCCCCGCTCCCTGGGCGCACCGGGGGCGTCAGCGCGCACCAGCAGCTCGACGCGCGCGCCCTTCCCCAGCGGCTCGGCGAGCGCCGTGTCCATCTCGAGGGTGGCGCTGTGCTGCCCGTGGAAGGAATAGATGACGGCCACCGGGAGCGTCGCCGCCTCGACCGGCCCCTTCGCCGGCCGCTCCACCTTCACCACGGCTCCGACGACCGGCTCGGCCTCGGCCACGAAGCGCGCGTCATCGGTCAACCAGCGCACGGCCAGCCGCGTGCCGACGCCGACCACGAGCACGCCGGCCGCGCAGGCCGCCGCGACCAGCAGCACCCGTCGCAGCGCGCCCGGCACCTGCCGGAGCGAGACCGGCCGCGGCGCGTGCGGAATGGCGAGCTTCACGGCTTGAGCGACAGCTTCCACTTCGCGATGGCGCTGAGCGCCTCGAGCGGCGTGGTGGTGTCGACGCTGAAGGCCTCGAGCGCGGCCAGCACCGCCTCGGCGCCCGGTCGGCTCGCCGGCGGCGGCGCGCCGAACAGGCCCATCTGGTTCACGTCGGGGCTGGCGCGGGCGGGCTCCTTCTCTCGGGCGGCCGCGGTGGCGCGCCGGGCCAGCCGCGGACGACCGGCCTCGTCGAACTCGCCGGCCTCGAGGTTCGACAGCAGCTCGCGCGCGCGGGCCAGCACCTCGGGCGGCAGCCCCGCCAGCCGGGCGACCTCGATGCCGTAGGAGCGGCTCGCCGCGCCCTCGACCAGCTTGCGCAGGAAGATGACGCGCCCGGCGTCTTCCCGCACCGCGATGGAGCAGTTCTTCACCCGGGCCTTCTCGCGGCCGAGGTCGGTCAGCTCGTGGTAGTGCGTGGCGAAGAGCGTGCGCGCGCCGATGCGATCGTGCAGGTGCTCGGCCACCGCCCAGGCGATCGACAGGCCGTCGAAGGTGCTGGTGCCGCGGCCGATCTCGTCGAGCACCACCAGGCTCTTCTTCGTCGCGTGGTGGAGGATGTTCGCGGTCTCGGTCATCTCGACCATGAAGGTCGACTGGCCCTTCGCGAGGTTGTCTGACGCCCCGACCCGGGTGAAGACGCGGTCGCACAGCCCGATGCGCGCCTTCTTGGCGGCGACGAAGCAGCCGGCCTGCGCCATCACCACCGCCAGCGCGACCTGCCGCATCACGGTGCTCTTCCCGGCCATGTTGGGGCCGGTGATGATCAGCACCTGGCGCTCCTGGCGGTTCACGGTGACGTCGTTGGGCACGAAGGAGTCTTCGCGCAGCGCCTTCTCGACGACCGGGTGGCGGCCACCGACGATCTCGATGACGCCCGACTCGTCGAGCTCGGGCCGCACGTAGCCGTTCTCGACCGCCACCCGCCCGAAGGCCACCAGCGCGTCGAGGGTCGACACCGCCTCGGCCGCCGCGCGCAGCGGGCCCGCGCACGCCACCACCTGCTTGCGGAGGCGCTCGAAGAGCTCGAGCTCGATGGCGACCCGCTTCTCGTCGGCGGTCAGCACCTTCTCTTCGTACGTCTTGAGCTCCTCGGTGACGTAGCGCTCCCCGCCCACCGTCGTCTGCTTGCGGATCCACTCTTTGGGCACCAGGTGCAGGTTCGACTTGGTGACCTCGAGGTAGTACCCGAACACGCGGTTGTAGCGGACCTTGAGGGAGCCGATGCCGGTCGCCTCGCGCTCGCGCGTCTCGAGCTTGTGCAGGTAGTCCTTCCCGCTGGTGGCCAGATCGCTGAACTCGTCGAGCTGCGCGTGAAAGCCGCGGGCGATGAAGCCGCCGTCGCCGATCACCGCGGGCGGGTCTTCGACGAGCGCCTTCGACAGCACCGCCGAGAGGGCGCGCACCTCGGCGTGATCGAGCGGCCCTGCCAGCGCCTGGAGCAGCGGCGCCTGGCCCGTCGCCACCACCTTCGCCAGCCCGGGGAGCACCTCGAGCGAGCGCGCCATGGCCTTCAGATCGCGCGGCCCCCCAGACGCCAGCGAGAGCCGGCCGCACAGGCGCTCGACGTCGGCCACCTGCTTGAGGGCGTCGATCAGCGTCTCGCGCAGCGACGCGGAGTCGACCAGCCCCTGCACGGCGTCGTGGCGGGCGCGGATGGCCTCGACGTCGGCCAGCGGCGCGGTCAACCAGCGGGCGATGCGGCGGGCGCCCAGCGGCGTCACCGATCGATCGACGACGCCGATCAGCGCGCCGGCGCGCGCGTTGTCCTTGAGGGTGCGCAAGAGCTCGAGGTTGGCGCGCGAGGCCTCGTCGATGATCAGCGCCCCGCCCCGCGTCGCCACGGTGAGGCGGTCGACGTGGCCGGCCTGGCTCTTCTGCGTCTCTTTGAGGTACCGCAGCGCCGCGCCCGCCGCGCCCACCGAGGCCGAGGCGTCGGCGAGGCCGAAGCCCTCGAGCGACTTCACCTGAAAGTGCGCGATCAGCAGCGCCTTCGCGCGCCGGGGGTCGAAGGCGTCGCGCCCCAGGGTGGCCACGGTGGGCCGGCGGGAGAACGCGCCCAGCACGCGCTCGAGCGCCGCGTCACCAAAGCCCTCGGGCACCAGCAGCTCTCGCGGCGACGCGCGCGACAGCTCATCGAGCAGCGCCTCCTGGGGGCCCGGCTGGAGCGCGAAGAACTCTCCTGTGCTGGCGTCGAGCAGCGCCGCGCCCCACGCCTCGTCGCCCTCGGCCGGCGCGAGCGCAGCCAGGAAGTTGTTCTCTCGCGCCTCGAGCACGTCGTCGTCGAGCACCATGCCCGGCGTCACCACCCGCACCACCTCGCGCTTGACGATGCCCTTGCCGGGCGGCTCGAGCTGCTCGCAGATGGCCACCTTCTGCCCGGCCTCGACGAGCCGCGCGATGTACCGCTTCGCCGCGTGGTGCGGCACGCCCGCCATCGGCACCCGATCGAGCCCCTTGGCCCGAGAGGTGAGCGTGATCTGGAGCAACTCGGACGCCTTCACCGCGTCTTCGAAGAACAGCTCGTAGAAGTCGCCGAGTCGGAAGAACAGCAGCGCGCCGGGGTACTGGGCCTTCACCTCGAGGTACTGCTTCATCATCGGCGTCAGGGAGGCGACGTCGACGATCTCCGGAGGGTTGGACGGGGCAGCGGCGGGCTGAGGCGTGGTGTCCATGTCGTGAGGGCGCCCTCGGGAGGAGTTGAACGCGAACGGAGCGTCTAGCCGGTTTCACGACCCCGGTGGGAAGCGGTGTACCCCGTCACCCTGACGCCGCGGGGCGGCCGGGCTGGTGGGTGCGCCTCATGTCCGCCGACCCGGTCCCATCCATCGGCTCCACGGGGTGCAGCCCAACACTCCCGCCTGCGGGCCGGACAACGAAGACGGGCGGGGCCTGACGCTGGGCGACGCCGGCTGGGTGGGCGCCGCAGGGGCCAGGACTTCGACTACGTCTACTTCCGACCTCAGCCGCCCTCGCCCGCCCAGGCCATTGAGCTCCAGGTAGACCAGATGCCCGACATCAGCAGCGGCGGCGGAGCCACCAACAACATCATGCTCGACGCGACGGGCGCGCTGAACGATCGGCTCTACCTCGGCGCGTACGGCGGCTGGATGCGCTCCAGTCGCGACGCCGCGATCTCCAGCTCACCCAGTTCAACGACGCGGCGAACACCCGCCCGACCGGCGTCACGCGCTCGAGCGCAGTTGGCGCGACGCATGCGGCCGCCCGGGGCCGCATGGACCCATCGACTGGCTGGGCGAGCGGCGCGGTCGCGACGCGTTCGACGTGTCTCGTCCACGACGCCCGAGTGGACACGGCCTGTCCCAACGGGTGAGGTGCGCTGAGCGGCGCTGCGGCTACTCGACTCTCGCGCTGGGCTGAGGCCAGGCCGTCGATGTCCCCGCGGCGCGCAGCACGCCCGACCTTCTCTTCGGCTGCGGGCCCGGGGCTGAGCCCTTGCGCCGCTGCCCTCCACGAGGAGAGAACCCGGCATGCGAACCTTCGCCGCGATCTGCTGCTCGGTGCTGTTGGGCTGCCCGACGTCGCCGGCCATCGACGACGCAGGAGCGGCGCCCGACGCCGGGCAGCTGGGTGATGCAGGCCTTTCCCTCACCGACGCCGGCACGGACGGCGGGCCAGACCCGGCCGGCGACGCAGGAGCCGAGGATGCCGGCGTGGCGTGGGACGGCGGTCTGACCTTCGACGCGGGCGTGGTGAAGGGGCCCTTCGACGCCGGCTCCCAGCCGGGCGGCCCGGTGCCCGGCGAGCTGACCTACTGGCAGCTCGAGCTGCCGCCTGGCGTCATTCCCTTCCCCCGCAGCGGTGAAGCCGCGGTGTTGGTGGGCGCCGACGGAACGCTGGTGGTGATCGACGTCGGCAACTCGAACCACGACGACGAGGTGCGCGCCGCGGTTCGGGAGCTGAACACGCAGTGGCTGACGGCCGCGCGCGGCTATCGGGCGCGGGCCCCGCTCGAGGTCGACTGGGTGATCCTCACCCACTTCCACGCCGATCACGTCGGCGCCTTCGAGCGGCTCACCTCGGGCGCCGAGCCGCTCACCATCACCGGCGGCGTGGTGCACCGCGGCTTCGTGGACGTCGGGCCGGCGGTGAACGAGGCCGACTTCCAGCAGGTGTGCGCGCGGCTCCGGGGCTCGCTGGCGGCGAAGAACGTCGCGCTCTGCACGGGCGCTCCCGAGTCGGCCTGCACCGTCTCCACCCGAGCCCCGGCGTCAGGTTGCCCCGGGCTGACGCTGGGCGATCTGTCGCGCCCCGACGACGACGCGCTGGGGCTGGCGTCGTTCATTCCGCTGGGGGCTGGCGCGCGGCTCGAGCTGCTCGGCGCCGGCGGCTTCGCGCTCGAGGGCGACGTGGTGGCGGCGGCGCCGTCCTTCGGGGTCACCGACGTGAACGAAGAGAACGCCCGCTCGGTGGTGGGCCTCGTTCGCCACGGCGCCTTCCGCCTGCTGTTCGCCGGAGACCTGAGCGGCTCGGGCGCGGCTGGAGAGCCCGACGTCGAGAGCTTCGTCGCCCGACGTCAGGCCGCGAGCCTCGGCGCGCTCGGCGTCGACGTCACGCACGCCAACCACCACGCGCGCAAGACGAGCAGCAACGCGACCTGGGTGCAGGCCGCCGCGCCCGTCGACGGCCGCGGGCGCAACGTCATCGCCGGCATCAACACCGCCTACGTGAACTCACCGCATCAAGAGACGCTCGACGCCTGGCTGTCGGGCGGGCGCCTCGGCGGCGGGCGGTTCGTGGTGACGAAGCGCGCGCCCGCGGCCGGCACCAGCCCGCTGCTGGTCGACGTGAACGGCCGCGTGACGGTGCAGACCGTGCAGCAGGGCGACGGGTACTGGCTCGAAGGCGCCGCGTGGCCATCGGTGCGGCGGTAGGCGGGCGGGAGACCTCGTCGGCTGGCGCTGGGGGTGACGTGGCGCCGCGAGCGAGTCCACCGCCGCGGAGGACTCCAGCGCGGTCGCGCCGCGCTCCGAGCGACCCATCGTCGCGGAGGACCCCGCGCTTCAGGGACGCTCGGCGAACACGCCCGCGATGCCGGCCAGATCGTCACCGCCCACGAAGTCGACCCCCGACGCCTTCGCCACCCGCCACCACGCCTGCGTCTCGGGGCTCGCGTAGAGCCGGAGCTGTCGGCCCGACTGGTGCGCGCCCCCGACCAGGTTGTCGAGCTGCCGCTGTTGCGCCGGCGGGATGACGCCCCGCCCGTCCCACTGCATGAAGGCGCCGTAGTTGAGCGCATAGGCGCCCCACCTGCCGTCAGACGGAGGGTCGGTCGGCGAGTACGAGTTGCTGTCGCGAATGAAGGGCCTGGGCGCCGCCCGGCTCGCCAACGCCTTCTTGCCCGCGTCGTGCCCGGTGAGGATGACGGTGACGGCGCCCGACGCGGCCGGTTGATCGTCGTAGAACTGCGTCAGCATCGGGTACTCGCCCAGCTGCGACGCGATCAGCTCGAGCAGCGCCTGATCGCCCTGCTTCAGATCGAGCCAGACGAAGAACGGCCCGCCGCTGCGGAGCACCCGCCCCTGCCTGCGCACCAGCTCGGCCAGGGGCTCCAGGTAGAGCGACCTGAGCGAGCCCTTGAAGGGCGCGCCGGTGTGCGAGACGCCGATGTCGCTGCCGTCGAGCCAGACGTCGACCTCGACGCTCTCGAAGCCCGCGTCGAGCGCGTCGAAGAGCGGCCGCGCGTGCTCGTAGTCGTTGTGCGCGTGCTTGAAGACGGCGTTGCTCGGGCCGGCGTCCGACCTCGGCACGTCGGGGAGCACCGGCTGACACGCTGCGAACACCACCAGGGCGCTGACGAGGAGGGCACGGTTCACGGCGCGAACAATGCCCGGTTCTGGCGCCCGCGTCGCCCGCCGCAGCCCCCTTCAAGCCCCTGAAGTCATTGAGCGGCCGCGCGCGCCCAACAGCCGTGTGTCGACCTGTAGCAGAAAATTTGAGGGGTCGATCGCGACGCACTACACCTGTCAGCTGCCGCCTCATTGCCTGGAGCGAGAGCCACCCATGGTCGACAGCACCGATTTCGCCAGCGCGATGTCCGAAGCCGAAGACATCGCCGCGACGGTCAACCAACGCGTCACCACCGCGCACGTGTTGCTCGCGATGTTCACCATCGAGAACCGCGGCGCGCTCCTGCTCAAGGAGCGCAACGTGGACGAGGACAAGCTGCTCGAGCTGCTCACCCACGCGCCCAACGAGCCCGAGGGCCTGGTGAAGGAGCTGCGCGAGAAGACGCGCGAGATCGCCACCAGCTGCGGCTCCAACGAGGCCGACTGTCTGCACGCCGTCATCGCGATGACCCGGGTGCGCTGCGCGGCGCAGGATCTGCTCCACAAGACGGGCCTCGATCTGACGGCCCTGCGCAACACGGCGCTCTCGTACTTCACCTCGGGGCGCATGCCGCGGCGCCTGCTGCTGCAGCGCGAGCTGCCGCCCGGCATTCCGCGCTCGCCCACCGGCCGCCCCGTCGGCGCGCCGCCGCTGGGCTTCGCGCCCCCGCAGCGCACCGCCACCGTCACCCCG
>JACSRE010000410.1 GCA_014879945.1 Myxococcus sp.
CTCACCACCACGCCGGGCAACCCCATCTCGCAGACGTTCACCGCGAGGCTGCGACTGCGCGACGGCTCCTTCCGCACCGCGGGCGTCATCCCCACCTGGAGCGTGACGTCGCGGGCGTACGGAGACCTGGACAGCGTCACCGGCAGCTTCACCGCGACGGGCGCGCAGGGCGGCACCACGACCATCACGGCGTCGGCGCTCGCGCCCGGCACCTCGACGACGCTGACGGGCACCGCGTCGGTCACCGTGCAGATCACCCGCACCGTCACCGGGCCGGGCATTCCCGGCACCATCCTCTCGAACTTCGCCACCCTGCTCCCGTTCGACCCCGCGCAGTCGGCGAACCTGGTGTACCCGCTCGACCACGCGGTGATGCCGCAGAACGTCTTCCCGGCCGATCTGCAGTGGCTCAACGGCGCCAGCGGCGACTTCTTCCGGGTGACGCTGAAGAAGCCGAACGCCGAGATCTTCGCGTTCTTCCAGCACACGGGCGCGGGCTTCGACGACCACTGGTTGGTCGAGGCGGCGTCGTGGCGCGCCTTCGCCCAGACCAACCCCGACGTCGAGGGCGTCATCACCGTCGACCGCTGGGTGGCGGCGACGCAAACGGCCTACCGGTCGAACGAGGTGCGGGTGCGCTTCGCCAGGGCCGCGCTCACCGGGAGCGTCTACTACTGGGCGGTCAACGAGGGCCGCGTGTACCGCATCGACGACGGCACCAACCAACGGGTGGCCTTCATGCCCACGCCGCCGCCGGTGCCGGGGAGCGAGACCGATCGCTGCATGGGCTGCCACACCGTCTCGCCGAGCGGCCGGTACCTGGCCGGGCGCATGGGCGGCGGCGACAACTTCGGCACGGTGTTCGACCTCACCGCGAACCTGACGGGTGACCCGCCGCCGAGCCTCTTTCCCACCAACCAGCAGAAGTGGTGGTTCTCGACGTGGAGCCCGCGTGAAGATCGCCTCGTCGTCACCACCGGCCCCAGCCCCACGGGCTTCTCGCTCCTCGACGCGATGACGGGCGCGCTGGTGCAGCCGCTCGGCGCGGGGCTCCCGGCCAACAACGTCACCCACCCCTCGTGGTCGCCCGACGGCACCGCCATCGCGTGCGTCTCGGACGTGGCCGACTGGGGCGTCGAGTACCAGGACGGCACCATCTCGATCATCCCCGTCACCGGGCCCGACACCTTCGGCGCGCTCCAGCCCATTCTGTCGGGCACCAGCGCGGCCATTCCCAACCGGCCGCCGAACCTGCGCGCGCCGAGCTACCCGGTGTGGACGCCCGACTCGCAGCGCCTGGTCTTCGCGCAGGGCGCCTCGGCGCGTTCGTCCACCCAGCCGGCGCTGCTGTACATCATGCAGCGCGACGGCTCCGACGTGCGCCAGCTCTCGAAGGCCAACGGGCCGCAGAACCTGTCCTTCGAGCCGCGCATGTCGCCCTTCGACTCGGGCGGGTACTACTGGCTCGCGTTCCTCTCTCGGCGTGACTACGGCAACGCGCCTGCGGGCACCCGCGGCGCCAACCGGGAGCAGATCTGGGTCACCGCCATCAAGAATCGCCCCGCGCCCGGTGAAGACCCCAGCGAGGTGGGCTACTGGCTGCCAGGCCAGTCGGCGCGGTCGCGCAACATCTCGGCGTACTGGGCGGCGCGGGCGTGCCGGCAGACGGGCGTGGGCTGCAGCGTCAACTCCGAGTGCTGCACCAACGAGTGCCGGCCCCCGGTTGGAGGAGGGGCCCCGGTCTGCTCGCCCCCGCCCGCCACCATGTGTCGCGTCGAGGGGCAGACGTGCAGCGCCACCACCGACTGCTGCGCGATGCTGACGTGCACCAACAACGTGTGCATCGGCGACATCAACTGACCTGGCTTTTCGTCGCCAAGCGCAGGGCGCGTTCAGGTTAAGTGCCCGCCATGCTGACGCTGCATGGTGCCTCTCCGCTGACCGTCGCCCGCCTGGGCCGCCGCCTCGCCCGCCTCAAGGGCGCCAACCCCGGGCTGACCGGCGCGACCGTCACCAGCGCCTTCTTCGTCGAGACCTCGAGGCCGCCGACCGCCGAAGAGGCGCTCCGCCTGGCGCAGCTGCTCGACGCCTCCCCCAGCGTGCATGCGCCAACGGGCGCCCTGCGGTTGGTGGTGCCCCGGCTCGGCACGGTGTCGCCCTGGTCGTCGAAGGCCACCGACATCACGCGCAACTGCGGCCTGTCGTTCGTCGCGCGCGTCGAGCGCGGGGTGGCGTGGCAGCTCGCAGGCGCCATCGCCGACGAGCGCGCGCTGCGCCTGGGCCTGAGCGACCGCATGACCGAGTCGGTGCTCACCTCGTTCGACGACGCGACGCAGCTCTTCGGCCACCACGCGCCGCGGCCGCTGGCCACCGTCTCGGTGCTCGCGCAGGGCCGCGCCGCGCTGGAGCACGCCAACCGCGCCATGGGGCTGGCGCTCGCCGATGACGAGATCGACTACCTGGTCGACGCCTTCACCGCGCTCCGGCGCGACCCGACCGACGTCGAGTTGATGATGTTCGCGCAGGCCAACAGCGAGCACTGCCGGCACAAGATCTTCAACGCCGAGTTCGTGGTCGACGGCGTCAGCGCGCCCGACTCGCTCTTCAAGCTGATCAAGCGGTCCACCGCCGCGTCGCCGGCGGGCGTGCTGAGCGCGTACAAGGACAACGCCGCCGTCATCGAGGGCAACACCGCGGGCCGCTTCTTCGCGCACCCCGACGACGGGACGTACCGGCTCGAGACCGAGGCGATGCCCATGCTCGCGAAGGTCGAGACGCACAACCACCCCACCGCCGTCTCGCCGTTTCCGGGCGCCGCGACGGGCTCGGGTGGAGAGATTCGTGACGAAGGCGCGACGGGCCGCGGCTCGAAGCCCCGGGCGGGCCTCGTCGGCTTCTCGGTGTCGAACCTGCGGCTGCCCGACGCGGTGCGGCCGTGGGAGGTGGACCACGGCAGGCCCTCGCGCATCGCCAGCGCGCTCGAGATCATGACCGACGGCCCGCTGGGCGGCGCGGCCTTCAACAACGAGTTCGGGCGCCCGGCGCTCTGCGGCACCTTCCGCACCTTCGAGCAGGAGATCGCCGGCCCCAACGGCACCCGCGAGGTGCGCGGCTTCCACAAGCCCATCATGGTGGCTGGCGGCTTCGGCCACATCCGCCCGCAGTTGGTGAAGAAGGGCGAGATCCCCGTCGGCGCGGCGCTGGTGGTGCTGGGCGGCCCCGCGATGCTCATCGGCCTCGGCGGCGGCGCGGCGTCGTCAGTGGCCTCGGGCGCCTCGGCGGAGGACCTCGACTTCGCCTCGGTGCAACGGGACAACGCCGAGATGGAGCGGCGCTGCCAGGAGGTCATCGACCGCTGCTGCGCGTGGGGCGAGGCGTCTCCCATCGTCTCGATCCACGACGTCGGCGCCGGCGGGTTGTCGAACGCGCTGCCCGAGCTGGTGCACGAGAGCCACCGCGGCGCGACCTTCGAGCTGCGCAAGATCCCCTCTGACGAGCCCGGCATGTCGCCGCTCGAGCTGTGGTCGAACGAGTCGCAGGAGCGCTACGTGCTCGCCATCGAGCCCGGCGCCCTGCCTCGCTTCGAGGCGCTGTGCCGGCGCGAGCGCGCCCCCTTCGCGGTGCTCGGGCACGCGACCGACGACGGCCGGCTGAAGGTGACCGACGCGCTGTTTGGGAACACGCCCATCGACGTTCCGCTCGAGGTGATGCTGGGCAAGCCGCCGCGCATGCGCCGGGTGGCCGAGCGCGTGACGGTGGCGCACCCGCCGCTCGACCGCGCGGCCATCGACCTCCACGAGGCGCTGGAGCGGGTGCTGCTGCTCCCGACGGTGGCCGACAAGTCCTTCCTCGTGCACATCGGCGACCGCACCGTGACGGGGCTGGTGGCGAGGGATCAGCTGGTGGGCCGCTTTCAGGTGCCGGTGGCCGACGTGGCCGTCACCATGACGAGCTTCGACGTGTTCTGCGGCGAGGCGATGGCGATGGGCGAGCGGGCGCCGCTGGCCTGCCTCGACGCCGCGGCGTCGGCGCGCATGGCCGTCGGCGAGGCCCTCACCAACCTCGCGGCGGCGACGGTGGCGCGGCGCTCCGACATCAAGCTCTCGGCGAACTGGATGGCGGCGGCGGGCTGGGTCGGCGAAGACGCGCGCCTGTACGACGCGGTGAAGGCGGTCGGGGCCGAGCTGTGCCCCGCGCTGGGCATCGCCATTCCCGTCGGCAAGGACTCGATGTCGATGCGCACCCAGTGGAGCCAGGACGGCGCCACGCGCACGGTGGTGTCGCCGGTGTCGTTGGTGGTGACGGCGTTCGCGCCGGTCTCCGACGTGCGCCAGACGCTGACGCCCGCGCTCGTGCTCGACCAGGGGCCCACCCGCCTCGTCGGGGTCGACGTCTCTGGAGGGAAGAACCGCCTCGGCGGGAGCGCGCTGGCCCAGGTGTACAGCTCCCTCGACGTCACGCCGCCCGACGTCGACTCGGCCGCCGCGCTGGCGCACTTCTTCGACGTGACCCAGCGGCTCAACGGAGAAGGGCGGCTCCTCGCCTACCACGACCGCTCGGATGGAGGCCTCGCCGCCGCGCTGGTGGAGCTGGCCATCGCCTCGGGCTGCGGGCTCGACGTCTCACTCGACGCCTTGCCCGGCGCCCCGCTCGAGGTGCTCTTCTCGGAGGAGCTCGGCGCGGTGGTGCAGGTGCACGAGCGCGACGCCCAGGCGGTGTGCGCGGCGTTCGCGCAGCAGGGCGTCACCGCCGCCGTCATCGGCCAGCCCTCCACCGGCGACTCGCTGCGGGTGCTGCGCGAAGGGCGCCTGGTGCTGGAGCGCAACCGCCACGCCCTGCGCGCGACGTGGAGCGACACCTCGTGGCGCGTGCAGCGGCTGCGCGACGACGCCGCCTCGGCCGACGAGGAGCACGCGCTGCGCACCGACGAGGCCTTCACCGGCCTCTCGGCGCGCCTGACCTTCGACCCGGGCGACGACGTCACCCGTGGCGTCTCGAACCGCAAGCCGAAGGTCGCCATCCTCCGCGAGCAGGGCGTCAACGGGCAGGTGGAGATGGCGTGGGCCTTCACCAAAGCGGGCTTCACCGCCGTGGACGTGCACATGAGCGACCTGCTCGAGGGCCGGGTGGACCTGACGGACTTCACCGGGCTCGCGGCGTGTGGCGGCTTCTCGTACGGCGACGTGCTCGGGGCGGGCGTGGGCTGGGCGCGCTCCATTCTCTTCAACGAGCGGGTGCGCGAGCTGTTCCGCGCCTTCTTCCACCGGCCCGAGACGTTCAGCCTGGGCGTCTGCAATGGCTGCCAGATGATGTCGCAGCTCAAGGCGCTGATCCCCGGCGCCGGGCACTGGCCGCGCTTCGTGCGCAACCGCTCGGAGCAGTTCGAGGCGCGGCTCTCGATGGTGCGCGTCGAGAAGAGCCCCTCGGTGCTCTTCACTGGCATGGAGGGCTCCATCGCACCCATCGCCGTCTCGCACGGCGAGGGCCGGGTGGAGGCGGCCGACCTGCAGGGGCTCGACGGCTCGGGCCTGGTGGCCGCGCGCTTCGTCGATCACCTCGGGCAGGCGACCGAGCGCTTCCCCCTCAACCCCAACGGCTCTCCCGCGGGCATCACCGCCGTCACCTCCGCCGACGGGCGCGCGACGATTCTGATGCCGCACCCGGAGCGCGTGCTGCGGTCGGCCAACCTCTCGTGGCACCCGCGTGGTTGGGGTGACGACAGCCCGTGGCTGCGGCCGTTCCGCAACGCGCGCAAGTGGGTGGGCTAGCGCGATGGCGGCCTCGCGCAGACGCCTCCAGCCGGCGACGCGGGTGCGCCACCTGTTGGCCATCGACGCCAACAACGTGATGGCCCGCCTCGCCGCGCGGCAGGACTCGATGGTGGGCCTGTTCTCGCGGCTGCGCGACCGCGAGCCGATGCTGGCCGTCCTCGACACGTGGTTCGACACCATCACCTTCACCGAGCTGTCGACGCTCGACCCGGCCGAGCAGAAGTCGGTCAACCGCTTCTACGAGCTGCTGGCCGAGGTGCGCTGGTACCTCGCGTACACCGAGGACATGCCGGGCCAGGTGCAGCTGAAGCTGAACTCGAACATGCGCCGGCTCGAGGCGGCCTTCCGTGAGCTGGTGGCCGTCATCGGGCCGCCCGAGGCCGACGGCGCGCGCGTCGTCGTCGAGGTGAAGGTCGTCTCGAAGGTGACGCGCCAACCCAGGCGCACCAGGGCCCGCGCGCGTCGGTAGGCCCGGCCGGTTTGCATCGCCGCGTCAGGCTGCTACAGCGCGCACGCCCGATGCATCGCTGCGCGTCCATGAAGGTCATTCCGCTCCTCCTGGTGATGAGCTGCGCCGCGCTGGTGACGGTGCGCTCGCCCGCGCCGCTGCAGGCTACGCCGCTCGAGCCCGACGCGGGGGTGACGGCGCTCGCCGGCTTCGATGACGCGGGCCTCTTCCTGGCCATGGGGCCCGACGGCGGCCTCGCCAGCGAGCTCGACACCGAGCTCACCGGCGGCGACGAGCCGGGCGAGCACGAGCCCGACGAGGCTAGCGCGCCCGACGAGCCGGGTGACGAGGTGGCCGGGCAGCTCGAGAGCGACGGGGGCTGGCAGTACACGCTCGAGCTGAGCGACGAGGCGCTGACGACCGCCTGGAAGAACGACCTGCCGGCGCTGGGCAGCATCTCGATGGGCTTCGTGCAGGAGGGCCGGCTCATCAACGGCGTGCCCTTCCCTCACGGTGACGGGTGGACGGTGGTGTCGCCCGAGGCGACCTGGGGCACGCAGGAGACGGTGGAGTTCGTCGCCTCAGCCATTCGGCAGGTGAAGGCGTGGCACCCCGACGCCCCGCCGCTTCGGGTGAACCAGATCAGCGCGCGTGAAGGCGGCTACCTGCGGCCCCACAAGACGCACCAGAACGGCCGCGACGTCGACCTCGGGTTCTATTACCCGAACGGCGAGACGGTGCGCGTGCGGGAGCGCGAGCGCGTCATCGACGTGGCCCTCAACTGGGCGCTGGTGAAGGCGCTGGTGATTCACGGCGACGTGCAGTTCATCCTCGTCGATCAACGCGTGCAGAAGGTGCTGTACGAGCACGCGAAGAAGGTTGGAGAGGACCCGGCGTGGCTCGAGTCGCTCTTCCACGCCGGGAAGCAGTCCATCCTCCAGCACGCGCGGCGGCACCGCGACCACTTCCACGTTCGCTACTTCAACGGGCGGGCCCAGGAGCTGGGGCGACGGGTCGCGCCGCTGCTGGCCGAGCGCCCCGAAGAGAACATCGCCATGCACCGGGTGAAGAAGGGCGACACCCTGGGCGGCATCTCGTCACGCTACGGCTCGAGCGTGGCGGCGATTCGAAGGGCCAGCAGGCTGTCGAACAACCTGCTGCGCATCGGCCGGGTGCTGAAGGTGCCGCTGCGGAAGCCGTGCACGACGTGCCCGGTGCCTCCCCCCACCCTCGTGCCGCCACGGCGCCTGCCGCCGCAGGTGGACGCGCCCACCGTCGTCGAGCAGGGCGAGGCCGACGCCGGGACGCCCGCGGCGTCAGCCGAGACGTCAGGCCATTCGGCGTCGCGCTGAGCCGTCAGAACCAGGTGGTCACGCCGAGCGTCGCGGTGTCCTGCGCGTTCCGCGTGGGGACCCACGGACGGGTGAGCCCATCGCCCTCGACAGCGCCCCGAAAGTAGAGCGGAGCGGTCGCCTGATCGCGGCGGTACTCCAGGCGGAATGAGACGCGCGCGTGAGGCTTCACCTCGATGGTGCCCGTCGCAGAGCCGACCGCGTCGACGCCGAAGAAGAACGGCGCCGCGGCGCCGCTCCGCTCGTGCAGCACGTCTGCGCGCACCGCCGCGAAGAGCCAGGGCCTGATGCTGAAGCGCGCCGAGAGCGCGCCGGCGACCCAACCCGAGAGCCCCAGCGCGTGGGGCTCGACGCCGCCGTTGAGGTGCAGCAGCAACGACACCATCGGCGTCGCGACCCACGTCGTGTGCAAATCGACCAGGTGCCGCCAGGCGCGGCCTTCGGGAGCGCCGGGGGGCCGCTCCACGCCCCCGAAGTACAACAGCGACACCGCGAGGCTGTTCGCGACGGCCCAGCTCGCCTGCACCGAGACCGACTTCTCGCCGTTGTTGTCCACGACGCTGTTCCAGCCATTGTAGGCGGCGAGCGTGAGCGCCCAACGCTCGGTCAGCTGGAGCGAGGCCCGCGCCCCCGTGTGGTAGTACGGCAGCGCGAAGAAGAGCGTCGACCGGGACCAGCTCCAGTTGTCGCGCACGGCGATGCCTTCGGGGCCGATCGGCGACAGAAAGAGCCCGGCCTGCACCAGCAGGCCGCGCCCAACGGGAAAGCGGTAGCCCACGAAGGCCTGCTGCAGGTACTTCCACAGCTCGCTGCCCGTGCCGTTGACGCCCGCCGCCCCGGAGCGCCCCGGCTCGGCGAGGTAGTAGCTCGAGGGCGTGTGCCCCACCTGCAGCGCGACCCGGCCCACCACGCGCTCGTAGTCCCACTGCACGTCGAGCATGACGTTGCTCACCGTGAAGGTGTTGTGCCGGTTGTCGAAGCCCCGCTGCGCGGTGATGCCGTTGGACGGCTCATTGAAGTTCCACTGGTAGAAGGCCTCGGCGGCGCCGCTGAGGGTGAAGGCCGACGCGGCCGTCGTCACTCCACCGACGAGCTCGGCGGCGTTCGCAGCCTGGAGCCTCGCGTCTTCGGCCACGGTCGAGCCGGAGCCCTCGGAGAGCGGCGTGACCCCACCATCGACCTCGGCCATCGCGGCCGCCGCGACCACCAGGAAGGCGCCGAGCATGCGGCGGGTGTATCGCGAAGCCCTGCTACCGCAAGCGCCGGCAATCGGCCGAGCACCCGTCACCGTCGACGTTGTTGCCGTCGTCGCACACCTCGCCCGCGTCGAAGCGGCGGTCGCCACAGCGCGGCGCGGTGCAGTCGGTCCGGCAGTTGGTCGCGGTGTCGAGCGCCTCGATGGTGATGGGCTCGGTGCGGTTGAGGGGAATGCGCGTGCCGTCGTCCTTCACCCACCCCCAGGTGGTGATGCCCGTCTGGAAACGCGGGGTGACGGTGATGCGCCAGCGCCCGGGGAACGCGAGCGGCCCCAGCGCCCCGCCGTCGCTGTTGCGGTTGAAGCTCCAGCGGCCGAACGCGGTGCCGTTGGGGCCCAGGAAGAACTCCGACGGCGCGTCGTCGGCGACGTCCACCCCCGTGCCCGTCGGCAACCCCGTGATGTCCATCTCCACCTCGGACTGCGCCTGGACCTGCCCGGTGCCGTCGAAGTCGATGCCGTGGGTGAGGACCAGCGAGAGGCGGCCCGTGTTGGCGTCGGCGAAGAGGTAGATGCGGCTCTCGCCCACCACCTCGAGCCCGGTGTGCGAGCTGGCCGAGCGGTAGTCGTAGAACTGCTGAATCGTGCGGGGCCGCACGATGGCGTCGGTGCCGATGCGCGTGCCCGAGGGCTGGGTGATGCGGAAGGCGGGCGTGTCGCCGTTGAGCGCGCCCAGGTCGCACGCCTCGGAGCCCGCGCGCTTGCCGTCACCGCACACCGGCGTCTTGCAGGCGTTGTCGCAGAAGTCGTCGTCGACGGTGTTGCCGTCGTCACACTGCTCGACCCCCGCCTGCACGAAGCCGTCGCCGCAGCGGGCCGGGGCGCAGGCGATGCAGGCGTCACCGGTGGCGTCGTTGCCGTCGTCACAGGCCTCGACGCCGCGCTGCACCTTGTCGTCGCCACACCGCGCGAAGGCGCAGCTGACGCACGCGTCTTCGTCGTCGGTGTTGCCGTCGTCACAGGCCTCGACGCCGCGCTGAATGACGGCGTCTCCACACCGCGCCGGCACGCAGCTCGAGCGACAGGCGTCGCCTTCGTCCTGGTTGCCGTCGTCGCACTCCTCGAAGCCCCGCCGCACGAAGCCGTCGCCGCAGCGGGCGAGCCGGCACGCCACGCACTCGTCGTCGTTGGCCTGGTTGGCGTCGTCGCAGGCCTCGAGCCCCTGCCGCACCCGGCCGTCACCGCACGAGGCCGGCAGGCACGAGTTGAGGCAGGCGTCGTCCTCCAGGCGGTTGCCGTCGTCACACTGCTCGGGCGGTTGGGTGACGCCGTCTCCACACGAGCTGGGGCCGCAGCTCGTCGAGCACGTCATCGAGCCCTGGGCGCCGTCGTCGCAGTGCTCCACGCCCCGCCAGGTGACGCCGTCACCGCAGGTGGCCCGCGTACAGTCGTTGCGGCAGGCGTCGGTGTCGTCGGTGTTGGCGTCGTCGCAGGCCTCGCCGTCGGCGACGAGCCCGTCTCCGCAGCGGTTCGGAGGGGGCGGCTCCACCACCGGCGCAGGAGGGACCAGGTCGGTGCGCCCGCATGCAACGAGGAGCAGCGTGGCGACGACGACGGCAGACCGCATGGGGCGAGTGTGGCACAGCCTCCGGCTGCAGAGGTGGCCCCACGGGCCGAGGCCCCGGCGGCCGTGCGTGCGCCAGGCGTCCTCGTTCTCGCACTCCTCCCAAGACGGCTCGAGGCGCCTGCCGGCTTCGCCGAAGGCCGCTTCGCCATCATGTGCTCGCGGGAGACGTGTGGGGCCGGGCCGGCACGTGCGTGCCCTGGCCGCTGCGGCGCCGCGCGCGCACGGAGCTGCGCTGGCCACCAGCCTCCTCTCCTCCGGGAAGCGGGGTGGGCGCGGAGGCGATCTCCCGAGCCTCGCTATCGAGCCTGCGAGGCCACCAGCCCGCGCCAGGCGGTGATGAGCGCCTCGGCGGCGACGCCCACCTGCGCCTCGGTGGTGGAGCGGCCGAGGCTCAGGCGCACCGTCCCTTCGGCTTCTGCCGCTGGAACGCCCATCGCCAGCACCACCGCCGAGGCCGTCTCGTGGCCGTCGTGACACGCGCTGCCGGTGCTCGCCGCGAGCTGCGGCGCCGCGGCCAGGAGGGCAGCGCCCGAGACGCGCGGGAAGCGCAGGCTCAGGGTGTTGGGCAGCCGGGGCGCGCCCGCGCCGTTGACGGCGAGCTCCGGCATCGCGGCCGCCAGCTCCTGCCAGAGCTGCTCGCGCAGCGCCTCGACGCGACGGGCCTCGACCGCGAGCGTTCGCGCCGCCACCTGCGCCGCGGCGCCCAGCCCCACGATGGAGGCGACGTTCTCGGTGCCCGGCCGCAGCCCGCGCTCGTGGCTGGCGCCCAGCAGGAACGGCTTGAGCGCGAGGCCGCGGCGCACGTAGAGGGCGCCGACGCCCTTGGGCGCGTAGAGCTTGTGGCCGCACACGGTGAGCGCGTCGACGTCGAGCGCGCGGACCTCGACGGGCACCTTGCCGACGCTCTGCGACGCGTCGGTGTGCACCAGGGCGTCGGCGCGCCGCGCCAGCGCTGCCAGGGCCGCGACCGGCTGCAGCACGCCCGTCTCGTTGTTGGAGTGCATCAGCGACGCGAAGGCCCCCGAAGGGAGCGCGTCGGGAAGCACCGCGACACCCGCGCCGTCAACGCCCAGCCGAACCGCGCGCCACCCGTCAGCGGCCAGCGCGGCGATGGGGCCCGTGGTGGCGGGGTGCTCGATGACGCTGGTGACGACGACCCGGCTGGCCGGGCGCGCCCCCGTGAGGCCCAGGATGGCCAGGTTGTTCGACTCGGTGCCGCCCGAGGTGAAGAGGAGCTCGTCGGGCTCGCAGTGGAGGAGCGCGGCCAGCTGCCCGCGCGCGAGCTCGACCGCCGCTTTGGCGCGCCGCCCGTAGACGTGCCCGCTCGAGGGGTTCCCGAAGTGCACCTCGAGGTACGGGCGCATCGCCTCCACCACCTCGGGGAGCAGCGGGGTGGTGGCGTTGAAGTCGAGGTAGATGGGGTCGCTCACCGGCGCTGGTGTAGCAAACCCCGGCGTCACGAAGCCGAGGGGGTCGTCCCTTCAGCCGCCGGCACCTCGTCTTCGGGCGCCAGCTCCACCCGGTGAATCGGGCGCCAGCCGCGCATCACCACCTGCAGAATGCCGGGGAAGACCGCCAGCATCAGCACGGTCGCGCCCACGATGCCGAAGATGACGACGGTGGCGAGGGGCCGCTGCACCTCGCTGCCAGCGCCGGTGGACAGCGCCATCGGCGCGAAGCCCAGCGCCGCGACGGCCGCGGTGGTGAGCACGGCGCGCAGCGTGTGAGAGGCGCCCTGCACGACCGCCGCCTCGAGCGAGACGCCGTGCAGCAACAGCCGCCGCACCTCGGTGGCCATGACGATGCCGTTGAGCACCGCGACGCCGGCCAGCGCGATGAAGCCTACCGCCGCGGGCAGGCTGAACGTCATGCCGCGCGCCACCAGGCCCGCCACGCCGCCGATGAGGGCCAGCGGCACCAGCGAGAACACCGCGACGGCCACCCGCACCGAGCCGAAGGTGAGCACCAGCATCGAGAAGATGATCAGCAGCGCCAACGGCACCACGATGGCGAGCCGGTCTTGCGCGCGCTCGAAGTTCTCGAACTGGCCGCCCCACGTCACCGTGTAGCCGCCCGGCAAGCCGAGCTCCTTCTCGGTCACCGCCTTCGCGTCGGCCACCCACGACACCAGGTCGCGGCCGCGCAGGTTCACCTCGACGCGCACGGTGCGCGAGAAGCCCTCGCGGCGCACCGTGGCCGGGCCCTCGGTGTCCTCCAGCTTGCCCAGCTCGCCCAGCATGACGAGCTGATCGTCCTGCGTCGCGACGAAGAGGTCGCCGTAGCCCTCGGCCGAGGCCTGGCTCGGCGGCGCCGTCAGCCGCAGCTCGAACTTGCGCGGCCCCTCGTAGATGACGCCCACCTTCTCACCGGCGCGCGCGTCTTCGAGCGTGCGGAACACCGACGCCAGCTCGACGCCGTAGCGGGCCAGGCGCTCGCGGTCGGGCGTGAAGGTGAGGTTGGGCATGCCCAGCAGCCGCTCGATGCGCACGTCACCGGTGCCGGGCACGGCCTTCATCAGCTCGCCCAGCTTGTTGGAGCGGTCCACCAGCACGTCGAGGTCGGGCCCGAAGATCTGAATCGCCACGTCGGCGCGGCTGCCCGAGATGAGCTCGTTGGTGCGATCTTCGATGGGCTGGCTCACCGAGACGAAGGTGCCCTGCACCTCGCCCTCGACCGCGTTCTTGAACGCCTCGGACAAGCCGTCGAGATCGTGCGCGGTCTTCCACTCGCGCTTGGGCTTGAGCCGCACCAGCATGTCGGTGTTGTCGTTGCCCACGGGGTCGAAGGCGAGCTCGGCGCGGCCGGTGAACGCCAGCGTGGTGATCACCTCGGGGAAGCGCTTCATCACGTTCTCGACCTCGAGATCGAGCCGCCGGGCCTCGGTCAGCGAGATGGAGGGCGCGCGGCGAATCGTCAGCACCGCGTCGCCTTCGTCGATGCGCGGCACGAAGTCGGCGCCCTGCCGGCTCATCGCCACCATCGAGGTGAGGAAGAGCACCACCGTGCCCACCAGCATCGGCACGCGGTAGGCCAGCACCGTCGGCAGCAGCGCCTCGTACTTCACCCGCAGCGTCTCGAGCCACTTCGGGCCGTGCCCCACCTCACCCATCAGCAGCGAGAGCACGCCGGGGAAGAGGACGATGGAATAGAAGAGGGCGCCGAACAGCGCGCACGCCATCACCGTCGCCATCGGCCTGAACATCTTGCCCTCGACGCCCTGGAGCGCCAGCAGCGGCAGGTACACCAGCATGATGATGGCCACCGAGAACGCCACCGGCCGGGCCACCGGGCCCGCGGCGCTCGCCAGCGCGTTCTTGCGCTCGTCTTCGGTGCGCAGCAGCTTGCCCGCCATCGCGGCCATCACCGCCTCGAGGATGATGATGGGCCCGTCGACGAGGAAGCCGAAGTCGATGGCGCCCAGGGACATCAGGTCGCCCGTCACCCCGAACAGGTGCATGCCGAAGAGCGCGAAGGCCATCGACGCGGGAATGCCCAGCACCACGGCCACCGCGCCGCGCAGGCTGCCCAGGAAGAGCGCCAGCACCAGCAGCACCACCAGCGCGCCCTCGACCAGGTTCTTGAGCACCGTCTCGAGCGTGCGGCCGACGAAGTCGGAGCGATCGTAGATGGCCTCGATGCGCACGCCCGGCGGGAGCGAGCCCTGCACCTCGGCCACGCGCTGCTTCACCGCCTTCGTCACCTCGCGCGAGTTGGCCCCCAGCAGCATCATCACCGTGCCGGTGACGACCTCGCCTTCGCCGTCGCGGGTGGTGACGCCGTAGCGCAGCGCGGGCCGCACCTTCACCTCGGCCACGTTCTTCACCAGCACCCGGTTCTCGCCGCCCGACACCACCACGTTGCCGATGTCCTCTTCCGACGTGAGCAGGCCGTTGCCGCGCACCAGGCGCACCTCTGCGTTCGACTCGATGTACCCGCCCCCGACCGACGAGGTGGAGTTGCGCAGCGCCTCGCTCAGGCGCTCGAGCGACAGGCCGTAGGCCTTGAGCCGGTTGACGTCGGCCACCACGTGGAACTGCTTGAGGTCGCCCCCCATGGTGTTGACCTCGATGACGCCGGGGATGGAGCGGATGCGCGGCACCACCTCCCAGTCGAGCAGCGTTCGCAGCTGCATCGCCGAGTGGTCGCCCGTCTCGCTGCGCACCACGAAGGTGAAGATCTCGCCCAGGCCCGTCGAGACCGGCGCCAGCTGCGAGGGGGGCACGAACTCGGGCAGCTCGGCCGTCGCCTCACGGAGCCGCTCGGTGACGAGCTGCCGGGCGAACCACACGTCCATGCCCTCTTCGAAGATGACGGTGACCGCCGAGAGGCCCGGCCGAGACACGCTGCGCAGCTCGATCAGCCGCGGGGTGCCGTTGAGCGCCAGCTCCATCGGCACCGTCACCATGCGCTCGACCTCGATGGGCGAGAGCCCGGGCGCCTCGGTCATGATGGTGACCTGCACCGTCGACACGTCGGGCAGCGCGTCGATGGGCAACGCGCGCGCGGCGAAGAGCCCGGCCGCGAGCAACGCCAGCAGGCCTCCCGCCACGGCCGCGCGGTACTGCACCGACACACGAATGATGGCCGACAACATCAGCGAAACACCTCAGCCTTGAGGGCGAGCACGCCGCCGGCGACGACCTGATCGCCAGCCTTGAGGCCCTTGAGCACCGCCACCTTGCCGGTGTCAGAGGCACCCAGCTCGATGACGCGCGGCTCGACCACCCCGTCGCCGACCTGCACGAAGACGGTGGGCTTGCCGTCGATGCGCGTCACCGCCGCGCGGGGCACCACCAGGAACGACTCGCGGGGGCCCGAGGCGTGAATGGTGCCCAGCACCGACAGGCCCGGCCGCAGCAGCTTCTGGGCGTTGTCGACCTCGACGCGCACGTGGGCGCTGCGGGTGTCGGCGTCGATGACCTCGCTGATGTGCGCGATGCGCCCGCTGAGCGTCACCTGGCGCGCCGACGGAATGCGCAGATCGACCTGGTCACCTTCGCGCACCGCCGGCAGATCGCGCTCGAACACCGCCAGCTCGACCCACACCTGCGAGAGGTCGGCCACCACGAACAGCGTGTCAGACGGCTCGACCGTCTCGCCGCGCTTCACCTTCGCTTCGACGATGCGGCCCGTCAGCGGGCTGCGCAGCCGCAGCACGCCCAGCTCGCCCTCGACGCTGCCGCCGAGCGCCTCGACGCCCTTCTCGGCGGCCACCCGCTCGGCCGACAGCGCCTCTGCGTTGGCGCGCGCGAACTGGGCGTCTCGCTCGGCCGACACCTTGGCGTCGGCCAGGCGCCGCTCCCGCTCTTCGTCGAGGCGGGCCACCTTCTCTCGGGCGCGCACCTTCATCACCTCGGCCTGCGCCTTACCCAGCTCGACCGACTCGAGCTCGGCCACCAGGTCGCCCGACTTCACGTCCTCTCCCTCGACGCGCGAGAGCGTGCGCACCCGGCCTGAGATGCGGGCGCCGATGGCGGCGACCCGGCGCGCGTCGTAGTCAACCTCGCCCGTCACCTGCAGGGCCGGCGTCAGCACCTCTTCCGTCACCGCGGCGAAGGCCACCTTCTCGCGCTCGGCGAACTGCTTCGAGAAGCGAATGAACTCACCGTCGAGGTACGGCGTGCCGCGCTCGGGCACCGTGGCGGAGGCCTCGGGCGCGCCCCCGCCGGGTCGCAGCAGCACGGCGGCGACGATGGCGGCCAGCAGCGCCGCGCCGACCAGCACCGGCCACTTCTTCATCTCGGGGCTCGGCAGCGGCGGGGGGATGGTGTCAGTGCTCATGGGTTCAAGGCTCCCGAGGCGCGCTGGAGCTCGACGTAGTCGGCCCACGCGGAAGAAAGGGTTTCGAGCCGCTCGCGGCGGACTCGGTTCAGCTCGCGGGTGGCCGCGGTGAGGCGGAAGAGGTCGAACCGGCCGGCCTTCCACCCCTCTTCGACGAGGTCTTCGAAGCGCTCGGCCTGCGGCACCGCCTCTTTCGAGAGCAGCTCGAGCTGGTTGAGCCGGTGGGCGTAGGCGCGGTGGCTGGTGGCGACGTCGCGGCGAACGCGGCGCAGCTCGGTCTCGAGGCGCACCTTCTCGGTCTCGAGCTGGGCGGCCGTCACGGCGCGGGGGCCCTGGTTGCGCTGCGCGACCGGCAGCTCGACGCCCAGGCCCGCGTACCCGAACACCGGAGAAGCGGGGGCCGCGTCGAAGCCGAGGATGTAGGTCAGCTTGGGGAAGGTCTCTCGCGCCAGCCGGCCCTCGGTGGCCTCGATGAGCGCCAGCCGCGCGCGCACGCTGGCGAGCTCCGGGCGGCGCTCCACCGCGCCGCGCACCAGCGCCTCTTCATCGGCGGCGGTCGGCGGCTCCGCGAGGTCACCCTCGAGGTCGAGCGGCTCCTCGGGGCCGAGATCGAGCACCTGGCGCAAGCTCGCGTGGGCCAGCCGCATGAGCCGGCGGGCCTCTTCGAGCTGCACCCGCACGCTCACTCGCTCGAGCGCCGCGGCGACGACGTCAGGCTCTCCGACGACGCCGTTCTTCTGGCGCTCCCTCGTGGCCGTCTCGACGCGGCTGGCGGTGGCGAGCGCCTCTTCGTGAATCGAGACGCGCAGGCGCGCGACCTGCACCTCGATGAAGGCCGTCCACGCGCGCACCCGCGCCAGGGTCTGCGTCGTCACCAGCTCGCTGCGGGCCAGCTCGACCCGACGTTCGGCCTCGGCGACGCGCGACCACCCGGCGCCGCTGACCTCGAGGGTGCCGTCGAGGCCCAGGTTGTACCCGTTGAGCGGGTCCATCGGAGGGGGTGAGGCCAGCCGCCGGTAGTCGACGAAGAGCCGCGGGTTGGTGGGGAGGAAGACGCCGGCGCCGACCCGGCTCGCCTCGGCCTCTTGCAGCACCCGGGCGGCCAGCTGCACCTCCGGCGAGGCGACCGAGGCGCGCTCCAAGGCGGCGGCGAGGGTGAGGGGCGAGGCGTGGGCGGACAGCCCCAGCAAGACCAACATCGAGAAGAGTGTCTGACGAACGGCCGGCATCAGTGTGGGCACCTCGGGGCTCGGCGCACACAGATAACGACGCGGCGCACGGTGTCGCGCTCTTTTACCCGACGGGGCCACCGAACGGATCAACCGAAGACGGAAAAGAAGCTCCGCGGCGCCTTCTTCTTCCGCACGCAGCGCACCCGCTCAGGCAGGTAGCAGGCAGAGAAGCCAAGCCGCCGGTGCCCCGTGGACGTCCTGCCCGAGCGGTGCCACAGCAGGTTGTGCAGCAGCACGCTCTCACCCGCGACGACCGGGAGCGGCACCACCTGGCCCTCGACGTCGCGCCGCGCCACCACGTCGTCAGGCACCACGCCCCCCAGCGGCGTCGACAGGCCCCAGCGATGCGAGCCGGGCACCACCTCGAGGCAACCGCCCTCGCGCGGCGCGTCGTCCAGCGCCGTCCACACCTGCACCTCGGGGTCTTCGCTCAGGCCCCAGAGCTTGCCCGCGTCCTGGTGCCAGGGGATCTCGGAGCCCCCGCCCGCCGCCTTGTTGAAGACGATGGCGCGATAGAGCGACACCGGCCCGGGGATGAGCGCGCGCACCAGGGGCTCGAGCGAGGGGTGCCGGATCAGCGCGCGGAAGCGATCGTCGAGCTCCAGCTTCTCGAGCTTGCGGTAGTTCAGCGACGGGCCCTGCCACCCGAGGCCGAGCGGCGCGTCGCGGTAGTCGCCGGTCGCCGAGTCCATCTGGAAGAAGAGGCCGGGCCAGGTGACCTCCCCCAACATCAGCTCGACGGCGCGCGCCCGCAGCTGCTCCACCAGCGCCTCCTCGACGACCGGCCCGAGCTTCACGAAGCCCTGTTCGCGGAAGGCCTCGACGGCGGCGGCGACGTCGATCATCTCGCGTAGCTCGCGTCGGTGCCGGTGAAGTCGCGGTGGGCGTCGTCGAGCGCGGCCAGCAGCTCGTCGGGCAACGTCACCTTCGACGCGGCGAGCCCGGCCTCGAGGTGCGCGAGCGTGGCGGGCCCCAGCAGCACCGCGTCGACGCCGGGGCGCTGACAGACCCAGGCCATGGCCAGCTCGAGCAGCGAGCAGCCGGCCTTCGTCGAGAGCTCGGCGCAGCGGCGCGCGAAGGCCCGCATCGCCTCGGAGCCGTAGCGCCTGCGGTACAGCGGGTTGGTCTCGAGCCGCGCGCCCTTCGGCCTCTGGGCGTCGGGGGCACGCGCGAAGAGGCCGCCGGCGAGCGGGTTGTAGATGGTGGTGTGAATGGGGAATCGGCGGGTGAAGGCGAAGTACTCGAGCTCGAGCTGCCGCACGGCGACGTTGTAGAGCACCTGGGAGTGCGCCGGCCGCGCGAGGCCCCGCCGATCGCACAGGTGGTTGAGCTCTCCAATTCGCCAGGCGGCGAAGTTCGAGACGCCCCACGCGCGCGCCTTCTTCGAGGCCAGCACGGTCGCCACGCCGTCGAGCGTCGACTCCAGCGGCGTCGCGGGGTCGGGCACGTGCAGCAGGTAGACGTCGACGAAGTCCGTCCCGAGCCGGGCGAGCGACTCGTCGAGCGACGCCACCACGCGCGCGGCCGACAGCCCCTCGCGCCGCCACGCGCCGACCTTGGTGGTGAGCGTCACCTGGTCTCGGCGGCCGGGGAGCGCGCGGCCCACGATGCGCTCCGCGTCGCCGTCGCAGTAGAGGTTGGCGGTGTCGAGCGCGGTCACGCCGGCGTCGAGCGCGTGGCCGATGATGCGCCGCGCGTCGGCCTCGGGCGTGCGCCTTCCGAAGTTCATGGTGCCCAGGGCCAGTCGTGCGCGCACGCGCCTTCATACGACGCGCGTATGCTGAACCGTAGCCATGTCGCTCACCGTCACCGTGCTCGAGGTGCCCGCCCGCTTCGGGGACCCCGACCGCCAGCGCGAGTGGATCGCCGAGCGCCTCGCGCGCCAGGCGCCCGGTGGCGTGGTGGTGCTGCCCGAGACGTGCCTGACCGGCTACGTGTCGCCGTCGGGCGGGTTCGACCTCACGCCGTTCGCGGAGCCGCTGGAGGGCCCTCAGCTCGACGCGCTCAAGGCCCTGGCCGCCGGCTTCGAGACCTGGGTCATCGGGCCGGTCGTCGAGCGTGAGGGGGAGCGCGCCTTCAACACCTCGCTGGTGGTCGGCCCCGACGGCTCGGTCGCCGCGCACTACCGCAAGCGACACCCCTGGTACCCCGAGACGTGGGCGACCGCCGGCGACCTCCCCTTCCCCCGCTTCGAGCTGGGCGGGCTGCGGTGCACCCTGGCGGTCTGCTTCGACGTTCACTTCCTCGTCGACGAGGCCGCCGAGGTGCTCGGCGACGTCGACGTGCTCTTCTTCCCCTCGGCGTGGGTCGACTCCGAGGGGGACTCACGGCCGGGGCACCTGACGACGCTCGCGCGCGACTTCGGCGTGCACGTCGTCAACGCCAACTGGGGCGCAGGGCTGCCCCGCGTGCCTGGCCAGGGTGGGTCGATGGTGGTGGCGCCGACGGGCGAGGTGGTGGCTCGCACCACGCCGGGCATCGACCGGCTCGACGTGCGCCTCGATTGACGCGCGCGGGCCGGTAGGTCATGGGCAGCGCATGGCCTCCCTCGCCTCCCTGCTCCCCGCCGCCATCGACGCCCGCGCCGGGCTGATCGACGCCGAACACCACTCGGCGTGCCGGCTCTTCAACGGCTTCGTCGAGGGCCTGCCCGCGCTGGCGGTCGACCTCTACGGCACCACCCTCGTCATCTACGACCACTCGGACTCGAAGACCGGCGACGAAGCGCTCGCGCGCGAGGCCCTCGCGATCGCGCGTGAGAAGCTCCCGTTCATCTCGAGCGCGCTGTGGAAGGTGCGCAGCGCCGAGAACACCGAGACCCGCAACGGCGTGATGCTGCTGGGCGACGAGAAGCAGCTGTGCCGCCGGGTGAAGGAAGACGGCGTCTGGTACGCGCTGGCCCTGCGCCTGAACCGCGACGCCAGCCTCTACCTCGACACCCGCGCCCTGCGCGCCTGGGCGAAGGCGACCCTCGGCGGCAAGCGCGTGCTCAACACCTTCGCGTACACCGCGAGCCTGGGCGTCGCGGCGAAGGCCGGCGGCGCCAGCGAGGTGCTCAACACCGACCTCAACAACGCCTTCCTCACCGTGGGCCGCGACTCGTGGTCGATGAACAAGTGGCCGGTGAAGCGGCCCGAGTTCCGCGAGGGCGACTTCTTCGACGTGGTGGGCCAGCTCAAGCGAGACCGCCGGCTCTTCGACTGCGTCTTCGTGGACCCGCCGCTGTTCTCGGTCACCGATCAGGGCCGCGTCGACCTCGTGGCCGACATGGAGCGCCTGCTCAACAAGGTGCGGCCGCTCATCGCGCACGAGGGCTACCTGGTGGCGGTCAACAACGCCGTCTTCGTTCCCGGCGCCGACTTCCAGGCCGCGCTCGACCGGCTGTGCGCCGACGGCTTCATGACGCTCGACCAGCGCATCAGCGCGCCGATGGACTTCCTGGGCACTGAGGCGACGCGCGTCGGTAAGCCCCCGGCCGACCCGGCGCCCTTCACGCACTCGACCAAGATGGCGGTGCTGCGGGTGACGCGCAAAGACGGCAAGCGCTGAGCGTTTGTCGTTCGCGCCTTCGAGGTGACGGGCTACACGGGCCTCGACGTCCCCCCCCCCGCAGTCCTCGAGGCACCCATGATCAAGAAGATCGCCATTGGCCTTGGTGTGGTCGTCGTCCTGTTGCTGGTCGTCATCGCGACGCGGCCCTCGACGTTCGAGGTGAAGCGCTCGCTGCAGATGGGCGCCCCGCCTGAGATCGTCTACGCGCACGTCATCGACTTCCGCGAGTGGGCCCGGTGGTCGCCGTGGGACCAGATGGACCCGAAGATGACGAAGACGTACTCGGGCGCCGAGACCGGCGTGGGCTCGAAGTACGCGTGGGCCGGTGACCGCGACACCGTGGGCAGCGGCTCGATGACCATCGAGACGGCGAAGCCCAGCGAGGCCATCGGCATCAAGCTCGAGTTCACGGTGCCCTTCGCCACCACCAACCAGACCGACTTCGCCTTCACCCCGGCCGCCGGCGGCACCAACGTGACGTGGTCGATGAAGGGCACCAACGACTTCATGGGCAAGGCCTTCTCGCTGGTGATGGACATGGACAAGATGGTGGGCGCCGACTTCGAGAAGGGCCTCGCCACGCTCAAGACGCACGCCGAGGCTGCCGCGAAGAAGGCCGCCGACGAGAAGGCGGCCGCAGAGAAGGCCGCAGCCGACGCCGCCGCAGCAGCCGCCGCCGCACCTGCCGCCGACGCCGGCACACCTTGACGTTGAAGCGCCGGCGCGCGTGAGGTGAAAGGGGCGCCCGTGAGTTCACGCCCTGTCGCCTTCGACGCCGACTACTACAGCCGCTACTACGAGAACCCCGACACCCGCATCTACGACCAGGCCCGTCACGCGCACCTCATCGAGGGCGTGATGGGGCTCCTGGCCTGGTTCGGGTGGCCGGTCGACTCGGTGCTCGACGTGGGCGCGGGCGTCGGCTGGTGGAAGACGTGGCTCAAGAAGCACCGCAAGCACGTGCGCTACCTCGGCACCGAGCTCGAGCCAGCCATCTGCAAGCGCTACGGACACCAGCAGGCCGACATCCGCACCTGGCGCGCCGACCGCCGCTTCGACCTCGTCGTCTGCCACGGGGTCTTGCCCTACGTCGACGGCCCCAGCCTGCCCGCCGCCATCGAGAACCTCGCCGCCAGCTGCGAGGGCTTTCTGTACCTCGAGGCGATCACCAGGCGCGACGTGGCTGGCAACGTGGACACCGAGCTGACCGACACCCGCGTCCACCAGCGCTCGGCCGCCACCTACCGCCGGCTGCTGTCGCCCCACTTCCGTCAGGTCGGGGCTGGGCTCTGGGCGCGCCGCGACGCTGCGCTCGTCTTCTACGAGCTGGAAGTCCCGGTCGACCGCGTGCGATGACCGCTTGAGCCTCGTCATGGAAGGCAGGCCCGCGCCGCGAGAAGACCAGCGCTTCACGAGCACCCGAGGTTCTCCATGAGTTCCATTTCGACGTTGTTCACGCCCCACCACCACCTCTGTGACGAGGCCTTCGCCGACGCCGAGGCCGCGGGCGCCGAGGGCCGCTGGGCCGACGCGGCTGCTGCGACGGCCCGGTTCTCGAGCCTGATGGAGGTGCACCTGCGCGCCGAGGAGGACACGCTCTTCCCCGCGTTCGAGGCGGCCACCGGCATGACGCAGGGGCCCACCCAGGTGATGCGCATGGAGCACGGCCACGTGCGCGCCCTCATTCAGCGCATGGAGCGCGCGCTCACCGCGAAGGACGCCGACGAGTTCGCGGGCGCCGCCGAGACGATGCTGGTGCTGATGCAGCAGCACAACCTCAAGGAGGAGCGCATGCTCTACCCGATGTGCGACCAGGCCCTCGGTGGCGACGGCGACCTCTTCGCGAAGCTGAGCGCGCAGCTGGCGCCGTGACGGACCTGCGGCTCGACGCGCGCGAGCTGTTGCCGCCCGAGCCCATGCAGCGGGTGATGGCGGCGTTGCCGACCCTGGGCCCCGAAGACGTGCTGACGTTGCTCCTCTACCGCGAGCCGTTCCCCCTCTACGCGGCGCTGGAGCAGCGCGGCTTCACCTGGCGCACCACCCTGGCCGACGACGGCACCTACACCATCGAGGTGCGTCGACGATGAGCGCGGCGTTGTCGTTCGAGCAGGCGCCGCCCCTCTCGGTGCCCCACCGCTTCTTCCTCACCGGCCCGCTCTTCGGGGTGGCGGCCGGCGTGCTGGTGGCGCTGCGGGGCGACGAGGTGGTGCTGAGCCGGTGGTCGATGGCGACGTTCGCGGCGGTGCACCTCGTCACCGTCGGCTTCATGCTCCAGGTGATGTGCGGCGCGCTGATGCAGTTCTTGCCGGTCGCCGCGGGCGCCAACGTGTGGAGGCCGCGGCTCGTGGCCGGCGTCGTTCACCCCTCGCTCACCCTCGGCGCCGTCGCGCTCACCGCGGGGTTCCTCGGGGCGGGGGCCGACGCCATGCGCGCGGCGGTGGTGCTGCTGGGCGCGGGGCTGACGGCCTTCGTCGCGGTGACGGGCTTGGGGCTGGCGCGCTCGCCGGCGATCGGGCCGACGCTCCTGCTGCTGCGGAGCGCGGTGGCGGCGCTCGCGGTGACGGCGGGCCTCGGCGTCGCGCTCGCGGCCATCTTCGCCTGGGGCGCGGCGCTGCCGCTGGTTCAGCTCGTCCACCTGCACGCGGCGTGGGGCCTGGGCGGCTGGGCGCTCCTGCTGGTCATCGCGGTCGCGCTGTTGGTGGTGCCGATGTTCCAGCTGACGCCGCCCTACCCGGTGCGCTTTTCGCGTGGCCTGGGGCTGGCCGTCGCCGGTGCGCTGGCCGCGTGGACCGTGGGCGTGGTGCTCGACGTGGCGGCGCTCGACGTGGTGGCGACCAGCTTCGGCGTCGGCGCGCTGGGCGCGTTCGCCGTGAAGACGCTGCACCTGCAGTCGAAGCGCCGCCGAAAGGTGCTCGACACCACCGTCTTCGCGTGGCGCGTCGGCCTGGGGTGCCTGCTCGTCGCTGGCGCCGCGCTGGTGGCGCTGCGTCTGCCCTTGCCGGCGCTCGCCCGCGCGCGGCTCGAGTACCTGCTGGGCGTCGCATTGGTGGCCGGCGCCTTCCCCGCGATGATGGCGGGCATGCTGTACAAGATCGTCGGCTTCATCGAGTGGCTGCACCTTCAGCGGGTGATGGCCGTGCCGCCGACGATGCAGAAGGTGCTGCCCGACGCGCGCGCGCGCTGGCAGTGGCGGGTGTTCACGGGCGCGGTGCTCCTGCTGGTCGGCGGGGCGCTCTGGCCCCCGCTGGCGCGGCTCGGAGGGCTCGGCTTCGCGGCGGCCTGCGTCATCCTCGAGCTCCACCTCATCTCGGCGACGCGGCTCTACCTTCGGCTCAGCGCCGCGGCGGCACTCGAGACGCCGGCGACGCCCTGACGCTGCGTCGGGCTGCGGGCTCCTCAGGCCACGGCCCGCCGCCGGCCCGCGCGTCAGTCCGCGCTCGACCAATCCTGCGTCGCACTCGTGCGGGAGGTGGGCCTCGGTCGGTGAGCGGCGCGCCAGCCGTCGCGCGCTCCGCCGCTGATGGCGAACGCGCACCGCGGCCGTGGACGGCGCGGGTTGCGGTGCCCGACGCAGGTCTGTCAGACCGCGGCCCATGCGCGGCTCCCTCTGCCTGGCCCTCGCCTTCTTCGCCGCCTGTGGGCCCGATGACTCGACGCGTGACGCAGGCGCGCCGCTCGACCCGGGACTGCTGGCCGACGCCGGGCTGCGCGCCGACGCGGGCGTCGATGACGCTGGCGCTCCCGACGCAGGCGGAGGGCTCGATGCCGGCCCCAAAGACGGAGGCGACGGGCTCGACGCGGGCGCCGATGACGCAGGGACCGGACTCGACGCGGGCGCCCCGGACGCAGGTGGCGGGGCTGACGCAGGCGCTCGCGATGCTGGCGGCTCCGCCGACGCAGGCCCCCTCGTCACCTGCACGGCGGCCGGCCTGCCCGGCACGTGCATCGACGTCTCGGACTGTCGCGACACGCGCCGGCCCACGCCCGGCCTGTGCCCCGGGAGCGCCGCCATTCAGTGCTGCACGCCGCGCTACGCCAACACGTGCGACCCCAACGCGCGCCCCGCTCCCAACGCGGGCCTCGTCGAAGCGCCTGGGGCCGGGGGCTGCCCGCCCGGCATGGTGAGCGTCGGCACCTTCTGCATCGATCGCTACGAGGCGTTCCTCGAGGAGCTCGACGGCGGCGCGTGGTGCCCCTTCGTCAACCCCGGCGGTCGGCGCCTGCGGGCGCGCTCGGCCAGCGGCGCGGTGCCACAGGGCTTCATCACGCAGGTGCAGGCCACCGCCGCGTGCCTCGAGACAAGCAAGCGCCTGTGCACCGACGCGGAGTGGCTGCGCGCCTGTCGTGGCCCGGCCAACACCACCTACCCCTACGGCAACACCCGGCTGACCGGCGTCTGCAACGATCGCCGCGCCGTGCACCCGGCGGTCGAGCTCTACGGCACCAGCGCCTCGTGGATCTTCAGCCACATCGACAGCCCGTGCCTCAACCAGCTCGACGGCGGCCTGGCGAGAGCGGGCGACTTCTCTGGCTGCGCCTCGGCTGAGGGCGTGTTCGACCTGATGGGCAACCTGCACGAGTGGACGGCCGACCCCGCCGGCACGTTCCGCGGCGGCTTCTACGTCGACACCGTCATCAACGGGAACGGCTGCCTCTACGCGACGACCGCGCACGACGTCTCGCACTGGGACTACTCGACGGGGTTCCGCTGCTGCCGGTGAGCCGTCACTTCACGCCGAGGGCCTGCCTCACCTCGGCGATCGGCTTGCCGCCGTAGCGCGCCTTCACCTGCGCCAGGGTGCCGAAGGAGCGGGTGTGCATGCGGTCGACGTAGAGCGTACCGTCGAGGTGATCGACCTCGTGCTGCAGAATGCGCGCAGGCCACCCCTTCACCCGCCACGTCTGAGGCTGCCCCTTCTCGTCGAGGCCTGACACCTCGACCTCACGCCAGCGCTCGACGAGCCCGGCGAAGCCGGCGACCGAGAGACACCCCTCGAAGAAGGTGACGCGCTCCTCGCCGATGGGCGTGAGCGTGGGGTTGACGATGACGCGGAGCGGGACAGGCCGACGCTCGCGCTCGTCGCGCTCCTGCTGCGTCAGCGAGGCCTGGAGCTCCGGCGGGTCTTCGAGCACCAGCACCCGCCATGAGACGCCCAGCTGGGGCGCCGCCAGGCCCACCCCGGGCGCCTTGCGCATGGCGTCGGTCATCCGGGTGATGAGCTGCTGGAACTCAGGCGTGGCGATCTGCTCGACGGGAACGTCCGTCGCGCGGGCCCGCAGCACGGGGTCGCCGGTCTGCACGATGGGGTTCTCGAGCGCGTCCACCTGGGCTCCTGTCTTCATCGCCGAGCCGCTGGTGGCACAGGCGGTCGCAAACACTGCAACTATGACCAGGACTCTCATCGGCGGCCCCTCCTCGCGAGGCCGAAGAGAACACAGCAGAAGCGGTGCCCGAACGCGCTCATCATTTCACCCGAGGCCCTCGTGCCTCTGCTGAGCCGACGCGTTAGACGACGGCCATGCGTTGGCTCGAATGGATTCAGACGCTCACCACCATCTCGCAGCGCGGCCTCGCCTACTCGAAGGACCCGTACGACCGGGACAACTATGAGCTGCTGCGCGAGCTGTGCGCCGAGATGGTGATGGCCGGAGCGCCGGGGAGCGCTGACGCCAAGGCCATCCTCTCGGCGCAGAGCGGCTACCCGACGCCGAAGGTCGACGTGCGCGCCGCCGTCTTTCACGAGGGCCGGCTGCTGCTGGTGAGAGAGGCGCAAGACGGCCGGTGGGCGCTCCCGGGCGGCTGGGCCGACCTCGGCGTCTCGCCGGGCGACATGGCCGCCAAAGAGGTGCGCGAAGAGGCGGGGCTCGAGGTGAAGGCGCGCCGCCTGCTGGGCGTCTTCGGCAAACGGGGCGACGGCGCCAGCGTCTTCAGCGTCTACAAGCTCATCTTCCACTGCGAGCTGCTCGGCGGCGAGGCGCGGCCCAACCACGAGACGACCGAGGTGCGCTTCTTTCCCCGTGACGCGCTGCCCGACCTCTCGATGTTCCGCACCCACCCGCGGCACCTCGAGGTGGTGTTCGCCGGCGTCGACGACCCGACGCGCCCGACGTTCTTCGAGTGACGCTTTTGATGGAGGACCGGGGGCGACGCGGCTAGCAGCACCCTCGTGCCCTGGTTCTGGTGGTTGCCGCTCACCGTCGTGGTGCTGATCCTCCTCGGTTGGTTGCTCGGGCCGCCGCTCCTGCGCGGCTTCATCAAGCGCCGCCTGCAGCACTACCGCGTGGCCGTCAACGTGGTGGACCCGAGCCTCCCCACGGCGCTCACGGGCCCGCGCCGCGTCGCCGTGCTGGGCGGCGGGGTGGCCGGGCTCACCGCGGCCATCACGCTCGCGCGGCGGGGGTTTCAGGTCGAGCTCTTCGAGGCCAACGAGTACCTGGGCGGCAAGCTCGGCAGCTGGAAGGTGCCGCTGGGGCCGGGTGAAGCGGCGTGGGTCAGCCACGGCTTCCACGCCTTCTTCGCGAACTACTACAACCTCGATCGCTTCCTGGGCTCCCTCGGCACCCGCGACGGCTTCCAGAGCATCGGGGAGTACGTCATCCTCGGCACCACGGGCGCGCAGGTGCGCTTCGGCAAGCTCGAGACCACCCCGGTCTTCAACCTCCTCGCGCTCGCCCGGGCCGGCGTCTACCGCTTTCGCGACGTGCTGAAGGCGCCGGCGCGCGACCTGTTCGGGGTCTTCCTCGAGTACGACGCCAAAGAGACGTTCGCGCGCTACGACGCCGTCTCGTTCGCCGACTTCGACCGCCTCACCCAGCTGCCGCCCGGCCTGAAGCTCGCGTTCAACACCTTCGCCCGCGCGTTCTTCTCTGACGAGGACAAGCTCTCGCTGGCCGAGCTCATCAAGTCGTTCCACTTCTACTACCTGAGCCAGGACGGCGGGCTGGTCTACGAGTACCCCGTGCACGACTACGAGCCGCAGTTCCTCGCGCCGATGCGGGCCGAGCTCGAAAGGCACGGCGCGAAGGTGCACCTCTCGACGAAGGTGAGCTCGCTCGCGAAGACCGCCGAGGGCTTCACCGTGAACGGCGCTCCCTTCGAGCGCGTGGTGCTCTCGACCGACATCGTCGGCGCGCGGAGCATCATGACGAACGCGGTGGGCGTGCCCGACGAGGTGAAGGCGCGCTTCGAGAAGCTCGTGCCCGGGCAGCGCTACGCCGTGCTCCGCATCTGGATCGACAAGGACGTACGCGAAGGCTACCCGCCGTTCGTCATCACCGATCGCGTGAAGGTGCTCGACGCCTTCACCACCTACCACCGCTTCGAGCACGAGGCGGCCGAGTGGACGAAGCGCCACGGCGGCGCGGTGCTCGAGCTGCACTGCTACGCGGTGCCCGAGGCGCTGACGCCCGACGAGGTGAAACGGGCGCTGCTCGACGAGCTGGTGCAGTTCTTCCCCGAGGTGAAGGGCTTCACCGTCAAGCACGAGGTGTTTCAGCTCAACCGCAACTTCACCGCGTTCCACCTCGGCATGAACGCGCACCGGCCCGAGACCGACAGCGGCGTGCCGGGGCTCTGTTGCGCGGGCGACTGGGTGAAGCTGCCCTTCCCCGCCATGCTGCTCGAGGCCGCGTGCGCGAGCGGCTACCTGGCGGCGAACACCCTGCTGCGCGAGGCCGGGCTCCAGGAGGAGCCGGTGCAGTCGGTGCCGCTGCGGGGGCTGATGGCCGGCATGCCGCAACCGCCCGCGCGAAAGCTGCTCGTTCCAGGGGGCACACCGTGATGCAGGGAAAGACCGTCATCGTCACCGGCGCCAACACCGGCATCGGCAAGGCCACCGCGGCCGAGCTGGCGCGCCAGGGGGCCCGGGTGTTCTTCGCCTGCCGCTCCCGCGCGAAGACCCAGCCCGTCATCGACGAGCTCAAGCGCAGCACAGGGAACGACGACCTCCACTTCCTCGAGCTCGACCTCGCCGACCTCTCGCAGGTGAAGCAGTGCGCGCAGGCCTGGCTGGCCACCAACGAGCGCCTCGACGTGCTCATCGACAACGCGGGCCTGGTGCGCATTCGCCACCTCACCCCGCAGGGCTTCGAGATGACCTTCGGCGTCAACCACCTCGGCCACATGCTGCTGACGCTGCTGCTCGAGCCGGCCCTGGTTCGCGCCGCGCCGTCTCGCGTGGTGGTGGTGGCCAGCCGCGCGCACGAGCGCACCCGCGCGCCCATCGACTACGACGACGTGAGGCGCCCCACCGCGAGCTTCACCGGGTGGCCCGAGTACAAGCGCTCGAAGCTGGCCAACATGCTCTTCGTCTTCGCGCTGGCCCGCCGCTGGAAGGACAAGGGGGTGCACGTCTACGGGCTCCACCCTGGCGTCATCGCCTCGGACATCTGGCGGGCCGCCCCCACGCCCCTGCGCCAGGTGGTGATGCGCTTCATGCGCACGCCGGAAGAGGGCGCTCGCGCCAGCCTGCACTGCGCGACGTCGGCCTCGGCCGGGAACGAGACGGGGCTCTACTACGACGAAGACGGCTCGCTGCGACGACCCAACCCGCTGGCGCTCGACGAGGCCGCGCAGGAGCGACTGTGGAGCCGCTCGATGGAGTGGCTCGAGCCCTGGCTGTGAGGCTCAATAACCGCCGTCGGCCAGGCACCCGGCGTCGCGCTCGGCGTCACAGGCGTCACGGCGCGCGAACCCGCACTTCCGCTTGCCCTCAGGCGTGTCAATGAGGCGACAGTCGCAGGCCTCGACCAGCTCGGCGCACCGCTGGTTGTCTGCGGCGCTGGGGACGAAGGTGGACTCGTTGGTGGCCGCGCGCTGCAGGCAGGTGTTGCGATCGAAGCTGCTGGCCTGACACTCACACAGGCGCTCCGAGAGCTGGCGGCACGGGCTCTTGCAGCCAGACAGCGAGGCGGTGACGGCGACGGCGATGACGAGGAGCAGCTGCTTCATGGCGCGCGCACCCTGCCACAGTCCTTCAGGGGTGCCGAGCGTTCCGAGGTCACCTCGCTCACCCCAGGGCGGCGGTGACGGTCTCGCGCAGGTAGCGGGCGGCCAGGCCCACGGTGCGGCGCGCGCTCTCGGGCGTCGGGGTCAACGAGGGCGCCACCTCCATCACGTCACCGCCCAGGAGCCCCACCTCGGCGCCCAGGCGTCGAATCAGCTCGCACACCCAGTCGGGCTCGAGGCCGTCGGGCTCCGGCGTGCCGGTGGCGTCGGCCCAGCGGGCGTCGGTGCCGTCGATGTCATTCGAGAACAGCACGCCCTCGACGCCGGTGGACTTCACGTGCGCCAGCACCTCGTCGAGAGCGCGCTCGGGGTGCTCGAGCACGTCCTTCGCCCAGAACTGTCGGACGCCGGTGGTGAGCTCCCAGTGTTCCCGCGTGCGCGCGGTGGCCCGAATGCCCACCTGGGTGAGGCGCCCCTGGCGGCCCAGCACCTCGTTGGCGTGCCAGCTCCACGTGGCGAAGCAGTACTTCACGCCCAGCCGCTCCTGGAGCAGGTCGGTGTGCGCGTCGGCCTGCACGATGCCCCAGCGCTTGCCTCCGCGCGCCGCGTGGAGCGGCCGCACCACCGGCCACGCCGTGGAGTGGTCGCCGCCCAGGGTGAAGGGCTTGAGCGTGGGGTTGAGCTGGAAGAGGAGCTGCCACGCGCGCTCCGCGATGGAGAGCGGCGAGACCGGCAGCCGCCCGGCGTCGGCCACGCCCGGGTACAGCGCCGCGCGGCTCGTCTCGAGCTGCTCGAGTGAGAGCATGTCGTCGTGGAGCAGCTGCGGCACCACGAAGACGTCGCCGACGTCGATCAGCCCGAGCGCCTCGAGGCGGCCTGGCCAACCGGCGTCGTCTTCGAGCAGCCGCGCACGAATGGCCTGCGGCCCCAGGTTGGCGCCGCGCTGAAACCCCGCGCCCACGTCCGACGGAACGCCGAGCAACACCCCGCGCGCGCTCGCCACCTTCTCGAGGTTCTTTCGAAAGGCGTGCTGCACCTCGGAGTCCGTGGAGACGCAGTAGAGGCTGCGCTGGAGCGCCTGCTGCTGCGCCTTGCCCGTCGACACCAGGTAGAGCCCGGCGCCCGCGGGCTTGAGAATCGTCGCCAGCTCGTCGAGGGGCGTCACGCGCGCTCGAGCTCCGGGAGCATCGCGTTGGCCTCTTCGAGCAGCGCGGCGACCGCGTCATGCGCCTGCTGCGTCAGCGCCTCGCGGGCCTCGACGCCCAGGCCCTTCGTCTCGAGCGGCTTGCCGATGACGAGCGCCGCCGGCTTGGGGCGAATCGCGATGGTGCCCTTGGGGAGGATGGCCCAGGTGCCGGCGAGCGCAGCGGGCACCAGCGGCACCTGCGCCTCGAGCGCCATGATGGCCGCCCCCTTCTTGAAGGGCTTGAGCACGCCGTCGTCGCTGCGCGTGCCCTCGGCGAAGAAGACGACGCTCACCCGGTCACGCACCTGCGCGGCCGCTTCCTTCAGGCGCTGCTTGTCGGTCTCTCCGCCGGAGCGATCGACGAAGACGTTGCCGGCGCGCTCGAGCGCGTAGCCGAACACCGGCACCCGGCGCAGCTGCTGCTTGGCCACGAAGCGCATGTGCCGGCGGATGTGGCGGAACAGCACCATCGCGTCGAAGTTCGACTGGTGGTTCACCGCCAGCACGAAGTTGCCCGGCGGCAGGTTCTCGAGGCCGCGACAGGCCGTGCGCACCCCCGAGATTCGCAGGGTCGAGTCGGCCCACACCTGGAGCACCGGGTCAGGCGCCCGCTCGTCGAGGAAGGTGAGCGCGCTCACCGCCGCCGAGGCCGTTCCCGTCAGCCCCACCACGCCGACGCCAGACACCAGGGTCCTCAAGAGCTCTTTCAAACGAAGTCCTTTGCCGGGGAGCGCCGCACGTGGGCAATCTGCGTCACTTCCAGCATCAGCATCAACACCCGATCGACGCCCCGGCGATTCCGCCAGACGGGGCGCGACCGCGACGGGACACGCTGGGGTGTGCACTCGAGAGCTCAGTAGACGGGTCCCGGTCCGCCAACACAGGATGCGCGCCATGAAGAAGCTGCCCCTGCTGCTGTGCGCTCTGTCGGTGGTCGCCAACGCCCACATCACCCTGCGTTCCCCCCGCCCGCGCACCGCCGCGCAGAAAGACGGCCCCTGCGGCGCGCTCAACAGCACCCGCGGCAGCGACGCCGGCGTCACCACCTACACCGCTGGCGATACCATCACGGTCACCTGGGACGAGACGGTGGAGCACCCCGGCTACTTCCGCATCGCGTTCGACGACAACGGCCAGGACTTCGCGAACCCCACCTCGCCCGGGTCGGATGCCGGCGTGATCCTCGTGGTCGATCAGATCCCCGGGCGGAACGTCACCGACGCTGGCCGTGGGTACACCCAACAGGTCACCCTGCCCAATACGCCCTGCACCAACTGCACGCTCCAGCTGATCCAGGTGATGACCAACCGCACCACGATCACCGAGCCCGACCTCTACTTCCAGTGCGCCGACCTCGTGCTGCTCCCGCGCGGCGGTGGCACCGGCGGCGGCGCGGCAGGCGGGACCGGCGGAGGCATGGTCGGTACGGGCGGAGGCATGGTCGGTACGGGCGGAGGCATGGTCGGTACGGGCGGAGGCATGGTCGGCACGGGCGGAGGCATGGCTGGCACGGGCGGAGGCATCGCTGGCACGGGCGGCGGCATCGCCGGCACGGGCGGCGGCACCTCGGGCACGGGTGGCGGCGCCGGCGGAGGCACCCTGGCGACGGGCGGCTCCAACGGCAGCACCGCCGGCGGTAACGGCGCGGCGGGTGGCGGCGCTGAGCAGGCTCCAGTCGGCTGCTCGTCGCTGGGGGCGCCAACCGTCGCCTCGCTGCTCGGCCTGCTCCTGCTCACCCTGCGTCGCAGAAGCTGAGGCTGCGCGGGGCTGCCTCGTCGGGGAACGCGTGGCCGGCTTCGCTCGGAGCGCTCAACGCTGCCAGCCGCGAGCGGCCTCGTTCACACGAAGTCCGTCGCCGGGAAGAGCAGCACGTCTGCAATCTGCGTCGCGCCCAGCATCAACATCAACACCCGGTCGACGCCCACCGCGATGCCCCCCGACGGCGGCATGCGCCCCACGGCCTCGAGAAACCGCTCGTCCAGCTCGAACACCGGGCGCCCGAGGCCGCGGCGCAGCTCCTGCTCTTCGACGAGGCGCTTGCGCTGCTCCACCGCGTCGGTCAGCTCCGAGAAGCCGTTCGCCAGCTCGAGGCCCTGCGCGTACAGCTCCACCCGCTCGGCGACGGCCGGGTCTCCTTCCTTCAGCTTCGCCAGCGACGCCATCGACGCCGGGTACTCGAGGAGGAAGGTGGGCCGCTCGTGCCCCAGCTTGCGCTCCACCCGCTCGAGGAAGACGTGGAAGAAGACGTCGTCGAAGCCGGTCGAGGTGCCGGTGTAGATGCCCCGCGCGTCTGCGGCGCGCTTGAGCGAGGGCCCATCGGCGTGCGCGCGCAGATCGATCTCGGCGTAGCGAAGGAGCGCGTCGTGCACGCTGAGCCGCTCGAACGGCGTCTTCGTGAAGCAGCCGCGTGACGGCGCGACGGCCTGCTCCGCGGCGCTCAAGGCGCGCTCGAGGTCGCTCATGATGGCGGCGTAGTCGGCGTGGGGCCGGTAGAACTCGAGCATCGTGAACTCGGGGTTGTGGTGCCCCGACACCTCGCCGTTTCGAAACGTCTTGCAGAGCTGGAAGAGCGGCGGGCACCCCGGGTCGGCGAGCAGCCGCTTCATCGCGTACTCGGGGCTGGTGTGCAGGAAGAGCGAGCGCCTGCGGCCGACCTCGGTCTGGGGAATGAAGGGCACCTCGAAGGGGTCGATGTGCGGCTCGAGGCCCGGCGTCGCGATGAGGCACGGCGTCTCGACCTCGAGGTAGCCCTCGCCACCGAAGAAGGTCCGGAGCGCCCCGTACATCGTCTGGCGGGCGCGGGCAGCGGCCCATTGAGCGGGACTGGGCATGAGGCGCTCCTTGCCACGAAGCGCGCGGCCACACGAGCGCCGGGGCACGAAGACGGCCGCCGCGCAGAGAGGCAGCGGGTACAGTGCGCGCCATGCAGATGGCTCGAACCTCGTCGGCAACCATGGTGCTGCTGCTCCTCCTCGCGGCCTGCCCGCGGAGCGACGCGGGCCTTCAGTCGAACCGCGAGGCCGCCGCTGCCGACGCGGGCGTCGACCCCCAGCTCGAGCGCCTCCGCGTCGCCGTGCGCACCCTGTCCGACGACGCCCGTGACTGGTCGCGCGCCGTCGACGCGAAGCTGTGGAGCCACTGGACCGAGGGCGCGCCGCTCGAGCTGTCGGGGCTGAACGCGAAGCGCGACGCCCTGCTCACCGCCGACCGGCTGGCGACGCTGCGAGACGCCCAGGCGCGCGGCGCCGATGACGCGCGCGCGCTCGACCACCTGCGCCTGTTCCTCGAGGCCGAGGCCGCGGCCCGCGAAGCGGCGACCGAGTCAGCGGCCGTGGCCACGCTCGAGGCCACGGTGACGTTCCCCTTCGAGGGCAAAGAGGTGCGCCTGGGCGACCTCAACCGGCTCCTCGCCACCGAGAAGAGCGCGCTCAAGCGCAAGGCGCTGTGGGCCGCCTCGCTGCCGGCCGCCGAGACGCTCGACGCCGCCATCGCCGCGCGCGACGCGAAGCTGGCGGCGCGCGTCACCCCCGCGTCGCTCCTCGCCTTCAGCGCCGAGCAGCGCGACGTCGACCTCGAGGCCATGCGGCAGGTGGCCGAGGGCGTGCTGATTCTCACCAGCGAGGCGTGGCGGCTGAACCTCGAGCGGCTCAACGAGGCCGACACCAGGCTCCCGACGGCGACGCTCACGCGCGCCGACCTGCCCCGCCTGTTGCGCGTGCCCGCAGAGGTGGACCTCGCCTTCGGGAAGAAGGAGCTCGCGAGCCGCGCCGTCGCCACCCTGGGCGCGCTGGGCCTGTACGGGAAGAAGGGCCTGACCCTCGATCTCGCAGAGTCGATGAAGAAGAACCCGCTGCCGCTGACGGTGACGCCGGGTGGCCCGGTGGACGTGCGCACCAGCTTCAGGCCGCTGGGGGGGCTGCGCGATCAACAGCTCCTCTTCTCGGAGCTCGGCGTGGCGCTCGCGCTGCAGCACGTGACCGCCGGCCGCTACGAGTACGAGCGCCTGGGCGACTCGTCGCTCGCGCAGGCCTCGGGCGAGCTCTTCGCGACGCTCCCGGGGGAGGCCGCGTGGCTCGAGTCCCTCGGGCTGCAGGCGTCGGCGCGCCGGGTCGTCATCGAGGCGTGGCAGGTGCAGCGCCTCTTCCTGGTGCGCCGGGCGGCCGCGTCGTTCCTGGTTCGCCTCGACTGCGTCGAGCCCAACGACGCCGCGGCGAAGACCCGCGCCGCGGCCCTCTTCACCCGCGCCCTGGGGGTGCAGCACAGCGTGGCCGACATGGCGCGAATGCGCGTCGACACCGACGACGGGCTGCGCTCGGCGACGACGCTGCGCGCGATGCTGATGGCGGAGCACCTTCGTGGCCAGCTGAACGCGGCCGCGGGCGAGCCGTGGTTTCGCAGCGCCGGCGCGGGCAAGGCGCTCGTCGAGCTGTGGACGACGGGCTCGTCGGTGCCGCTCGAGGCCCGGGTCGCGCCGCTGGGCGAAGCGCTGACGTCGTTCTGGCAGCGCACGCTCGAGGTGACGCCGGTCGGGCAACCGCCCGTCGACGGAGGCGTCTCCATCGGCGCCTTCCCCGAGCCGAAGGGCCCCGTGGCGCGCGCCGCGTGGACGGCGCGGCCCTGGCCCCGCGCGCGCATCACCTACGACGGCGGGTTGCCCGGCGCGTCGGACGGCGGCTGGCAGGTGCGCGACTGGCCGACGCCGAAGGGGCCGCCCGAGACGAAGTGGATTCCGCGGCCGTGGCCGGTGACGAAGGTGCGCCAGCTCGAAGACGCCGGCGTCAGCGCTTCCCCATGAAGAAGCGCACCGCGTCGAGCAGCGCCGCGCCGACGCCCTTCTCCTGAATCGCGTGGAGCTCCCCGCCATCGAGCCACACGCCCTGGCAGTGCGCGCACACGTCGAGCACCACCTTGCGATCGCGCTCGCTCAACACCTTGTTGAGGTGGCGCGCCGGCGCGCAGCGGGGGCACGTGAGCACCTCGGCCTGCAAGGCCGGCGGCGGAATGTGCCGGAACTCGAACCACGTCACGTCCACGACCTGCTGCAGGCGCTCGAGGTCCTGCTGCTCCAGCCAGTGGCCCTGACACTGCGGGCAGCCCAGCCCGTGCACGTCGCGCATCTCGAGGTCGGGCGTCACGTCTCGCAGGGGCACGGCGCAGCGCGGGCAGTTCATGGGCCCTCCAGATACACGAACGCCACGACCCTTCGTCAGGTGTCGTGGCGTCGGTGCTCGAATCAGCGAGCGGTCAGAGCATCTTCATCAGCTCGGCCTTCTTGGCCGAGAACTCGTCGTCGGTGAGCAACCCGGCCGTCTTCAGCTCGTTGAGCTGCTTGAGCCTGTCCATCACCGACGGGCCGGCCGGCGCGGCCGCCTGCTGCGGCGGTTGCTGCTGGGCCTGCTGCTGCTGCCCCTGCTGGCCCATGAACATCTGCGCCATGCCGA
>JACSRE010000320.1 GCA_014879945.1 Myxococcus sp.
CGACGGGTGGTGGCGCTGCGACGGGTGGTGGCGCTGCGACGGGTGGTGGCGCTGCGACGGGTGGTGGCGTTGCGACGGGCGGCGGTGGCACGAACCCCTTCGCTGACGTCGACCCGCTCGCCGACGCCGGACCGGCGCAGCTCGTGGACGGCGGCTTTCAGTTCACCGAGGGCCCGCAGTGGATGCCGGCGCTCGACGCGCTCCTGTTCAGCGACATCCCCGCCAGCCGCATTCTGCAGCTCAGCCCGCCGGCCACCTTCACCACCTTTCGCAGCCCGAGCAGCAACGCGAACGGCCTCGCGCTTGCCCCCAACGGCGATCTGATCATCTGCCAGCAGAGCGGCGGCCAGGTGGTGCGGCTCAGGCCCGACGGCGGGACGTCGATCGTCGCGGCGACGTGGGACGGCGGCCGGTTGAACTCCCCGAACGACGCCATCGTCCGCTCCGACGGCACCATCTACTTCACCGACCCGACGTACGGCGCGACCGGCACCGTCGGCTTTCGCGGCGTGTACCGGGTGTCGCCCAGCGGCGAGCTGTCGCTGGTGTACTCGACGACGACTGGCCAGCCGAACGGCGTGGCCTTCTCTCCGGACGAGTCGGTCCTCTACGTCGCCGACTCGGAGCGCTCAGAGGTGCGGCGGTTCGACGTCGCCGCTGACGGCACCACCTCGAACAACGCGCGCTTCACCGCGACGAACCAGGGGGGGCCCGGCGGCACCGGTGGTGACGGCATCGCCACCGACGACAACGGCAACCTCTACGTCTCGATGTCGCTGGGGGTGAAGGTGTACCGCCCCGACGCGGGCTACCTGGGGCGCATCGTGGTGCCACAGACGCCTGCCAACTGCGCCTTCGGTGACGCCGATCGCCGCACCCTCTACATCACCGCGCGCACCGCGCTCTATCGCGTACGGCTGAACGTGCCGGGCCCCTACTGAAACGGAGGTCGCCATGACGCCGACCATGAAGCCTCACGTCTTCGAGCGGCTCTCGCCCGAGGAGCAACGCTCGCGCGCAGAGGCGCTGTTCTCTTCGATGAAGGCCAGGCGCTCGGTGCGCGAGTTCAGCGACGCGCCGCTCGAGCTCGAGGTGGTGCGCCGCTGCATCGACGTGGCGGCCCAGGCCCCCAGCGGCGCCAACAAGCAGCCGTGGACGTTCGTGCTCGTCACCGAGCCGGCGCTCAAGCAGCAGCTCCGCGAGGCGGCCGAGGCCGAGGAGCGCGCGTTCTACGAGGGGCGGGCTCCCGAGAGCTGGCTGGCCGACCTCGGGCCGCTCGGCACCGACTGGCACAAGCCCTTCCTCGAGGTGGCGCCAGCGCTGATCGTCGTCTTCGCGCAGAACCGCGGAGCCACCGAAGCCGACAGGCACTACTACGTGCAGGAGTCGGTCGGCATCGCCGCCGGCTTCCTCATCGCGGCCCTGCACCAGTGCGGCTTCGCGACCCTGACGCACACGCCGAGCCCCATGGGCTTCCTGGGTGAGCTCCTCGGACGGCCGAAGACCGAGCGCGCGGTGTTGCTGTTGCCGGTGGGCTTCCCCGCGCAGGGCTGTCGGGTGCCGGCCATCGAGCGCAAGGCGCGGGGTGAGTACCTGGTTGAGCGCTGAGCGCCGCCTCCACCCTGCGCGAAGCCGTCGTCCAGGCCGCTGCGCGCTGAACGCCACCGCTCGCTTGCGCCCACGCCGGTGGCGACGCACGGGACCGCTCGTGCGCTGCGCCAGCGCACCGCCGGAGGATGGGGAGCAGCGCGACCGCGCCCAGGGTTGTGGCCTGCGGCGCCATCAACGCCGCGCGACGGCGAGCAGCGCGACCGCGCCGAGGGTTGTGGCCTGCGGCGCCATCAACCCCGCGCGACGGCGAGCAGCGCCGACCGCGCCGAGGGTTGTGGCCTGCGGCGCCATCAACGCCGCGCGACGGCGAGCAGCGCTGCCCGCGCGGAGGGTTGTGGCCTGCAGCGCCATCAACGCCGCGCGACGGCGAGCAGCGCTGCCCGCGCGGAGGTTGCGCGCCGCCATCACCGCAGCGCGATGGCACGCTCAGAACGCGGCGTCGTCCAGCTCCATCAGGCGCAGGTGGCTGGCCGCGACGTGCTTCGGGAGCATCGCCAGGTTGGGCAACACCTCGTGCGCGAAGAAGCGCGCCGAGGCGATCTTCCCCTCGTAGAACGCCACGTCGTCGCCGGTCGCCTTCGCCTGCTTGCCCACCGCCACCGCGGCGTGCCGAATCAGCAGCCAGCCGATCACGAGCTCCGCCAGGCCAAACAGCAGCCGGTTGCCCTGCAGGCCTGCGTGGTACAGCGACTCGCCCAGCTTCTCGAGCAGGTGGCCGAACGCCATCTCGACGTTGGTGAGCGCCTCGCTCAACGCCGCGCGCTCGCCGGCCAGCGCCTCTCCGCCCTCGTTGCTCTCGATGGTCGCGCGAACCCGGCCCAGCAGCCCCTGCAGCGTCGCGCCGCCGTCTCGAGCCAGCTTGCGCAGCAGCAGATCGAGCGCCTGGATGTGCGTGGTGCCCTCGTAGAGCGTGTCGATCTTCTGGTCGCGAATGTACTGCTCGTGCGGGTAATCCTGCAGGTAGCCCGAGCCGCCGAGCGTCTGCAGCGACACCGACAACACCTCGTAGGCCTTCTCGGAGCAGTAGCCCTTGATGAGCGGCAACATCAGATCGTTCAGCGCGTTGGCCGCCTCGGCGCGGTCGTCTTCGTGGCCGCCGAGCAGCTCGACCTCGTCTTGCAGCGCCGCGGTGAAGAGGATCATCGCCCGCATGCCCTCGGCGTGGCTCTTCTGCAGCATCAGCATGCGCCGCACGTCGGCGTGGCGAATGATGGGCACCTTCTTCGCGTTCTTGTCGCGCGCGTTCATCAGATCGGGGCCCTGCACCCGCTCCTTCGCGTAGGCCAGCGCGTTGAGGTACGCGGTCGAGAGCGTCGCCGCCGACTTCAGGCCCACCGCCATGCGCGCGTGCTCGATGACGTGGAACATCTGCTTGATGCCCTCGTGCACGTTGCCCACCAGCAGGCCGCGCGCCGGCTTGCGATCGCCGAAGGTCATCTCGCAGGTGGTGCTCGACTTGAGCCCCATCTTCTTCTCGAGGTTGGTGCAATAGACGCCGTTGCGCTCGCCCTTGCTGCCGTCGGCGTTCACCCAGAACTTGGGCACGATGAACATCGAGAGGCCCTTGGTGCCGCCGCCCGCGCCCTCGGGCCGCGCCAGCACCAGGTGCACGATGTTGTCGACCGCGTCGAAGTCGCCGTTGGTGATGAAGCGCTTGACGCCTTCGATCTCCCACACGTCGTCCTTCACGTGCTTCGCCTTCGCGCGCGCGTTGCCGACGTCGCTGCCCGCGTCGGGCTCGGTCAGCACCATGGTGCCGCCCCAGCGGTGCTCGATCATGCGCTGGCAGTACAGGGCCTTCTGCGCGTCGGTGGCGGTGCGATCGATGATGCGCGGCAGCAGGTTGCCCAGGAAGTAGAAGGCCAGCGCCGGGTTCGAGCCCAGCACCATCTCGAAGGCGCCCCACGCCAGCGACGGCGGCGCGCCGACGCCGCCCAGGTGGGTGGGCAGCTCGAGCTGGTTGAGGCCGTTGTCGAAGTACGCGTGGTAGCTCTTCTTCAGCTCCTCAGGCAGCGTGACGTCGCCCGTCTTCGGGTCGAGCACCGGCGGCTGGTAGTCGCCGGCCGAGAAGCTGGGCGCGAGCTGATCGACGCAGATCTGCTTGTAGCTCTCGAGCGTCTGCCGCGCGGTCGGCTCGTCGAGGTCGCCGAAGGGCTTCTTGCCGAGCGACGTCTTCCCGATGTCGAGGAACTCGAAGAGGTTGAAGAGGGTGTCGCGCAGGTTGGGCTTGTAGTGGTTGGCGTGAGCGCTCATGGCGCGAGGAAAAGCACAGCCCGGGGGCCTCGGAAAGCGCGTTATCCCTTCAGCAGCGCCTTGCCGCCCTCGAACATGAACTGCACCGCGATGGCCGCGAGGATGAGCCCGAACACCCGCTCGAGAATCGCGATGCCCGTCTGCTTGAGCACCCGCTTGACCAGGTTCGCGCTGCGCAAGAGCAGGTAGGTGATGAAGAAGGTCACCGCGATGCAGGTGATGACGATGCCGGCGCCCGCCCAGTCACCGCCGTACTGGGCCATCAGCACCATCACCGTCGCGATGGCGCCGGGGCCGGCCAGCAGGGGCATGGCCAGGGGCACGATGGCGATGTCCTCCTGCTCGGCGCCTTCCCTGGCCTCTTCAGGCGACGTCTTCGTCGTCGGGTGCTGGGCGCGGAGCATGTCGAGCGCGGTCAACATCAGCAGCAGCCCGCCGGCCACGCGGAAGGCCGCGAGCGACACGCCGAACACCTTGAAGATCACCGTGCCGAAGAGCGCGAAGAACACCAGCACCCCCATGGCCGACACGCTCGCCCGCCGCGCCATCGCCCGGCACTTCTCGGGCGTGTCCTTCGCGGTCATCGCGACGAAGAGGGGCACCACTCCGATCGGGTCGACGATGAACAGCACCGCCGGCATCGCGATGAGGAAGGTGCTCCACATGCGTCACACCGTGAAGCGGAGCTTCCACACCACCGTGAACGCCTCGACGAAGATCTTCCGGCTCATCTTCGACTGCCCCACGCGGCGGTCCTCGAACACGATGGGGAGCTCTTTGACCGAGAACCCCTTCTTGAGCGCCCGGTAGGTGAGCTCGATCTGAAACCCGTACCCGCTCGAGAGCACCTCGTCGAGGTTGATGCCCTCGAGCACGCGCCGGTTGAAGCACTTGAAGCCGCCGGTGAGGTCGCGCACCTTCACGCCCAGCACCGACCGGGCGTAGAGCGAGCCGCCCTGCGAGATGAGCTGCCGGCCCACGCCCCAGTTCACGGTGCCCCCGCCGGTGACGTAGCGGCTGCCCAGCACCAGATCGGTGCCCGACTGGGCCTCGTCGATCAGCTTCGGCAGGTAGCGCGGGTCGTGGCTGAAGTCGGCGTCCATCTCGATGATGAACTGGTAGCCGTGCTCGAGCGCCCACGAGAAGGCGTGCAGGTAGGCCCGCCCCAGGCCCTGCTTCTTCTCGCGGTGGAGCACCTTGATGCGCGGCTCCTTCGCGGCGAGCTCGTCGGCCAGCTGCCCGGTGCCGTCAGGGCTGTTGTCGTCGACCACCAGGATGTCGACCCGCGGGTCGGCTGCCAGCACGGCCGAGGTGATGGGGCCGAGGTTGTCGCGCTCGTTGTACGTGGGGATGATGACCAGAGCCGGGTTCATTTCGCGTGCGGCGCTTAGCGCACGCGGTGCCCGAGGGGAACCGTGGTAACACCGCCCGTCGAATGGGCGAGACGCTGGGGCCGTACACCCTCGAGAAACGAATCGGCGCCGGCGGCATGGCCGACGTCTTCCTGGCCCGCGGGCCGCGAGGCGTCTGCGTCATCAAGCGGCCGCACGCGCACCTGTGCGCGAACCCCGACTTCGTGCGCATGTTCCTCGACGAGGCGGCCATTCTGGCCAGCCTGCACCACCCCAACATCGCCGAGATCTTCGACCTCGGGCAGGTCAACGGCAGCTTCTACCTGGCCATGGAGTACGTGCCCGGGTTCGACCTGATGACCATCAGCCTGGAGCACGAGCGCCAGGGCGAGCTGATGGCGCCCGAGCTGTGCGCCCGCATCATCGCCGACGTCGCCGGCGCGCTGCACTCGGCCCACGAGGCCACGCACCCGAAGACCGGCCAGGCCCTCAACCTCATTCACCGCGACGTCACGCCCCACAACGTGCTGCTCTCGACCAGCGGCGTGGTGAAGCTGATCGACTTCGGCGTCGCGCGGGCCGCCACCGCCACCCACCGCACCCAGGCCGGGCTGGTGAAGGGCAAGTACCCGTACATGGCGCCGGAGCAGATCACCGATCAGGGCATCGATCGCCGCGTCGACGTCTACGCCCTGGGGCTGGTGCTGTACGAGCTGCTGACCAACACACGCGCCATCGCCGGCAACACCGAGGTCGAGCAGATCGACAACGCCCGCGCCTCACGAATCCGGCCCATCGAGCAGCTGCGGCCGAACCTGCCCATGCCGCTGCGGCAGATCCTCGCCAGCTGCGTGCACCCCGACCGTGAGGGCCGCTACCCGACCGCGCTCGCGGTGAAGGAAGACCTCGAGAAGTACCTGCGCTTCGTCGGGCAGCCCATCGGCCAGGAAGACCTGCTGCGGCTGTTCCGCGTGGTGGCGGCCGAGGTGGCGCACCTCGAGCCCGGCACGCCACCGCAGCTGTCCGCCGCCCAGGCGCAGAACACCTGGGGCGGCGCCGCCCGCACCGAGCAGGACCTTCCGTCAGACCCCGGCGCGTTGGCGCAGAACGATCTCGCCCTCGGGGTCGCGCCCACGGCGCCATCGATGCGTCAGGTGGCTCCCGTGTTGCCTCCTGGCGCCCCATCGGGGCCGCCGCAGGTCCCTCCTTCGAGCGCGTTCGACGCCGGGGCGCTGCTGCGCTCCGACCAGGGCCCGCTCGCCGCGTCCCCGGCCCACGAGGGCCAGATCGAGACGCTCCCCGCGCCGGCTGCGAAGGGCCTGAAGAACTGGGCGCTGCTCTCTGGCCTGGCGCTCGTCATCATCGTCTCGGGGGCGCTGCTGCTCAGGCCGAGCGGGCCCGCGGCCGAGGCCACGCCCGACGCCGGCGCTCCTGCCGTCGTGGTGGCGGCTGAGCCCGACGCCGGACCAGGCGACGCGCCACTCGTGGTCGCCGAGGTCGACGCAGGCGCCGAGCTCGATGGTCGCGCCGCCGTCGTGCGGGTGACCGCCGACATTCCCATGTTGGTCACCTCGGGCGGGCACGACTACGGCCTGACGCCCACCACCCTCGAGCTCGCCGCGGGCCACCACGTCATCGAAGGCTCGAACCGCGAGTTCTTCTGCGAGAAGTCAGACGCCCTCGACCTGACGCCCGGAGACAACGTCGAGATCAGGTTCGTCAACGCGAGGGGCACGCTCGAGCTGCGCGCCGAACCGCTCGCGGAGTTCTCGATCAACGGCCGCAAGCTCAGCGGCATGAGCTCGGTGAAGGACGTGGTGCTGTGCGAGGGGAGCTACGCCATCAAGGCGTCGTTCAGCGGCTTGTCCGCGACCCGGAAGGCCGCGGTCAGCGCCGGCAACGTGGTGCCCGTGAACTTCGGGCTGCTCTCGAAGTAGCTCGGCAGCTCAGATCTTGGTGCCGGTGAACGTGAGCGTCACGTTCGAGTTCTGGGTCTGACCGCCGCCGGTCTGCGAGATGGTCAGCACCAGGTTCATCGTGAGGCTGGTGCTCGTCATCGTGCCGGTGCCGCTGGTCAGCGTGGTGCTGCTGTTGCCGTTCGACTCCGTACGCGTCTGCGCCTGCCCGCCGGGGAAGTTCAGGGCGTCGCCGGTCTTGGTGGCGGTGAAGGCCAGGCCCGTCGACTCGAACACCAGCGCGTTGGGGTCGGCGCTGGCGAAGATCGCGACGGTGTCACCGCTGATGGTCGTCGTCTGGGTCTGGCCGTTCGACGAGATCGTCTGCGTCGTGGTGCCCCGGTAGATGCCGGCAGGGTTGCTGCAGGCCGACAGCACGAGCACCGCGAGGATCACCACTGAGCGCATTGCCGATGAGAGGGTCATGCGGCGATGAAAAGCAGAGGAGGCTATCCGTCGCAACTTTCTTCGCGTCACGGCGCCGGCAGATGGCTCGCGACCCGGTCGGCCACCCGGCCCGCGGCGCCACCTTCACCCAGCAGCGCGCGCACCTCGTCGAGCCCCGTCAGGCACGCCTCGCGCGCCGGGCCTGCCCACAGGCCCTCGAGCGCCTCGACCACCCGCGGCACCGTCACGTCGCCCTGGAGCAGCTCGGGCACCACTTGCTTCTTCGCCAGCAGGTTCACCAGACAGAAGAACGGCAGCCGCACCAGCGCGCGGCCCACGGCGTAGGTGAGCGGAGAGACGCGGTAGATGGTGACGAAGGGCCGCCGCATCAAGCCCGCCTCGAGCGTCGCGGTGCCCGAGGCGACCAGCGCCACGTCGCAGGCCCCCACCACCTCGGGCGCGCGACCGTCGATGAGGGTGACGTCGAGGCCCTCGAACGCCGCGCGCACCAGCTCCTTCGCAAGCCCCGGCGCCACCGGCACCACCACCTGCAGGCCCGGCCGGGTGTTTCCCAATGCGCTCGCGACGTCGCGCATCAGCGTGCCCAGGCGCGCGATCTCGGAGCGGCGGCTCCCCGGCAGCACCGCGAACACCGGGCGATCGATCGCCAGGCCCAGCCGCTCACGAAACACCCTCGGCTCCGCGAGCGCCGGGAGCTGATCGATGACCGGGTTGCCGACGTAGGTCGCGTTGACGCCGCGCTCGCGCAGGAAGGCCTCTTCGAACGGCAGAATGCAGCACAGCTCGTCCACCAGCGCCCCGATGCGCCGCGCCCGGCCTTCTCGCCACGCCCAGACCATCGGCGCCACGAAGTAGACGACCGGAATGCCCAGCGCCTTGAGGCGCGCCGCCAGCCGCAGGTTGAAGTCGGGCACGTCGATCAGCAGCGCCACCGACGGCCGTCGCTCCTTCGCCGCGCGCTCGAGATCGCCCAGCACCTTCAAGATGCGGGGGATCTTGGGGATCACCTCGGCGATGCCCATCACCGAGATCTCGTGCGCGCCGTGCACCAGCTCCACGCCCTCGGCGGCGAGGCGGGGGCCACCCATGCCGAAGAAGGTCAGCTCGGGGCGGCGCGTCTTCAGCGCGCGCACCACGTCGGCGCCGTGGCCGTCGCCCGAAGCCTCTCCTGCCACGACCAGAACGCTCAGCGGCTTCACGGGAGTGATTGTGTACAGTGCCGCGTCCCGTGTCGTCATCACCTCTCGTCGGCTCGATGCTCAAGCTGCTCACGCTCGGCCGCCCGCACCGGTCGCTGCTGGGCATCGCCTTCGCCTGCATGGCGCTGGTCGGCGTCACCACCGGGGCCTACGCGTTCCTGATGGGGCCGGCGCTCCGCTTCCTCCTCACCGGCGGCGCCGAGGGGCTCGGCCTCGTCGTGCGGCTCGCCCCAGAGGTCGCGACCTGGCCGCGCGCGCGCGTGCTGATGGCCTTGCCGGTGGTGGTGATCGTCGTCGGCGCCGTCAAGGGCGTCGGCTACCTCGGCCAGTTCTACTTCGTCGGGCTCTTCGGCCAGCAGGTGGTGAAGGACCTCCGCCGGCGCGTGTTCGAGCGACTGCTCGCGCTCTCGCCCGGCCAGCGCGCGCGGCTGCTGACGGGCGATCTGCTCAGCCGCTTCACCGCCGACGTCGCCGCGGTCGAGCAGGCGGCCACCTATACCGTCGCCTCATGGCTGCGTGACACCTTGCAGATCGTGATCCTCGGCGGGGTCGCCGTCGCGCTCTCGTGGAAGCTGGCGCTGCTGACCCTGCTCGCGGTGCCGCTGGCGGTGGTGCCGGCCTCGCGCCTGACGCGGGCGCTGATGGCCCGCACGCGCGAGGGGCAGACGGCGCTGGGCCAGCTCGCCGGCCAGGCGCAAGAGGGCCTCGGCGCGCTCCGGGCGATTCAGGCCTTCAACGCCGAGGCCGCCGAGTCGCATCGCTTCGAGCGGCGCACCGCCGAGGCGCAGGTCTCGCTCTCGCGCGCGGCCTGGGCGCGCGAGAGCGAGACCTGCGCCTCGGCGGTGCGC
>JACSRE010000001.1 GCA_014879945.1 Myxococcus sp.
GCAAGGCCGTCCGCCTCCGCAGCAGGGGCAAGAGCGTCCTCCGCAGCAACCGGGGCAAGGCCGTCCGCCTCCGCAGCAACCGGGGCAAGGCCGTCCGCCTCCGCAGCAGGGGCAAGGTCGTCCTCCGCAGCAAAGTCGTCCTCCGCAGCAGCAGGGGCAAGGTCGTGCGCCTCAGCAGCAGGGGCAAGGTCGTGCGCCTCAGCAGCAGGGGCGGCCTGCGCGCGGGCCCGAGATCTCGTTCAAGGGCCAGGCGCCAACCACCAGGCCCGACGCGCCCGAGGCGCCTGGCGCAGGTCGAGAAGGCCGACGGCGCCGCCCGCGCCACTGGTGACGTCACCCGCTTCGGCACCGCACGTTCCCCGAAGGGCTGGTCGACAGCGACGAAGACCGACGAGGCACCCGGTGCCCGTCGAGACGGCGTCGCCCGCGGCCGTGGTGACGTCCGTATCCGCTTCGACACAGCGCTCGCGTTGACCGGGAGGAGCCGCTCCCCTACGCGAGCCCCATGCGTCAACTCGTGAGCGGTGCGGCGATGGTGATGGTGTTGGCGTGCGGCGTCGCTGAAGAGCCCACCAGCGAGGTGGCGACGACGAGGCAGTCGCTCGACGCGGTGTCGGGCTTCGGCTCGAACCCGGGCAACCTGCTGATGTACCGCTTCGTGCCGCCGGGGCTCGCGCGGGGCCGACCGCTGGTGGTGCTGCTCCACGGCTGCGGAGAGACGGCGACGAGCTTCTCGAGCTCGAGCGGCTTCGAGGCGCAGGCGACACAGCGGCAGTTCGCGCTGGTGGCCCCACAGCAGCAGTTCATCAACAACGTGCAGACCTGCTTCAACTGGTTCGACGCCGCCAACCAGCAGCGCGACCAGGGCGAGCTGCTGTCCATCAAGCAGATGGTGGACCGCATGGTGGCCGACGTGGGGAGCGACCCCCAGCAGGTCTTCGTCGCCGGGTTCTCGGCAGGTGGGGCCGAGGCGGCGAACCTGTTGGCCACGGCGCCCGACCGGTTCCGCGCCGGCGCCATCGCCGCCGGAATTCCCTTCAAGTGCACCGAGACGGCGTTCGGCGCAACCGCCTGCCTCTCGGGCCCCTCGACCACCAACGCAGACGGCGGAATGAAGACGCCCAGCGAGCGCGCGGCCCAGGTCCGCCGTGCCTTTCCCGCCTTCGCTGGCGCCTACCCTCGCGTCGCTGTCTGGCAGGGCCAGTCAGACCCCTTCGTCTCGCCCTCGAACGGCGTCGAGTTGATGCAGCAGTGGACCTCGGTGCACGGCGTCGACCAGACCGCCGACGGCACCCAGCCCATCTCGAGCGGCGGCACGCGCTCCTTCTTCCGCCCAGCGGCGGGTGGCGATGCCGTCGTCGAGCTCAACGAGGTGCCGGGCCTGGGGCACGCCTGGCGGAGCGCGTGGGCCTCGGACATGACCGACTTCTTCGGCATTCGTGGCGCGGTCGACGGCGGAACAGGCGGCGGCTCGGCAGGCGGCGGCTCGGCAGGCGGCGGCTCGGCAGGCGGCGGCTCGGCAGGCGGCG
>JACSRE010000057.1 GCA_014879945.1 Myxococcus sp.
CGGGCAGAGGCAGGCTCCGCGTGGGCGCGCTGGACGGCTCGCTCGCCTCACCGCCGCTCGGGCAGAGGCAGGCTCCGCGTGGGCGCGCTGGACGGCTCGGTCGCCTCACCGCCGCTCACCGCAGAGGGCAGGCTCGCGTGTTCCGTCCGCGTCGCGCCCGCGCCTGGCGAGCAGCACCCAGGAACGAGGGGTCGAGCGGTTGAGACGACCGCGCGAACGCGCGCCCCAGCCGCACCCGCAGGTGTAGCATCTCGCGGGCAGCACACCGACCCATCACCAGGAGCACACATGACGGCTGCAGCGTGGAGCACGTGGGTGAAGTGGAACGGCACCATCGAGCAGACGCTCATCGACGGCCAGCACCAGGCCGCCGGCGACGCCACCGTGGCCGACGCGAAGAAGCGCGCCGCGAAGAACGGCGCCGGCGGCATCCTCACCGTCGACACCCTCACCGACCGGCAGCTGCTCGGCCGAATCTGGGTGCTGACGGGCGACGACCTGCACCAGCACTTCGGCTCCAGGCACCCTCCGAAGAAGGCCATCGAAGCAGGGCAGGCCGCCTTCCTGAACGGGCTCGAAGAGGGCCAGGCCGTCGCGGTCATCGCCTATGGGCGCGGCGTGCCGACGGCGGTGTGGTTCGCGGGGCAGGCCCCCGCGAAGCGGGCCTGACGTCAGCGCAGCTGGCTGGCCTTCTTCTCGAGCTCCTGCGCCTTGCGCTTGAGGTCGTCGGCCAGGCTCTGGAGCTTGCGCCGCTGGATGTCGAGGTCGTCCATCTCGTCTTCGTCGCCGGTGGCGATGCTGCGCGCGCTCCCGCCGACCTGCGGGCGGGCGTCGGAGCTGCTGGTGATCGACAACCCGCGCGAGTCGAGGCCGCCCGCTGCCGAGGTGCCGCTCTTCTCGGGCGCGAACGCCCCGGCCTGCGGAGCGTCGTTCGAGCGCGCCGAGGGGGCTGGCGCGAAGCCACCCAGCCCCAGCGAGGGGAAGGCGGGCGGCGGTGAACGATCGGGCGGGGCGCTGCCGGCCGTCACCGGGCCCGGCGTCGGGTTGCCGAGCGAGTCAGACGCGGCGCCCGCCGTGAAGGCGCCCTCGGTGTTGTTGGTGTCGCGGCTGGTGCCGGTCGCCGCCGGCGCGTCGCCCGAGATGGAGTCCTTGCGCTGCAGCCGCAGCCGGCGGTCCTGGTCGTCGAACATCGACTCTTCGCCCATGAAGCGCTGCACCCGGCGGTCGAGCTCGAGCTCTTCGCGGCGCTGCGCGATGCGGGCGTCGAGGCCTTTGAGCTCGCGGCGCAGCTTCTCTTCGTTGTCGCGCAAGAGGTCGGCCTGCTCCAGCAGCTCTTCCGGGTCGTCGGTGGGGCGCAGGGTGTCGAGGCTGGGCAGCCTGGTGGCCGGCAGGGCCGCGCGCACCGACTCACGCTCGGCGCGCACGCGGCGCAGCTGCTCGATGAGGGCCTTGCGGGCGGCGCGATCGGTCTGGCGATCGAACTCTCCGCGCAGCCGGGTCAGCTCCGCCGACAGGCCCTCGAGCAGCGTGAGGTTCGCGCTCTCGAGCTCGGCCTCACGCGCCGACAGCTTCTGCGCCAGCTCGGTGAGGGTGCCCGACAGCTCCTGCGAGCGCTTGAGCGCCAGGTCGAGCTCGCCGCCGGAGAGCAGTGAGCCCTTCGACGCCGCCTTGAGCGCCTCGATGCGGCCCGACACCGTGCTCAGCTCGTTGCGCTTCGACAGCTGCTCGCCCCGGAGCTTGCCCACCTGGCTGCGAAGGCCCGCGGCGTTCGCCCGCATCGCCTCGACGCCCGTCGCCGCCCCGGCCGCGGTGGCCAGGAGCGTGAAGGCGAGGAGGGCGGCGCGAAGGTTCATGACCAGCGGCCTCTACAGCAACCCCGGTGCCAGAAAGCCACCGGCAAACGCCATGAATTCCAGCAGGTTGAAGATGTGCGCCCAGGTCGGAAGCCCCCGGAAACCCAGCGATCGACAGTTTTTCGTGAGCACTTCAGGTGAGAGCGGAACGCGAGGGCCCGATTGGGGGTATGGCTTGGTGGTGCCGATCGAGAACCCACGTCGTCCGCTGCCCGGTGTGCTGCTGGTCCACAAGCCGGTGGGGGCGACCAGCTTCTCGCTCGTTCACGAGGTGCAGACGGCGCTGGCGGCCAGCCCCGGCAAGCCGTGGAAGGTGTGCCACGGCGGGGTGCTCGACCCCTTCGCCAGCGGGCTGCTGCCGATTCTGATCGGCCCCGCGACGAAGCTCTTCGAGCGGCTGCACGAGGTGCCCAAGACGTACGAGGCGACGGTGGTGTGGGGCGCCGAGACCGACACCGGCGACGCGGGCGGCGCGGTGGTGCAGACCGGCGACGCCAGCGGCCTCACCGAAGCGGCGCTCACCGAGGCGCTCGCGCCCTTCATCGGGTGGACGAAGCAGGTGCCGCCGGCCACCAGCAACAAGCGCATCGACGGCGAGCGCGCGTACGAGAAGGCGCACCGGGGCGAGGCCGTCGAGCTGCCGCCGTGCGACGTCTTCCTGCACCGCGCGCACTTCGTGAAGCACGCGCTGCCGGGCTCGAGCGTGCTGCGGCTGACGTGCCGGGGTGGGTTCTACGTGCGGGCGTTGGCCCGCGACCTCGGCCGGGCCCTGGGCTGCCGCGCGCACCTGTCGGAGCTGCGTCGCACGCACATCGGCCCGTGGAGCGACCCGGTGGTAGGGCAGCGCTCCGAGGTGGTGGGCGCCGACGTGCTGCCCTGGCTGCCGACCCTCGAGCTGCACGACGACGACTGGGGCGTGCTCAAGAACGCGACCGGCACGGTGTCGGTGCGCGGCAAGGTGAAGGCCGCGCGGTGGACGGTGCCCGAGGGCTTCCCCGCGCCGAAGGAGCTCATCGTCGCCTCGCACCTCGGCCGGGTGGTGGCGTTGCTGGAGCGTCGAGAGGGCGGCTTCGGCGTCAGCCAGCTGCTGCTGCCCCCGCTCTGACGGCTACGAGCTCTTGAGCGCCCGCCTGGGCACCTCGGCCTCGATGAAGATGCGCAACAGCTCGGCGTCGAGCTGCCCGCCCTTCGACTCCATGTGGAGGATGTCGAGCGCCTTCTCGTGCGGCACCGCCTTCTTGTACGGCCGGTCGCTGGCGGTGAGCGCGTCGTAGATGTCCGAGATGGCCATCATCTTCGACTGGGTGGGAATGCGCTCCGACGCCAGCGCGCGCGGGTAGCCCTTGCCGTCGAGCTTCTCGTGGTGGGCGTAGGCGATCTCGGGCACGCGCTTGAGGGTGCGCGTCCACGGGATCTGCGAGAGGAACTTGAAGGTGTGGGTGACGTGCGACTCGATCTCCCGGCGCTCGGTGGCCGAGAGCGAGCCGCGGGGAATCGACAGCACCTGAATCTCGTGCGCCGAGAGGATGGTCACCGGCCGCTCGCGCGAGTCGGCGAAGGCCACCTCGCCCAGCCCGGCCAGCCGCTCGAAGCCGCCCTGCGCCAGCACCGTGGGCTTGTTGCACGAGATGATGAACTCGAGCGCGTCGTCGAGCTCCTTCAGCTCCTTCACCAGCCGCGCGTCTTCTTCGACGTCGATGGCCTCCATCTCGCGGTCGCCGCGCAGCTTCACCATCTCGAGGCGCCGCTGCATCGAGGCGAGCTGGCGGTCCTTCCGGGCCAGCTCGAAGCGCTGGCGGATCTGGTCGAACTCGTGCGGGTACAGCTTCTCGGCCTTCACCAGCACCGGCTCGCGCACGCCGATCTTCCCGAAGTCGTGGAGCAGCGACGCGTAGCGGATCTCTTGCAGCTGCTCCTGGGTGAAGGTGGTGCCGCGGTACGGCCCCTCGGGCGCCGCCTCGGCCGCCTGCGCCAGGCCCACCGTGAGCGAGGCCACCCGGCCCGAGTGGCCCGCGGTGGTGGGGTCGCGCGACTCGATGGCCATCACCGAGGCCTGCACGAAGCCCTCGAAGAGCCGGCTGATCTCTTCGTGCAGCATGGCGTTCTCGATGGCCTGCGCGGCCTGCCCGCCGAGCGCCAGGAGCAGCTCTTCGTCTTCGCTGTCGAAGGTGCCGTCGAGCGCGTTGAGGGCCTGAATGACGCCGGTGATCTCACCCCGCGTGTCGCGCATCGGCACGCAGAGGATGCTGCGGGTGCGGTAGTCGTTCTTCACGTCGAACTCGCGGTTGAACCGCGCGTCTTCGTACGCGTCCTTGATGTTCACCACCTCGCCGCTCACCGCCACCGTGCCCGAGATGCCCTGACCCATCGGCAGGCGGATCTCCTGGTGGGCGCCCTGCGCGACGCGGCTCCACAGCTCGTTGCGGGCGCGGTCGACGATGAAGAGGCTGCAGCGATCGGCCTCGACCACCCGCGTCGCCTCTTTGAGAATGAGGGGCAGCAGGGTGTCGAGGTTGCGCTGCGCCGTCATCGCCTTGGCCACCTCGAGGATCGACGACAGCTTGCCCATGCGCCGGAGCGCGACCTGCATCGGCGAGAGCGTCGGTGAGGTGGTTTCGTCTGAGGGTTGGCCGGGGGGGCTGGTAGACACGGCGGCGATGTTCCTCTGGAGAGCGAGCCTCCGCAACCGCTTCACCATCGCGGTGTGCGTGTTGTCGATCGCGAGCGGCTGCGCGGTGCAGAAGTTCCTGCGGGTCGAGGAGCGGCAGCTCGACGCCCGGCTGCGCTTCTTCCTCGGCGGCGGCGGCAACTCGATGGTCCTCACCCACGGCCGCGAGGCGTTCCTCGTCGACGTGAAGTTCGGCGGCGCCGCGAAGTCGCTGCGGCACCGCGTCGAGGCCGAGCTCGCGCGCACCGTGCGCCGCGCGCTGGTGACGCACTCCCACTTCGACCACGCGCAAGGGCTCGAGCAGTTTCGTGGCCTGGGCCCCGTGCTGGTGCACCCCAACACCCGCAGGCGCCTCGAGGCCGACGGGGTGCGCGCGCAGTGGGTCGACGTCGAGGGGCCCATCGAGCTCCGCCTCGGCGACGAGGTGGTGCGGGTCTGGCACCCGGGGCGCGGGCACACCGACGGCGACCTCGTGGCCTACCTGGTCGAGCGCAAGCTGCTGGTGACCGGCGACCTCGTCACCGCGCAGCTCGAGCCCGTCATCGACGTCGACGCGGGCGGCGACGTGCTGGCCTGGGCGGCCACCGTCGACGGGCTGCTCACGCTCGACTTCGTCACCGCCCTCCCGGGCCACGGCGACCCCGTCGGCCGCGACGCCTTGTCGACCCTGCGCGACTACCTGAGGCTGGTGGAGCGCGCGGTCGCCGAGGGCCAGCGCCAGGGCTGGACGGAGGACGAGGTGGCCGCGCGGGTCGCCCTCGAGCAGGCCCCCGCGCTCGACCCCGTGCCGTTCGGCGCGAACCGTGAGAAGACGATTCGGCTGATGGACCGCGCCCTGCGCGCGCGGCGACTGCCCAGGGAGTGACGAAATGGTGAAGACGGTGAAGGTGGCGCCCTCGATTCTCTCGGCCGACTTCGGGCGCCTGGCCGACGAGGTGAAGGCCATCGAGCGCGCGGGCGCCGACTACGTTCACGTCGACGTGATGGACGGGCGCTTCGTGCCCAACCTCACCATCGGGCCGCTGGTGGTCGAGGCGGTGCGCAAGGCCACCTCGCTGCCGCTCGACGTGCACCTGATGATCGTCGAGCCCGAGAAGTACATCGGCGACTTCGTCAAGGCGGGCGCGAACCTCGTCACCGTGCACCAGGAGGCCTGCCCGCACCTGCACCGCACGCTCCAGCAGATTCGCGCGGCGGGCGCGAGGCCGTCGGTGGTGCTCAACCCGTCGACGCCCCTCGTCACCCTCGAAGAGGTGTTGGGCGAGGTCGATCAGGTGTTGCTGATGAGCGTGAACCCCGGCTTCGGTGGCCAGACGTTCATCGAAGCGACGGTGGAAAAGGTGAGGCGGCTGCGCGCCATGCTCGACGCGAAGGGGCACGCCCACGTCGACATCGAGGTGGACGGCGGCATCAACCCCGACACCGCCAAGCGCGTGGTGGCCGCGGGCGCCTCGGTGCTGGTCGCGGGCAACGCGGTGTTCAAGGCGCCTGACTACGCCAGGGCCATCGCCGCGCTGAAGGCGTAGCGCTTCAGAACTGGAAGTAGATGTACGGCTGCGCCTCGAAGGTGCTGACGGCCTTGAGCACCAGGCCGAGCGCGACGAGGGCGGCCGCGCGCGCGGGGGCGGGCAGCCAGACGAAGAAGGCCCCCAGGCGCTCCCACGCGTCGTCCGGCACGTAGTGGCTCACCACCGCCACCCCGAGCGTCGCCCACACCTGCGGCGAGACGTTCGCCAGGCCCGGCGTCAGGCGCGCCAGCTGCGCGAACACGTCGAAGGCGTTGGTCAGATCGGTGGCGCGGAAGAACACCCGGGTGAAGACCACCGCGGTGAAGGTGACGGCGAAGCCCACCGCGACCCGCAGCGCCGACGTCTTCTCGGGTTTCCCCGACAGCCACCACCACACCCGCCACGCCACCAGGAGCGCGCCGTGCAGCCCGCCCCAGATGGCGAAGCGCCAGTCGGCGCCGTGCCACAGCCCGCCCAGCACCATCACCACCATGATGTTGCGCAGCACCTGCACCTTCGAGCCGCGGTTGCCGCCGAGCGGAATGTAGAGGTACTCGCGCAGCCACGACGAGAGGCTGATGTGCCAGCGGTTCCAGAAGTCGAAGAGGTTGGTCGCGCGGTACGGCTTGTTGAAGTTCTCTGGCACCGCGAAGCCGAACAGCGCCGACGCGCCGATGGCGATGTCGGAGTACGCCGAGAAGTCGAAGTAGATCTGAAACGTGTACGCGAAGACGGCCACCAGCACCTCGGCCGAGGTGTACTTCTCGGGCGCGGCGAAGACCGGGTTCACCAGGGCGGTGGAGAGCACGTCGGCCACCAGCAGCTTCTTCATCAGGCCCATCGCGATGCGGTAGAGCCCGCGCCCGCCCGCCTCGACGGTGAGCCAGGGCACCAGCTCGAAGCGCTCCAGCAGCGCCTGGGTGCGCACGATGGGGCCCGCCACCACCTGGGGGAAGAAGAGCAGGTAGAGCAGGTGCTCCATGACGCCGTGGCGCGTGACGACGAGGCCGCGGTGCACGTCGACGACGTAGCTGATGGCCTGAAAGGCGACGAACGAGAGGCCGATGGGCAGCAGGAAGCCGACGGGGGCGGGCGGGCTCCAGGCGTCGAGGCGCTGCCCCAGCCACCCCCAGGTCGAGAGCGCGAGGTCGGCGTACTTGAAGACGCCCAGGAGCGCGAGGTGGTTGGTGACGGCCAGCGCCACCAGGGCCCGCTTCGCGCGCGCCGTGGTGACCCGATGCCAGGCGAGGGTGAAGCCGTGGTTGACCAGCGCGTACCAGGCAAACAGCAGCAGCGGGCGCGCGTCCCACGCGGCGTAGAAGGTCAGGCTGGCCAAGAGCAGCACCGACAGCCGCGCGACCCGGTGCTTCGCGACGCTCCAGTAGAGCGCGAAGGTGACGACCATCAGCACCAGGAAGGGGACGGACTGGAACAGCATCAGCCGCCGTCCCTACCGTGCACCGAGTCGTAGGCCGCGAGCAGATCGTCGATGAAGGCGTCGGCGAGCGAGGTGTAGCCGAGCGGCGAGAGGTGCACGTGGTCGGGGTGCGCCAGCCGCGGCTGGTTGGTGCGCCAGGCGTGCATCGAGCCGGGGCCGCCCATCGCGTCGCGCGCGCTCCAGATGGCGCAGCCGTGCTCCTGGGCGATGTCGCCGATGACCGAGACGACGGCCTCTTGCGAGCGCGCCGGGCCCCACGTGCCGTCAGAGAGCCGCGCCTGTCGATCGGTCGGCGAGATGAGCAGACAGTCGGCCTGCGGCGCCGCGGCCTTCAGCGAGACGAAGAGCCGCTGGTAGGCGCGCTTCATCTCGTCGATGTCGAGGTCGGGCAGCGCGCTCTCGTTGGTGCCGTACCAGAGCACGTAGAGGTTGGGCCGCCGCGCGGCGAGCTGGGTGGTGAGGCCGTCGCGGTCGTAGCCTGCGATGGTGAAGACGGTGCTGCCGGGGAGCCCGAGCGCGTCGTAGACGATGCCCGGGCGGTCGAGCTCGGCCGACGCCCCCAGCACGCTGAGCAGGCCGGGCCCGTCGTTGCGCACCTCGAGCCGCTGCATGGCGCCCGGCGCCTCGAGCTCCAGCACGCCCACCCCGCGGGGCGCGCCGCCGTCGGGCGCCGCCAGCCGGGCGACCGGCTTGCCGTCGAGGCGCACCTCGGCGCCGCCCATGTCGTCGGCGGAGACGTAGAAGAGCTGGAGCCGCGAGGTGACGTCGGTCTCGAGGCACCGGGTGCAGAAGGTGAACTCGAGCCGCGCCGTGCGCTGGCCCTCGGCGCGCACGCCGGTCAGCCCCCACAGCGGGTCGACGACCCCGCCGTCGGCCGGGCGCTTCTCGCGGGCGTCGCGCACGGCCCACGGGCCCAGGAGGCTCCGGCGCACCCCCGAGGGCTCGAGGCGACGGCTGGCCGCGCCCGCCGCGACATAGCCGCGGCCGCCCTCGCCGAAGCGGGCCGAGAGTCTGCGCCGCACCTCGTCGGAGAAGAAGTGGGCCGCGGTGTGCGAGGCGCCCAGCTGCAGCATCGCCACCCGCTCGCCCCCGCCGGCCTCGAGGGCCGCGAGGCGCTCGAACACCCGCGAAAGGCGGGCCGCGTCGATCGGCTGGCCGCGCTTCACCGGAGGCAGCGCCACCGGCTGCGCCTGGGCGAGCTGGGCGCGGGTCAACGCGAAGTCGAGCAGGTGGCCCAGCAGGTCGCCGCCGAGCTGCCGCGGGTGCACCAGGTCTTCCTGCATGAGGCCCTTCGCGAACCACTTCTCGAAGGCCTCGTCGCCGCCGAAGGAGCGGAACATGTCCCAGTAGGCGCAGCCCTTCTCGAGCGCCGCGCTGCGAATCGCCTCGCCGATCTCGGCGGTGCCCGCGCGCGCGGTGAAGTCGCCGTCGAGGGTGCGTACGGCCGCCGCGAGCGGGCTCACCAGCAGGCACGCCGCCGCGGGCGCGCCGGCGCGCACCCGATCGATGAGCGCTCCGAACTGCTGCGTCACCTTCTCGGGGGTGGTGAGGTTGAGGCTCTTGTTGAGGGCCTCGTTGCCGCCCAGCATCACCACCACCAGCGCCGGGTCACGCACGCGCAGCTGCGCGGCGAACGCGTCTTCGTTGGCGCGCAGGAAGACCTCGGCGGTGGCGCCCGGAATGCCGATGGCGTCGTAGACCAGGCCCGCCCGCGGGCCCTCGGTGGCCACGCCGTAGAGGCCCACCCGCCCTCGCGTCGAGACGCTCAAGCTGCGCGCGTCTTCGGGCAGCGCCACGCGCAAGACGTCGGTCGCGACCGAGTGCTCTCTCGTCGAGACCTGCGCGACCAGCCGCCCATCGGCGCGCACGTCGAGGGCCCCGCCGCCGGGCTGGCGCAGGTACAGCACGTCGGCCAGCCGCGAGCCGTGCACGTCGAAGCTGGTGCTCAAGGTCTCGTCGCCCGCCGAGAAGGCCACGCCGGTCAGGCCCAGGTTTCCCAGCGGAGCGTTGCGGCGCGGGCCGACGCGAGCTCGGCATTGAATTCCTGCCAGCGCCAGTGATGCGGGGAGGCCGGCGCGGCGGCGCCGCGTGAGGCGAGCAGGGCGAGGGCCGACTCCAGGACGGCGCGGTCGGTCTGCAGGA
>JACSRE010000339.1 GCA_014879945.1 Myxococcus sp.
CGCGAGCGCGCTCTGGGGCGGGCTCGCGTCCCTGCTGTACCACTCGGTCAGCGAAGGGGTGGGCGGCACCATTGTAGGCAAGCTGATCCTCGGCCTTCGCGTCGTGCGGCGAGACCTTCAACCCGTCGGCTTCGGCAGCGCGGTGATTCGTTCACTCGCGTACCTCGTCGATGCGTTCTTCTTCGGCATTCCCGCGTATCAGTCGATGCAGGCCAGCCCGTACAACCAGCGCCTCGGCGACAAGTGGGGGAAGACGATTGTGATCAAGGCGTCCGCGATTCCCGAGAACCTCCGCCGCAGCAGGGGCGTGATGCTCCTGGGGCTGGCGTGCGGCATGATCACACAGGCGCTCGTGATAGCGCTCGCGATGATCTCGAAGGTGCTCTAGCGACGCGGCGTCCCCGACTCCGAGGCCAGGCGGCGGCCGCCGCGCACGCCGAGTGTCACCGCGGGCTCGCGTCCACTGGCCCGCTGAAGCGCCACAGCCACAGCGCCGCCAGGGTCATCACGCCGACCTCCACGGCGACCAGGAGCCACTGCCTCGGCGCGGCCCCGTCCAACACGAGGCCCAGCAGCCGCGCGGCGAGGACCCCCGTCATCCAGTAGAAGATGGCCGAAGGAAGGCTCACGGCCCAGGGCCGGAGCGCGGGCACGGCGATGAACACCAGGCCGACGCCGAGCACCATGCCCGCGCGAGCGCGACGCTCGACCACGGCGAAGAGGTCTTCGGGTGCGGCGGCGCTCCGGTGAGAAATGTGAACCAGTCGGGAAAGGCAGCGGCTACGACGCCGAACGCCGCCACGACGAGCCCTGCGATGCGAAAGATGGACATGTGCTCCCTCACAGCTCCCACGTGATGCCGGTCTCCTGCTCGGAGCGCACCCAGAGCCGCTCGATGACGGCCTTGTCATACGCGTAGGGCTCCGGCCAGTCGGTCCGTACAGCGCCCGCGGCTCCAGGCCTTCTTCGGTTGCGCACATGGCCTCGGGCCACGAGCCCTTCTCAGCAGATTGCACCATCGGCGACAGCGACATCAGCCCGAACGCGATCCGCGTCGCGAGGTTTCCGCTGGTCGTGATGAGCGACGTCTTCGACGAGCCAGGGTGGCAGACAGAGACTGTGGTGGCCGCCGTCGCATCATCGCCATCCACTCCACGCGCAAGGCCGCCGAGGAGCGTCTCACCCAGCTCGGCCATCGGCTCTCGCCGCGCCGGCTCCTGCCGCCTGCCACCGCTCAGCCGGCCCTGCCGCTGGCTGGCTGAGGCTTTCGTCTCGTCGTCCCCGCGGGCTCCGCCTCGGCCCACGTCTGTCTGCCGCCTGGCGCGGTCCACCCTCCGCGCCGGTCCGGCCCTCTCCTCAGCGAAGTCTCTGCGTCCACGCCCGCCGGCTCGGCACGCGACCCTTCGCCCCGTCTCCTGCTTTGTTCTTCTTTCTGTCCTTTGTTCTTCTTTCTGTCCGTCTCCCATCATTGAGGCGGGAGCCAGTCGGGAGAGGTTGGGGTGTACCACTCCTGCCGCCTTAGCCAGGCATCATAGGACGCGAAGATCCTGCGAAGGCCGGAAGGCGCATCGCGCTCTGAGCTGAACTGCTCGAGAAGGCTGGTGATCAACTCAAGGCTACGCGTTTCGCTCTCACTTGATGACCGGGGCTGAGCTCGAGCCTGAACGAGCCAGTGCTGCAAGAGCGCAGGCCACGCCAAGTTGTTGCCGGTCCCCAGCTTGACGATGAGCCACTCGCGAAGCCCGACCAGGAGCCCACCCTGAGTTCCAGCGTCATATCCCATCAGGAACGCGACGAACGCGTCACTGGTAGTCGAGGGCAAGTACATGCCCGGGCGCTTCAAGACGTTGATCAGGTCAGGTGGCAGACTCATCGGGCACTCCGCTTAGAATCCAAAGTTGATCGCGTCTGCGTTCTCCCAGAGTGCCTTGTAGTCGCTGATGCTGGCTCCTCTGTGATCGGTGAACGCGTCATACACCCGCCCCTCTTTGACGACCACGTCATGGTGAGCCCAACCAGGGTTGCTTCCTCGATAGGAGCCCAGGTTGGACGCTCGTGGGTCGGCGGGAACGATCCGCTTGATCTCGCCGCCAATGTGCTTCTGAATCTGCGAGGCAACTCGCTCGCAGCCGGTTCGGCACGCGGGGTCCGTGATCGCTCGAGCGCGCCATCTCGGGCCGATTCGAGTGACGACGCCACCGACAACCGGCGCGACCGCCTTGCCCCACCCGATGCCCTGAAGTTCGCGGCTCGCATACTCACCAATGGCGCGATTACCCTCCTCGACCTGCTTGCGGTCTTCTTCATCCGCGAAGTCGAGGAAGGTGTCGGCCATCCACTTCTTTCCGGCGTCGTTGAGGGCACCCCGAGCGGCGTTCCTCTGGGCGCGGTTCATCCGACGCCCATCGACATCGTCACCGCTGAGGTTGTCGAACTCGCCCTCGGGAATCGCCTTCACCGCTGCGCGAATCCCCTCCGGCGACAGCTCGTGGAGCGGCCGCTCCAACGGCGACGGCGGCGGGGCGGGAGGCGGAGTCGGCCGCGCCTTCGGCCTGATGGCGGTGACGGGGCTGGGCTGCACCACCAGCCCCAACCCGTCGCCGAGGTAGCCGCTTCGGCCAGTCCCGTCGGGCTCTCGGCCACCCAGCTCGCGCTTGCACTCGGCGTCGCACAGCGGAGCGGCGGCAGGCGCTGCTCCCGGCCCGGGCGCGACACCGGGCCCAGTGATGCCACCCAGGCGAATCTCGGGTGAGGGCGGCGGCCCCCCGCTACCCGTCGAAACGACGGCGATTCCCGTCTCGCCCTTCTTCAACCCCATCGGGTCCCAGAAGTTCACCGCGTCGAAGGCGTTGAAGGCGTAGAGGTTGGCGGAGTCCACCGCGCCCAGCGGGTCCTGGCTCAGCCACTCCCCCGTCCTCGTCGAGAGCCACCGGTTCCGGAAGTACACCAGCCCCGTCGCCGGCGACTTGAAGGCCGTGGAAGCCGAAGGGCAGCCCCTCGGGGCCCGCGTGGCAGTCCACCGTCGCGTCCGCCAGTTGGTCGCACTCCGCAACCTTCGCCCCGGTGTTCCGAGGCGCGTTGTTCAGCGGGTTGAGGCTGATGAGCCTCACGCTGCGTGGCACCGTGGCGCTCCCCGACGGGCCGGGGCGGTTCTGCGCGCAGCGTGTGGCAGGGAGTGAAGCTGAGTTCGCCAGCCTCCTCTCCTTCTTGCGTGCCGAGTCCTGAGCTGAGCTGCGCCCCGCTCGCAGACTCCCGTCGGCGCCAGGTTCCCCTGGTGCTCCTCTACTTCGACGACAGCGGCCTCGAGCTACGCCGAGGACCTTCCGGGAACAGCTCGACTACAATCTGATGTACCGCTGGTTTCGCGACATGGACCTCGAGGCGTGCTCGTTCGACAGAGCACCTTCAGCTTCGCAGCGTCGCTGTCGCTTGCCCGCGTTTGGGATTCGGGCTTCTCTCCTCGTGTCGGCGGACTTTCAGCGGGAGGGGCAATGACCAAGTCGGTTTGGGCAAAGTTGGTGATGACCAACCTGGTGCTGGGCTGTAGCGCGGAATCAGAAATCCGGAAGAAGGCGGAGTTCGTTTGCAGACACATCTCGCTTGAGTCGCCCACGCTCGTCGCCCTGCCGGAAGGGACGAAGGCACAGGAGTATCTGAGGCCCGAAGATCATCAGTTCCTACAGGAGCAGGAGAAGGCCGGTGACGCGGGGCTCGCTGCGGCAATGAAGGTCGCGCTCCTGCCGGCAATAAGGGCGGTCGCCGAAGCGCGAGCGGCATTCACTACGTGCGAAGTGAGTGCCTTCACTCAGAGGGACGGGCGAGCGACCGTAACGATCAGGGAGACGACGCCTAAGCCTCCCTCAGAGAGCTTGGCGGTTGGTCTCGACAGATTGGGCGAAGTCAACAAGCTCGACACCCACTCAGCACGCGTCAAGAAGGCAAAGGAGTGGTTCGCACAGTCCACAGAGAAGATGACAGCGGAGCGCAGCGTAGTGGTCGTGAAGACTGAGGCTGGCTGGCTCGTTGACCTGCAGCTCCCTGAGAAGGCGAAGCAGGCTGCTGACCTGAAGAGCCGGGAATCACAACTCGAGAGCTTGTTGGCGGGCGCGGCGGAGGCCCTGCGCGACTGCGGCGTCACCGAGGCCCGCGCGCGACTCGCCGAAGCCGAGAGGCTGATGCCCGACTCGCCGGCGATCGCGAGCGGCCGCGTCGCGCTCGAGGATCGGGCAAAGGGCTGTATCGGGGGGAAATGGTATCGGACCTCCAAGCGCGACGAGATGACCGACGACCTGAATGTCACGGTGCTGCTCAACTCGGAGAACGAGATCAACGGCAGCTACAAGTCATCAAAGGCAGTGCTCGTGGCCAGGTGCGCTGAGAGGCGGCTCGAGCTGTTCATTTCGACTGACTCCATCCTCGACGACACGTTCCAGGTGGGCCTCGAGGGCAGGTATCGCTTCGGCAACTCGAAGGCCGAGCGCATCGTGTTCAGTCGTTCGACTGACATGAAGGGCGCCTTCTTCCGCAACACGGAGGCCTGGCTGACTACGCTCGCCGCGAAGAAGGACGAAGTCCTGGCGATCGAGCTTCCGGTCTATGGAACCGGCCCAGCGGTCGTGCAGTTCAAGCTTTCCGGGTTCGACAAGGCCATCACTGAGCTTGCGGCAGGCTGCCCTCGCTGACGGTTTCCCCTGGCGTGCTGTCGTCTTCGCGACAGTCCCTCGCGGTGGAGAGTTTCCAAATGCCACATGAATGCAATGAAATCTGCAGGAGCGTTCGATTTGTTCGAGCGCAGCTCGCCAAGCGCGTCGAGGCGGACGAAATTGCGCTGAAGCTCAAGCTGAGCAAAGCGCGCATCGTGGAGCTGGCGGGCAATTACAACTGGGACTCGGGCTCCGGGAGGAAACGACGGATCTGCGATTTCGAGCCTTTCGACGAGTAAAGCCACTCTTCATGCTTGGAGGGCGGTCAGGCGTTTCCTCAGTCAGGGGACTCGCTGGCGCTCCCAGCGTCAGAGGATCTGCCGGCCCCGCTTCACCCACGACTTCTGCGCCTTGAGGCCGGCCGGCAGCTCCAGAAGCTGGAGCCGCGGCGCGACCTTCACGAGCGCATCGACCGCCTTCACCGTCGTCGTCGCCCACTTCAGGTGGAGCACCTCGAGCACCGGCAGGCCCCGTGCCGCCACCTTGCGCGCGATCGTCGGTGTCGCCCGAGAAGAAGACGCGGTGGCGCTCGGTCTCGAGCACGAAGCTGGCCCACGAGGTGGCGTTGCGGTCGGCCACCCCGCGCCCCGAGAAGTGCTGCGCCGGGGTCGCGGTGAGCTTGAGCCCCTTCACCTGCGTGGCGTCGCCCCAGTCGAGCTCGGTGATGCGCGCCGCGGCGATGCCCCAGCGCTCGAGGTGCGCGCCCACGCCCAGCGAGGTGACGATGGGCACCGCCGACTTCGCCAGCTGCACCATCGTCGGCCAGCAGAGGTGGTCGTAGTGGTCGTGGCTGATCAACACCACGTCGAGCTCGGGCAGCTCGTCGAAGCGCACCGGTGTCTTGTGAAAGCGCCGCGGGCCCGCGAAGCCGAAGGGTGAGGCGCGCTCCCCGAAGACCGGGTCGGTGAGGAGCCGCACGCCGTCCACCTCGAGCAGCACCGTGCTGTGGCCCAGCCACGTCACCCGCAGCCCCGTCTCCGAGGCGCGCTGCCAGGCCGGGCGCGGGTCGAGCAGCGGCAGCGGTCCAGGCGGCGCGCGTTGGGTGCCGCCGAAGAAGTACTCGCCCAGCAGGGGCAGCGGGTTGCCCTTGAGGCCGGGCGACACCCTGGCGGTGTTGTGAAAGGCGCCGTCGCGGAAGCGGGGCGAGGCGTGAAGGCGCTCGAGGCGCGCGCCGTGGGAGGTGCTGCCGAGGACGCGGGGGCGACTCATGAGGCTGAGCGTGTAGCGGCCCGGCGCGGGCGGCGCTGCCTCCTTCACGCTTCTTTGCGGTGGCCGTCCGTTGAGCGCCGGAGCTCCGCAGACGATGCAGGTCGGCTCACCCCTACCTGAGGCGATAGCGGCCGACGACGGCGTCGTGGTCGGTCGCGTACCCGCCCTGCACCCGCGCGCCGAGGTTCACCAGCTCAGGGCCCCTGGTGTGCATCAGGTAGTCGAGCGTGCTGTGGCCGTGCGTCCCCACGTTCAGCTTGTTGTCGTAGCGCACGCGGTCGCCGAGCACCTTGAAGCTGTCGCGGTTGAAGTCTCCGCCGATGACGACCTCGGCGCCCTGCTTCTCGAAGTGGCGCACCAGGTCGTTGAGCTGCGACATGTGCTCGTTCCACCGCTTGCGCCGCCACTCGGTGGTCGGCTTGTGCTCGCTCCACGCGCCGCTGATCAGGTGCGTGTTGATGCGCACCAGCTCCTTGCCCGTCTCGCGGTGCTTCAGCTTCACCCAGGTGATGTTCCGGTGGGGCGTCACGCCGGCGAGGCCCTTGTGCGTGGTGATGGAGTCTCCGCCCGTCTTCTTCCAGAGGTCGTTGCGCCACGAGATGGGGTTGGCGCTGCCCTTCGGCATGAAGTGGCTCCAATTCGCTGGCAGGTCGCGAATGGCCTGGCGGTACCGCTCCGGCTCGATCTCCTGCCAGCCGATGACGCTCGCCTGATGCGACGCCTTTCGCACGTCGTGCACCACGCTCCGCTGGCGCATCTCGGGGTTGGACTTGACGTTGATGGTGGCCGTTCGGAAGGTGACAGCGCTCATGGAGTCATTGTCGGAGCCGCACCTTCATCTCACCCGGCGAGAAAGCGTCAGGCGCGCTTACGTTTCGGCGACGCAACCTCAGCTGAACCGAACGTGAAACGTCGCGCGGTCCTGGGCGTGGGCGCGGGGCGTCAGCTTGACCTCGCGACCGAAGGCGGCGAACCCACGCTCCAGCATGCCCACGAGGTACCGGGGAGACTCGCAGAACACGTCGTTCACCTCGAGCAGCAGCTCCGAGGGCGACTCGTCGCTCACGCTCACCCGGCTGAAGGTGTTGCCCGAGCGGAAGACGCGCTCGAGCCGGCCGAACATGCGCCGGGTGCTCAAGAGCTTCAGCAGCACCGAGAGGGCCCGCCCCATCGTCGTCTCGAGGTAGCTGGCCGAGTACTGCCGCCCCAGCGCCTCGTAGCCCTCGTCGGGTGGCAGCCCGGGGAAGAAGGCCTCACGCTGCACCGCCAGGCAGCGCCGCCAGATGGCGTACTCGTAGGCCGGCAGCTTGCGGGCGGGGTCGAACCCCGCGGCGCGGTAGGCCTCGAGCACCGCCGGTGGCGTCTGGGGGAACGCGTTGAGGAACTGCGCCTCCATGGTGTGGAGGAGGAAGTACCGCTCATCGGTGGACATCTTGCGCCGAGTGAAGCGAACTCGCGCGGCCGGGGCAACAAAGACAGCGGCGGGTGACTTGCGTTCCGTGCGCCGAGTCGGGCAAACGACCTGCATGCCGTCCCGGTTCGGCCCCTGGTGCCTCGCCCTGCTCCTCGCTGGAGCGGTGGCTTGCGCGCCCTCGGCGAACGACGGCTGCGACCCCGGCACCAGCTACACCTGCTACCCGTCCGACGCCGGCTTCGGGGTGGGGCGCTGCAAGGCAGGCTCGGCGGTGTGCACGGCGCAGCGCAAGCTGGGGCCCTGCGTCGGCGCCGAGGTGCCCGAGCCCGAGCTCTGCAACGGCGAAGACGACGACTGCGACGGCGCCATCGACGAGGGCGTCACCAACGCCTGCGGCGGCTGCACGGTGCTCGAGCACCTGCCCGACGCGGGCTGTGAGCCCTGCGGCACCTGGGAGTGCGCGGGCCGCGAAGCCGTGCAGTGCCGCACCCGCAGGCCGAACAACTGCGGCGTCTGTGACCAGCCCGACGTGCGCGGCCTCAACCAGGCGTGCGTCGCGTTGAGCGGCTGCATGGGCACCACCGTCTGCCCCGCCGATGGCGGCCTCACCGCCGAGTGCCTGAGCGCGCCGAAGAACAACTGCGGTGTCTGCAACCGGCCCGACGTGATGAGCCTGGGCGCGAGCTGCACGACGGGCGGCTGCGCCGGCACCTTGATGTGCGCGGCCAGCGGCACCACCTCGACGTGTGGAGGCCCCAACCGCAACAACTGCGGCGCCTGTGGGCAGCCCGACGTCACGGGCCTGGGCGTGCGGTGCGCGCTCTCGACCGACGCCGGGTGTGGAGTCACCGCCTGCAGCGCTGCCGGCACCGCGGCCGAGTGCGCGCCCTCGCTGGAGGACCCCGACTCCGATGGGGTGGCCAGCCCCTGTGACAACTGCCCCGCGCGCAGCAACCCGGGCCAGGAGGACGGCGATGGAGACGGCGTCGGCGATGCCTGCGACAGCTGCCCTGCGCTCGCCACGTCGTCGCAGACCGACACCGACGGCGATGGCCTGGGCGACGCGTGCGACAACTGCCCTACGTTGTCGAACGCCGACCAGCTCGACGCCGACCGCGATGGCCTCGGCGACGTCTGCGACCCTGACGCCGACAACGACGGAGCCCTCAACGGCGTCGACAACTGCCGCCTGGTGCCGAACCCGACGCAGGCCGACACCGACGGCGATGGGTTGGGCGACGCGTGTGACAACTGCCGCCTCGTCGCCAACACCAACCAGGCTGACGTCGACCGCGACGGCGTCGGTGATGCGTGTGACGTCTGCCCGTCGGTCGCGAACCCGGGCCAGGAAGACGGCGACGCCGACGGCCGGGGCGACGCCTGCGACAACTGCGCGTCGGTGCCCAACCCGGCGCAGGCCGACGGCGACAACGACGGCCGGGGTGACGGCTGCGACAACTGCCCGACGCTGCCCAACCCCGGGCAGGGCAACACCCATGGCGACGCGCGCGGCGACGCCTGCTCGCTCGTCATCAGCGAGCTCGCCGCGGCAGGCCCCAACATGGCGGGCGACGAGTTCATCGAGCTCTACAACCCGGGCGCAGAAGATGTGTCGCTGGTGGGCTGGGCGCTCCAGTCGCGCGGCCCCACGGCCAGCGGGTGGGACACCATCAACGTGCTCAGCGGCGCGACGGCCGTCATCCGCGCGCACGGCTACTTCCTCGTCGCCTCGGGTACCACCACCGGCTACCTCGGAACGCCGTCCGCCGACTTCGTGGCGCGCAACATGATGGGCAGCCCCAAGGTGATGGGCCTGGCCAACGCCGCCGGCCAGGTGCGGCTGGTGCTCCCGGGCGCCACCACGGTTACCGCGCCCGGAGACCCGCTGGTGAGTGACGCGCTCGGGTACGGCAGCACCGCGATGTACGCCGAAGGCGCGCCAGCCCCCGCCGGGCCGTGGGGCGCGTCGGCCCCCTACAACGGCCAGAGCCTCGAGCGAAAAGCGACGGCCGCGTCGACGGCGCTGACGATGGCGCCCGGCGGCGCCGACGCGCTGCTCGGCAACGGCCACGACACCGACGTCAACGCCGACGACTTCGTCGTGCGCCCGCTGCGTCAGCCGCAGAGCAGCGCCTCGCCCACCGAGCCTTGAGCGGGCGCGAAGTCCGCCGCGCCTCGCCCGTCCGCCGCGCCTCGCCCGTCCGCCGCGCCTCGCCCGTCCGCCGCGCCTCG
>JACSRE010000322.1 GCA_014879945.1 Myxococcus sp.
CGTTGGGGCTTCGGGCTGGGGTTCGACGGCGACGATGACCGGTTCGCGCTCCGATTGGCCCAGGAGCGCCACCGCCACCGCGAGGCCGGCCAGGGCGAGCGCAGGGAAGACGAGCTTGCTCCAGCGGGCGCCCACCCTGGGCGCCGAGCGCATCGTGTCACCGGTGTTCCCGAGGTCCGGGTCGGTGCTCGGCGGAGAGGGCCGCGGCAAGGCCGGCTTGCGGCCCGACCCGCGGGCCGGCGCGGGCTTGGGGCCGTCACGCGGGCCGGCGACGAGGCCCACTCCAGCGCGGGCTTCACGCCCGAGGTCCTCGGGGTCGCGCCGACGTGGGTCTCTTGCGTGCGCTGCTCCTTCAAGATGCGCTGCACGGCGGTGCGCGCGAGGTCGGCGCTCGCGGGGCGCGCATCGGGGTCCTTCTCGAGCATCGAGGCCACCAGCGCGTCGACGCTCTCGGGAATCGAGGTGACCCGCGACGACACCAGCGGCGCGGGCCGGTTGACGTGCGCGTCGAGCAGCTCCACCACGCCGGCGTCGGCGAAGGGCAGCACACCCGACAGCATCTCGAAGAGCATCACCCCCACGGCGTACAGGTCGGAGCGCGGCGTCGCGGCGAGCCCCATCGCCTGCTCTGGCGAGATGTACTCGGGGGTGCCGGCCATCAACGAGCTGCGCTCCCCTTTCCGGTCCATCAGCTCGACGGCGGTGCGGCGGGCGAGCCCGAAGTCCACCAGCTTCACCACGCGCGTGCCGTTGGACTGCGTGAGCATGAAGACGTTGGCCGGCTTGATGTCACGGTGCACGACGCCGCACCGGTGGGCGGCCGAGAGCGCGTCGAGCACCTCTTCCACCAGCGCCATGGCGCGCGTCACCGACAAGGGCGACTCGCGCAGCAGCAGGGCGTCGAGCGCCTCGCCCTCGAGGTACTCCATCACCATGTACTGAGAGCCCGACGGCAGGTTCCCGAACGAGATGATGTCGATGACGCCGCGGTGCTTCACCGCGCTGAGCGCCTGCGCTTCCTTGAGGAACCGCGAGACCTGCTCGGGGTCGTCGGCGAACTCGGGCCGGAGCACCTTGACGGCCACCTTGCGGCCGATGAGGGGGTGCACCGCGCGATAGACGACGCCCATTCCGCCGCGGCCGACCTCCTCCTCGATGCGGTAGTCACCGAGGGTGACGCCCAGCAACGGGTCCAACGACGCGTTCATCGAGTCCAGAGCGTAAGTCACAGAAGCAGCGGGGGCCTTCTTTCCGCTCAGGTTGAACAGACGGGGACCACGGGCAGATGTCAGCCTGGCTGGACCACGCGCTCCAGGAGCCCGGGTGCACCCGCGCGGCGTCGATACCGCTGCGAGAGTTCAACCAGACGCTCGAGCTGGAGCACCTGCAGCGACCTGCCTCGCCTGCGGATGCGGGTCCGTGGGCTTCGGCTGGGGGCTCGTGCGCGGGGTGGCGCCAGTCATCGAGAAGGAGTGGGCTCTTCGCGCGAACTCCGAGGGCGAGGTGGCGGCCCACCGCCGCGAGGCCTGTTGCACGGCAGCGCTGGCGCTCGTGGCTTCGTCATCAGACTTCTGGAACCGGATGCGCGACGGCGACGATGGGAGGTCGCTCATCTCCCGAGCGCTCGAGCGACCCTGGAACGCGGCGCGGAAGGCCGCGCAGGCAGTGCTCGACCGCAGCGGGCCATCCTGCCCGTGGGATCGCGTCCGAAACGGTCGGCACCTCGTTGGGCCCACTCCACCGGAATGCGTGGCCTTGCCCCGCGTCCGCCGCGTGCATTCACGCCGGGCTCCTTCGACCAGAGAACGCCATGGCCGCTCCGAGAATCACAGGTTCGCGCACTCCCCCGCTCCTTCCCGAACGGCCCACTCGCGTCGATGCGTCGAACTCGAGCAGCTACGGGCTGACCCCTGCATTGTCGACTGACGCCTTCGAGCTCTCGCTGAGGAAGGCCCGGGAGAGGGGGTCGTAGACACCGCCCGCACCATGATCCACGAGTGGGCCCACACGGCGGTCAACCGAGGCCTCTCGGAGCGCCCGGACCCCAGCGCTGCCTACGAGGTGGTTGCTTCACCGATCGGCCTCTGGGAGTCGCTGCAGTACAGGAGCCCTGCCACGGGTGAGTTCGTGCAAGTCACTCCATCGGGGAGCGGTGTTTCGCTGCACGAGATGGCAGGGCAGTACGCAGGAGCCCTCTTCGACAAGGCGCTCACCGAGCGGAAAGCAAGACGCCCATGAACCGACGTTGGCTCATCCTTGTTCTCAGCGTGGCGACCAGCGTGTCGGCGGAATGCCCTGCGGCGGGCCTCGAGGTCAGCCCTCTTCCCGGAAAGGTCGCCTCACGCCCGTGGATCGTCCTCGGTCTTCAGGGGCAGTTGGCCAACGAGGTGGTCATCGATCAGCTCGTGCTGCGGCGAGGGCCGACGCGCATCAAGCTCCAACTGGTGTCGACCGCCTGGGGTGCCAACTGGCGACAGGAGGTGATCACCCCCGCAGAAGCGCTCGCCGCTGGACGGTGGACACTCGAGGCCTTGCCGGACGGACCGGTCGCACGAGCCGTCTCTGACCACCTGCGCCTCGCGGAGTTTGAAGTGACCGGCGCCGATCGTGTTCCTGTGTTGGTTTCGGCCCGGCTCCTCGGAGCTCGCTCGAATCAGGCCGGCTGTGGTTCCGATGCTCGTGCTGAGGTCCTGGTCGAGACCGACGAGCCCTCCGCGATGGTCGAGGTGACGCTGACCGCGACGGCCTACACGACGACCGTCGTGCTGCCCCTCGAGTCACGACCACTCGCCGGGCCGCTGCAAGGGCATGAGTCGGTCATCGGAATCGGCTTCGAGCTGTGCGGAGGCCCCGTGAGCCTGCCGCCCGACACGACCTTCACCGCCACCCTGACGCCGCTGAGCACCGCGGGGCGACGTGGAGCGCCGCATGTCGTCATCTTCTCGACTCCGGCCGGTGAGCCGGGCCCGCGTTCCTTCGTAGACACGGTGCGCGCGTTTGAACTGCTCGGGCCGTCGACCGCAACCCTGCCGAGTCGGTGAGCGGAGCCGCGGCGTCTGAGCAACCGCATCATGGACGCGTGGCCATGATGCAGCCCACTGCGGCTTGGCGCCGGCCCGCGTCGCGAGGGTCGAGTCGAGCGACCGCCGGGCACCGGGCAGACGAGGCGGCAGAGGTTGCAGCCGACACACTCCACGTCGTCGAGACGGGCAGGAAGCGGCCCACCGCGCCCGCGGCCTTCACGGCCACCTCGGGAATCGACGCCGGAATGTGCGTGTGGCCGGCCTTCTCGTGCTCGGCGTGCGTGCCTGGGGGGCCGGCCTCAGGTTCGCTGGCCCCGGTCAGCCCCGCACCGCTCGCGTGAGGGGCGCGCCGGCGAGGTGGGCTGCCACGCTGTCCAGGGTCGCGGTGGCGATGTTGTCGAGCGCCTCGGTCGTCAGGAAGCCCTGGTGGCTGGTGACGAGCACGTTGGGGAACGTCATCAAGCGCGCGAGCAGGTCGTCGAGCACCGCGCGGTCGGAGCGGTCCTGGAAGAAGTACTCGCTCTCTTCTTCGTACACGTCGAGGCCGGCGCCGCCGAGGTGGCCCGACTTGAGCGAGGCGATCAACGCGGCGGTGTCGACGAGGCCTCCACGGCTGGTGTTGAGCAGCACCAGCCCGCGCCTGGTCCTGGCGAGCTTCTCGGCGTCCACCAGGTGGTGCGTCTGGGGCGTGAGCGGCACGTGCAGCGAGATGACGTCGCTCTGCGCGAACAGCTCGTCGAGGGGCAGGTAGCGAACGCCGGCGGCGACGAGCTCGGGCTGTTGAACGCGGTCGAAGGCGAGCACCGTCATGCCGAAGCCCCGCAAGATGGAGGCGACGATGGCGCCAATCTTCCCCGTGCCCACCACCCCCGCCGTCTTGCCGTGCAGGTCGAAGCCCACCAGCCCCGCGAGCGAGAAGTTGCCGTCGCGCACGCGCGCGGCGGCCCGGTGCGTCTTGCGCACCAGCGTCAGCAGCAGCGCGAGGGTGTGCTCGGCGACGGCGTGGGGCGAGTAGGCCGGCACCCGCACCACCTCGACGCCGGCCTTCGCCGCCGCCGCGAGGTCGACGTTGTTGTAGCCGGCGCACCGCAGGGCGATGAGGCGCACGCCGCGGGCGCCGAGCTCCTCGACGACGGGCGCCGAGAGGTCGTCGTTGACGAACGCACAGACGACGGGAAACCCGTCGGCGAGCCGGGCCGTGCTGGGCCCGAGCCGGGCTTCGAGGTAGCGCACGCGCAGGCTGTCGGGCAGGCGGGCGTCGAAGGCCGCGCGCTCGTAGGGCTTGGCGTCGAAGAAGACGACCTTCTCTCGAGGGTCACGCTGGGTGCGCTGCAGGAGCGTCGCCACCTGCGCGGTCTTGCGGCGCACCTTCTGGCCCAGCTCCCGCAGCACGGCAGCGGTCAACGCCGGGTCGCTGGCCATCGCGGCGACGAAGGCGGCCTTCTCGATGAAGAGGAGCTGCGCGGCCCCGATGGCCTGAAGCGTGGCGGACCGGGGCTCTGCGCCGGTGAGGTTGGTGAGCCCGCCGACGTCACCCTCGCCGAGGCGATGCATGACGACCTCGGCGCCGCCCTCCGCGCGCTTGATGACGTCGAGCTCGCCTCGCACCACCAGGAAGAGGGTGCCCGCTGCGTCACCTTCAGTGAAGGCGCGCTGCCCAGCGGAGAACTCGGACCGGGAGGCGGCGCGGCTCAAGGCCTGGAGCGAGGCACTGGACGCAGCAGCGAAGAGGGGGTGCGTTGCGAGGTCATCGGCGAGCATGCCCGCCTCGGTACCACGCCACGCGCTGCCTGGCGCCCCGCGCCCACCCGTTCCCCGGTCTGGCGGCCGGTGCCGCCCTTGTCCTCGGGCAACCGCAGCGCGTGCGGGACCAATGGGCGACAAGCCGCCCCCAACCGCAAACACTCTCGCTGGGCCGTTCGCGCGGACACCTTCGCTGGGCCTCAGCACCTCCTCCCAACCGACCTCCCCCGGGGTTGTGCACCGTTCGCCCCCCGGCTACAGGCGCGCGCCGCAGCGATGATCAAGACCTCGCAGGACCAGCTCGCCTTCGGCGTCGTCCCGGCCTACCGGAAGTACGAGCTCTACCAGGCGCGGTACCACGAGCTGGTGCCGGTGGTGGCGCAGGCGCTCGCGGCGAAGGGCGAGGCGCTGACGGTGCTCGACATCGGCCCGGGCAACGGCGACGCCAAGAAGTTCGTCGACGCGCTCGCGGGCGAGGCGCAGTGGAGCGCGGTCGAGGTGGTGCCCCGCTACGTCGAGGCCTGCAGGCAGGCTGGCTACGGCACCATCATCGAGGGCGTCGACCTCGAGTGCCAGCCGCTCCCGCTGCCCGACGAGAGCTACGACGTCATCATCGCCAGCCACGTGCTCGAGCACCTCGCCAACGCGCCCGACGCCCTGAAGGACTGGCTGCGCGTGCTCAAGCCCGGCGGCCACCTGCTCATCGGCGTGCCCATGCACCCGGGCTGGCTCGCCTTCCTGGCCCGCCTCAAGTTCCGCTGGTTCGGGCGCAAGCCCCGCGCGCACTGCCTCTTCTTCTCCATGCGCACCCTGCGCGCGTTCTTCCGTGACGCGCCGGTGACACGAGTGTGGGGTTTTCGCCTCTTCTCCGCGCGGCAGTGGATGCCGCTCGAAGACTGGGAATGGTTCTGGAAGTTGTCACGATGGCTAGGGCAGAAGGCCCCATCGCTGACTGGTGAAGTCATCGTGCATCTGGAGAAGCGCCCGTGAACATGTCGTCTTCCGAAACCTCTGCCGGCGCCGCGAGCGCCGCGCTGCTCTCGAGCCGTACGTCGGTGTTCCGCTACGCCGCAGACCGCCCCAGGGTGTTGGCCTTCGCGGGGCTCTTCCTCCTCGACGTGTGGGCGTACCTGTACCTTGACCACCCGGTGCTGCTGCTGCTGGTGTTCGGCCTGGGCATTCTGCCGAAGGCGCCCGTCTGCGCCTTCAACCACCACCACCAGCACGTGACGACGTTCACCTCGGAGCCCCTCAACCGGCTGCTCGAGCTGATGTACGCGCTGCAGACGGGCGTCACCAGCCAGGCGTGGGTGCTGCACCACTCCATCGGCCACCACCTCAACTACCTCGACCAGAAGAAGGACGAGTCGCGCTGGCAGCGGGAAGACGGCTCGACGATGGGCGAGCTCGAGTACTCGGTGAACGTGACGCTGACGGCGTACCCGCGCGCGTGGAAGGTGAGCGCGAAGTACCCGAAGCTGCGCTTCACCTTCGTGTGGATGGGCGTGCTCTCGGTGGCCCTCGTCGCGGCGCTGGTGGCGTACCGCCCGGTTCCGGGGCTCATCATCTTCGTGCTGGGGCCCCTCTTCTCGCTCTTCGGCACCGCCTGGGCCACCTACGCGCACCACGCCGGCCGCAGCACGGCCTCGCACTCGGTGGCGTCGAACAACATGATGCAGCCCTTCTACAACTGGCTGACCGGCAACCTCGGCCTCCACTCGGCGCACCACACGCGCCCGGGCGTGCACTGGAGCGAGCTGCCGAAGCTCCACGAAGAGCTCAAGGGCGCGATGCCCGCCGACGCCTTCGTCGAGCCGGGCTGGCCGTGGCGCTGGTTCGGCAAGACGCCGCCTCCGTGACGTGATGCGCCACCGGGTCGAGGTCTTCCTGCGGCACGTGGCCGGCTGGTGGCTGGCGCTGCTGTGGTGGCGGCCCTGGCGACGCCCGCGCGCGCTCCTGACGTCAGCGCGGCGCGTGGTGGTGGTGCGCATCGACAACCGCGTCGGGGAAGCCCTGCTGACGACGCCGCTGGTGCAGGCGCTGGCGAAGACGCACGAGGTGCACCTGGTGGTTCACCCGAAGTGCGTGCGCGTGCTGGAGGGCCTGCCGGGCCTGGCTGGCCTCCACCCCTTCGAGCGACGGTGGCTGTGGCTGGGGGTGTTCTCGCGAGACGTGCGCCGGCTGCGCGCGCTGGGTCGCGGCGGGGTGGTGGTGAACGCCGCCAGCTGGACCGAGTACTCCGGTACGCCCGCCCTGGTGGCGCGGCTGCTGGGAGCGCACGGGTGCGTGGTGGGGCCCGCGGTGGGCGCGGCCCGGCTGATGATGGACGTCGCGGTGCGCCCGCGCGCCGACACCCGCAACGAGGTGGAGCAGCGGCTGCACCTGCTCTCGCCCATCGTCGCGGCGCCCATGGGCGCGATGGCCTTCCGCCCACCTCGCAGCACGCCCGCGGTGGACCGGTTGGTCGACGCGCACCCGACGTTCGCGGTGGTGAACCCCGGCGGCCGGCTCGGCGCGCGGCGCGTGCCCGCCAGCGTCTTCTCGGGGGTGACGAAGGCCCTCCACGCGCGCGGCGTCACGCCCGTCATCACCTGGGGCCCGGGCGAAGAGGCGCTCGCCAGCGAGGTGCTCGCGACTGGAGCGGGCGTGCTGGCGCCGCCGACCTCGCTCGACGAGCTGGCCGCGCTGATGGCGAAGTCGGCGGTCGTCATCTGCAACAACACCGGCCCGATGCACCTGGCGGTGGCGGTGGGCGCGAAGACGGTGGCGCTGTTCTGGAAGATGCCGGTCGATCAGTGGGGGCACCCGCGCGCTCCGCACGTGATGCTCGACTTGACGAACGAGCCCGACGTCGACGCGATGGTGGCGCGCGTCACCGAGCGGCTCTGAGCGCTCTCCGGCGGCGCGAACCCTCAGCGCGGCCCCGGCTCGCGCACCTCGAGCCCGAGCCTGGCGAAGCCCGGTTGAATCGACCGCCGCCAGGTCGCGCGCAGAATGGGCTCGAGCCTCGCGAACGGCAGGGCGCCGAAGGGGTGCTGCACGTCTTCGTAGGGCGTCAGGCAGATGGCGAAGGCCTGCGCACCAGCCTCTGACGCGCGCCTCTGGAACCAGCGCAGGCGGCGCTTCGAGACCGCGGGCAGCAGCGTGGCGAGGAAGTGGAAGCCCGACTGGCCGTGGATCGACTCGTCGGCCGTCATGCGGGTCAGCACGGCCTTCGCGGTGGGGTCGGTGGCGGCCTTCGCGGCGGCGCCCAGGAGCGCGCAGGAGATCATCTCTCCGACACACAGCGACGAGGTGACGAACTCGATGACCTGCTCGAGCGGCTCGAGGCTGGCGTCGAGGCCCACCCACTGCGGCTGACCGGGAATCACGTCGGAGCCGCCCAGGCCCAGCACCATGCGACGGCACAGCTCGACGTGCACGACCTCGTCGCGGGTGAGGCGCTCCATCGTCTGCAGCGAGTCGCGTGACAGCCCGAGGCGGGTCATCGCGTGCAGCAGGTCGGTGAAGCCGACCTGGGAGCGGTACTCGTTGAGCGTCATCTGCTCCCAGGCGCCGCGGGCCAGCTCGCGCGTGGCGGAGTCGGCCTTCGGCTTCCAGGCAGCGAAGCGCTCCGTCTGGAGCGCCTCAGGGAGCAGCGCGTCGAGCGAGCGCCGCCCGAACGTCTCGAGCGCGCGGTTGCTGGCGCGCAGGTCGAGGCGCGACGACGTCATTCGAGGTCGCGGCGGCCCGGGGGCGCGGGGTTCACGGTGGGCTGCGGGCGCACCGGAGCCGGGTTCACCGTCGGCTGCGGACGCACGGGCGGGGGACGAACGGGCGCCGGGTTCACCGTCGGCTGCGGGCGCACCGGCGGCGGCGGCGCCGGGTTGACGGTCGGCTGCGGGCGCGGCGCGGGGTTGATGGTGGGGCCCAGCTGGCCGCCCGGCTTGAAGTGCTCCTTGAGGCCGATGACGAGCTCGGTCTTCGACGAGCCGACGGGCTGGCTGCCCCACGCGCCGGGCTCTTTGATGCGCACCTCGACGTTCGAGTTGGCCTTCTCGAGCGCCTTCTCGAGCTTCTTGGCGATGGCGTCGGGGCGGTCGGTGCCCTTGACCGGGACCTTCACGTTGGTGCCGTTGAGCGTGACGCTCAGCGTGCCGGCCTCGGAGAACGGGCGCACTGAGCGCGAGATGGAGACGTTGACCGGGCTGTTCGCCGCGCGGCCAGCTGGAGTCGCCTTGACGGTGACGCCCGGGGCGTTGGTGGTGAACTTGCCGACCTTGAGCTCGGTCGGCTTGGGCTTCGTCGGGTTGACGGCGACGCTGGCGGCGCGGGTCGTTCGGTTCGTCGTGGGCATCCGGGGAGCTCCTGAGAAAGCGGGGTGTGAGGAAGAACACGCGATGACGGCCACGTGCGCAGCGACTTCTTGATGGAGCGCAGGTCGGCGCGTCAAGGAGGGGTGGGCACCTTGACGGCAGAAACTCGTCGGAAGCACTCGCTCGACTACACTCCGCTCCCTTGTTTGGAGCCCCACCCATGAACCGACGACTTCTACTGACTGCTGTCACCGCCATGATGGCGTGCGGACCAATGACCTCGACCGGTGACGGAGGCTCCGCGGCGGGAGGCTCGGCGGCGGGAGGCTCGGCGGCAGGAGGCTCGGCGGCGGGAGGCTCGGCGGCGGGAGGCTCGGCGGCTGGTGGCTCCGCAGCGGGAGGCTCGGCGGCGGGTGGCGCGCCAGGGCTCTGCGCCCTCTCCACGCTCGACGCAGGCGTTCCGGGA